>JBKQVI010000238.1:0-5754 GCA_052139985.1 Terriglobia bacterium
CCAGCAGGGACAAGCCGACACCGTTCCAGGCGTGCTCGTGAAGCTGACCGGCACGTCGCGAGCGACCGAGTCCCTATCAGCCACGACGGACACCGAGGGGCGCTATAAGTTTACGAAGCTGTTACCCGGTACTTACACGATAGAAGCACGGCTGGTTGGTTTCAGACCCTTTGCCGAAAGCGTCGTTCTCATGGCGGGAGGCGCCAAGATCGAGAACGTCAGCCTGGAGTTGGAAAAGGTCATGGAAAAGATCGAGGTGCGGGACAAGGCCGCGGCGGTTTCTACCGAGAGCACGGCTTCGACGGCCACGGTCAGTACCCGGCAATTCACCACCCTGCCGCTGGCCGAGCAGAAATTCACCGCAGCCCTGCCTCTGGTCCCGGGCGTGGTGCGAACGAGGGACGGCAAGCTCAATTTCAAGGGGGCGCCGGAGAACCAAGGCATGCTCCTGATGGACTCGGCGCAGACCGTTGATCCGGTGACGGGAAGTTTCTCGATTCCGATACCTCTCGATGCCATTCAGACGATGAATGTCTACAAGACTCCGTACGGTGCCGAATACGGCGGTTTCTCGGGCGGCTTGACGGCCATCGAGACCAAGCCGCCCGCCGGCGATTGGCACTTTGAAGTGATGGACTTTGTTCCGGGATTTCGTGGTAAGTCAGGCCACCTCGTTGGCCTTTCAGAGCTTACGCCTCGCCTGTTCTTCGGGGGACCCCTTATCAAGAACAAACTCAACTTTTCGGAAGCGATTACCTATGACCTGAAAAAGATTCCGGTCCGCGGACTGGCCTGGCCGTACAACGAGACCAAGCGCCAAGGTTTCGATACGATGACCAGCTTCCAGGCAATCCTCTCACCTCAGCACCTGTTATCGGTAAACGTAAATGGGTTTTCGAAGCGAAATCAGTTCGCAGATATCACGGCGCTCGTTCCCCAGACCGCCTCGTCTGATGAAGGGCAAAGGGGCGCGTGGGTCGGGGCTACCGATAGCTACCAGTTCAGTTCCGGCGCGCTTCTGAGCACGATGTTTCGCTACACCCGGTTTGACAGCAATGCGCACGGCCAAGGTCCCGAAGACATGCTCATCACCCCCGAAGGGTGGGGTGGCAACTTCTTCAACACCTGGAGGAGGGCATCCAATCAGTTCGAATTCCTGCCGGTCTACAAATTTCCGCAGAAAGAGTGGTGGGGCCGCCACGAGCTGAAAGCGGGGGCAGATCTCACCCATCGCTCCTACCTTGGGACCAGCTACTCACACCCCATTCGGTTGTTGAGACAGGACGGATCCCTGGATGAGCAAATTGACTTTCAGGGGGGCGGTCGTCTCCAGGCCCAAGAAACCGAGGTGGCGGAGTTCATCCAAGACCATTGGATGCTCAATGACCGTTTGGCGCTTGACCTCGGTGGCCGCCTGTCAAGTCAGTCGATCGGTCGTTCCGCAGCGTTTGCGCCCCGCGCCAGTCTGGCGTACTCACCGGGCGAAGGCCACAAAACTGTCATCCGTGCCGACGCAGGGCTCTTCTACAGCCGCGTCCCCCTGCTGGCTGGAGATTTTCTGGATAACCCGACACGGGTCGCGAGCTTCTACGACGAGACCGGGTCTTTGGTCCAGCCGCCGGTAGTGTTCCAAAACGCCTACGTGGCCGGGGTTCCCGGCGGCGGGTTTGTCGCGGTCGGCCGCAATCTCGACACCAGCCCGCGCAATTTCGCCGGGAATTTTGAGGTGGACCGCGAACTTCGGCGTGGCATGGTCATCCGAGCCAGCTATCTCTACAGCCAAACCCGGAATCTCTATCTCGTTACTCCTGTTCCAGGTGTTCCGGGCGGAAGCTCTCTGCTCGGGCTGGCCAATACCGGAGGCTCGCACTATAACGAGTTCGAAACAACCCTGCACTACCGGCCCAACGAGCGGAGCGATCTCAATGTGTCCTATGTCCGGAGCCAAGCCCGCGGCGATTTGAACACCCTTTCCGACGTCTTCGTGCCGCTGGAGCAACCGGTGATCCGCCCCGATTTCACCGGCACTCTTGCCCAGGACGTGCCCAATCGGGTCATCGGCTGGGGAGCATTTGCTTTGCCCTGGAATTTCACGGTGAGCCCTGTGGTCGATGTCCATTCGGGGTTGCCCTATTCGGAGATCGATGCTTCCCAGAATTACTCCGGCATGCCCAACGGCCAACGTTTTCCGGAATTCTTCTCACTCGACCTAAAGGTTTACCGGGAGTTCCCACTGCACTTACCCTTTCTCGGCAACCTGAAAAACCGGAAGATTCGTTTCGGCGTCTATTCGCTCAATCTCACGGACCACTCCAATGCGCTTGAAGTCTACAACAATGTCAGTTCTCCCTATTTTGGTCACTTTGTGGGATTTCAGCACCGCGTCAACGGCCTGGTGATTGATGTGGTTAATTGACCAGCCTTAACCCAAACCTTAGAAGCCGGGCAGAAAGACGGGACAGAGAAAGTGGAAAAAGAGGCGAAAGACTGATGCCAGCGAATGTGACAAGAACACAGAAAATTGCGGCCCTATTTCTCATTGTTGTGCTCGGCCTCGGGCTGCGAATTCGCGGGCTGGATTGCGTGGGGTTCAACGAGGATGAAGTTCACAAGGTCGAGGCCGCCCGCGCCTACATGAACGGTAATTTCCTGGTCAACCTCGAACATCCCATGCTGATGAAGTCGCTGATCGCCGTCTCGCTCGCGGACGCGGACTCTTGGAATCGGGGAGTGGGAAGGACTCATCCCGTGCCGGATGAAGTTGCGATCCGTCTGCCCAACGTGATCTTCGGTTCCTTGACGGCTGTGGTGATTTTCCTCTTCGCCCAGGAATTCTTCGGTGTCGAGGTCGGACTGCTCAGCGCCCTGTTTTGGTCGGTCGGAACCATCGCCATCATGGTTAACCGTGAGGCCAAAGAGGACACCCTGCTGGTGTTCTTCACCTGGCTCGCCTACTTCTTCTATCTCCGGGCCAGAAAACTGGTCGCAACGGACGCTCGGGGCAGCAAGAGGTTGCACGCCGCAAGCGGCGCGAGTTTCGGATTGATGCTGGCGTCTAAATATTTCCCGCATTACCTGGGGTTGAATTTCTTGTACTACTACCTATTCGAGACCAGGGCAGGTTACCCCTCACCCCGCTGGCGCACCACCATGCTCCTTTTTGGCACCTGCGCACTCGTGTTCTTTCTTGCTGACCCTGTTGTTCTCATGCCCAACACGTGGAAATACATGCTTCATTATGCGGGAGAAGGCACGCTTGCCCATCACGGCTACCTGGTCATGGGACGCCTCTACTTCGACGATCCTGCGCACGCGCGAGGCGGAATGCCCATTTATCTTTACGCGTTGGTGCTCATCCTCAAGACTCCTCTTCCAGTCCTCGTCGCTCTGATCGTCGGTCTGGTCGAGACGTGGAAACGCCGGAGCGAACCGGGTCCCTCATTTGTGATGATGATGTTCCTGTTTTGGATCGTTCCCTTCTCGTTGCTGAGCGCCAAGTGGCTGAGATACATGCTCTCTTGGATGCCCACGGTTTACATCATTGCCGCCCTGGGCGTGGCGAGGGTTTTCGCCTGGGTATCAGCCCTGGCGAGGCAAACGCATCGCCGGTGGGTGCCGGCGCTGGCCGCGGCGGTCGCACTGGTATTCCTGGCAGAGCCAGCCTTGGTCAGTGCAAGGTGCAACCCCTATTACACGCTCTATTTGAATCCTCTGGGGCTGGGTCGAACCGGCTACTATTTCCCCCACGACGAAATGAATGACCTGGGGTTGCGCGAGGCGATCCAGCAGATTTGCGTTGAGGCGCCCGAGGGGGCGAGTGTGGGAGGCGAAACCGCACCGGTCTTCGCCTACTATTTCCATAAGTTCGGCCGCGACGACTTGCGTTACTTCGATCTCTCTGACCAGGCGAAGAGAATGAAAGTTCCTCCCACAGCTTATATTGTGGTCCAAGACGGAAGGAAGTACTTCGAAAATGCCTCGTTTGTTCGGCGAGTCGAGTCCTGCCAGGCACCGATTCTGACGGTCGAGATCGGCGGAGCCGCCGCGGTCTGCGTTTATCGCGAAGAACAGTTTGCAGAACTGAGGGTCGGCCGATGAAGAAAACCCTCCGCCACCTCCGGTTGCTGGCGTTCATCGCGAGCTTCGCGCTGTTCGTGTACGTGCTGCAGCGGAGTAGCCCCGAGGCCGTTCTCCATAATATCCGCCTGCTGGGATGGGGCTTTGCCTTTCTGATCCTGCTTTCAGGAGCAAGGCATCTCTTGCGGGCGGTGGCCTGGAGCTATTGCAACCAAACCCAAGGACATCGTCCAGGCGCGCTTGACCTCTTCGGACCAAGACTGGTGGGCGAAGCGCTTGATGACCTGACGCCGGCGGGGCCATTGCTGGGTGAGACCGCCAAGGTCGCGGTGGTTTCGAGGCTGATTCCAGGGCAAGCGGGTGCCTCCTCGGTCGTTATCGAGAACCTCGTTTACATTCTAGCTGCTGTGTTGTTCATGCTGAGCGGGCTCGTGCTGGCGTTGCTTAAACTTGTTACGCCCAACGGGTTTAGGTGGATTAGTGGGGAGATGGGGATTTGCTTCCTTGCCTCGATCGCCGTTGCCTGCTGGATTGTCCGCCGGCGGATCTTGCTGCTGGGAAGAACCCTCGACTACCTGAAGCGAGTGGGACTGGGGTGGGCATCTCTTGAGCGCCACCAGCAATACCTGCGCGCCGTCGAGCAGGCCATCTACGACTTCTTCCTGACTCGCCGACGCATCTTTCTCGCCGTCTTGGGAATTGAGATCGCCACCAATTTTACCGGCGTCTGCGAGGCTTATCTGATTCTCAAAGTCACCGCGGCGCATACCTCGCTATTCGCCGCATACCTTGCCGAATCCACCAACCGTGCTGTCCAATTTGCCTTTTGTTTCATTCCCTTTGGATTAGGAGTTCAAGAAGGAGTTGCCGCCGCCACGCTGGGGGGGCTCGGCTATGCCGTGACCGAAGGTGTTTCCTTGGCCATCATCCGCAAGATCCGCACGGTGTTCTGGACAGCCCTTGGCCTGCTTCTAGCGGCCAAGTACTCGATAGCCCGACCGGCAGAAGAGGGGGACCATGAGGCAACTAATTGTCAACGCCGACGATTTTGGACTCACCCAGCAAGTGAGCAGAGCCATTCTCGATGCGCATCGAGAGGGCATCGTCACCAGCACGACCCTCATGGCAAACGGCGGAGCATTCGACGCTGCCGTTTCCATGGGCCGCCGAGAGTACACCCTGGGTATTGGGGTGCATTTGAATCTCACCGAAGGTGTGCCGGTCTCAGAGGCGCGCAAGATTCGCACTCTGACCAATCTCAAGGGAAGGCTGTATTTGACGCCTCCCTTGCTGCTCATGGGCATCATGACCCGGCAAGTCAAATTGGCCGAGGTGGAAATTGAGCTTTGGCAGCAAATTTTGAAGGTACTGGGCGCCGGTATTTTGCCGACGCATCTCGATGGGCATAAACACGTGCACATCCTGCCAGGTGTTTCGGACATTGTCATTCGTCTGGCTCAGGAGTTTTCCATCCCGAGCATCCGCTGCCCCAGCGAAGCGGCACCCAAGATATCAACTTCGCTGCAGAGTAGAAATTCCTGGACCGCGGCGGCCAAGCAATACCTCGTGGGCCGCACCGTTTCCGTCTTCGCCCGGCGCTTTGAGGAGAAATTGGCGAAAGCCGGGCTGCTCTCTCCGGCGCACTTTTATGGTCTCAGCCAGACGGGGTTTTTAGAT
>JBKQVI010000239.1:0-7095 GCA_052139985.1 Terriglobia bacterium
CCATGCGCGTCCGGCTTGCGCCCATCGGCCCATACGGGTTGCCTGTATCGACTGCCGCGAGCGCGGCGAAGAACCCGGCGAGCGCGAGGAAGAAACCTCCGGCGAGCATGTCCCCCATGAAAGCAAACGCCAGTGGGTAATCGGTGAGCACCGGAATCAGGCTCGCAACGAACAAAGGGATGATAAACACCAAGTAGGGAGTGAAGCGAAAAATCCATGTCGTCTCCGACGACACGACCTCGTCTTTGTGAAAAAGTTTCCAGAGATCCCGGTATGGCTGAAAGATGCTTGGTCCACGCTTGCTCTGGACATTCTCTTTGAACCGGCTGAGCACACCGGCGTACAAAGGGCCGAAGCCGATCACGAACAGGAGTTGAATGAGGTTGTACACAACGGTTCGTGTCATCAGAGCGCCTCCCCGGATAATCCTGTTTGAAGTTCCGCGGGTTGACCGTCGGAACAGCGTGCCCAAGGAGGGCGTGCACTCGCACGAAATGCCACAGGAGCAATGATCCAAAAACCCGCATTGGTTCCTTCTCCCCTGACCCGAAAAGGTGAGGGCACAGCCCAAGTGTTCGTCATGAGCGCAAACTCCTAAGTTTTCTGATCAGGGATCGGGCCGGGACATGACTCCGCAACAGGATTCCCTGTCAGGAGTCATCATCTGTCCGGCCTATCGGAGGGACAGCGGTTAAGGGTGAACTCCGTCACCACAACCAACACTTCAATAGAAACCATGTGGCCCCGGTTGTCAAGGGGGGCGAAGTGGAAAGCACCATCAGTGCGCCTCGGTGCCCGATTTCCAGCCAGCATGCGCGAGCGGGGTGCCGGTGCGGTGGCTAGAGTCCTGAGGCACAGCACGATTTGAACGGTTGACTGGCCTGCGTCTGTTGCTTCCGATTCACACGCTGGACGCACAATTGTGGCAGCCTAGGGTTATGAGAACGAGACAAATGCTCCGCAGTTTGGCGATCGTATTTGGGTGGGGGTTCGCGCTGCTGGGAATGGCACAGGCGCCCACCGCACATAAAACGGAGAACGTGATCGTCGTGATGATAGACGGAATGCGTTGGCAGGAAGTCTTTCGCGGCGCGGACCCAGAGCTGATCAAAACGCTGGGGCCGGATGCGCTGGATGGGGCGAAGGAGCGCACTGCCTCCGCCCAACAGCATTACTGGCGCCCGACGACAACCGAGCGGCGGCAGGCGCTGATGCCGTTTTTATGGAGCGTGGTTGTCGCGCAGGGGCAGATATTAGGCAATCGCGATCTGGGCTCAGACTCCCACGTGACCAACGGTTTGAATTTTTCCTACCCTGGCTATAGCGAGACGCTGACGGGTGTTGCCGATCCCCGCGTTCGCTCCAACGACAACATTCCCAACCCCAACGTGACGGTCTTCGAGTGGCTCAATGCCAAACCGGCGTTCACGGGCAAGGTGGCGGCGTTCGGAGCATGGGTGGTCTTTCAAGGCATCTTCAATCAACAACGATGCGGCTTTGTGGTCAATGCGGGCTACGATCCGTTGACCGCGATCCCCGCCACATCGGAGCTGACGCTACTGAATGCGCTCAAAGCAGAGACGGTGCGCATCTGGCCCGATGAGGCGTTCGATCCCATTCCTTTCCACACGGCAGTCGAGTTTCTGAAGGCAACGAAGCCCCGTTTGCTGTTTGTTGGGCTCGGGGAGACGGATGACTGGGCCCACGCCGGCTCATACGCCGAGTATCTGAATGCGGCACATCTGGCTGACGATTACGTGCGCCAACTGTGGGAACTGTTGCAGTCGATGCGCGAGTACCGTGGCAAAACAACGCTTATCGTGTTGCCCGATCACGGCCGCGGCGTGGGCGAAAAATGGACCGACCACGGCAAGGATATTCCCGAGTCGCGAGAGACCTGGATGGTCTTCCTGGGGCCAGATACGCCTGCCCTCGGCGAACGCAAAAAAGCCGGAACAGTAACCGAGAGCGAGGTAGCAGCTACACTGGCGGCCCTGCTCGGCGAGGACTACCACGCGGCCGTTCCCAAGTCTGGACCGCCAATTGAGGATGTGCTAGGAAAGTAGTCTTCACGCTCGGCGGATCTCATTGAGAATATTGGTCCACCACTTCTCATGGATAGGCATTGCTGGCCCGCCAGCGGCTTGCGGGACTTACAGCGAAGAGCGAAGTGGAGTTGTGTGATTCCGAATAGAGCCTCGAATTCCACCATTTTGCCAAGATTTTCAACAAGCTCTTCGAGTGGAGAAGCTGATAGGCTTTTCTGTGCATCGGTAAGACTTGATGCACGGGCGAAGGGGTTCGCCCAAAGCGCTGTTCCATCCTGATCGATTGGGTGGGCGGATGATGACCCCTGGCGAGGAATTCGTCGGGGAGTCTCCTGCCCCCACGAATTCCTCTGCAGATTCTAGGTTCACACGGGCCGGACGTTACGGCTCTCGTGCTACTAGCTGGAGGTTTCGTGAACACTGTCATCGCTTCCCAAGTTCACATCAATTTGGCCGATTTGGCGTTGGTACCGGGCCAAAGCAATCGCCGGGTCGTGTCCAGTAGATCCCTTCCAGGGAACTACGAGCGAGGTGACAAATGCTGGAGCTGAGGAAGATACATATTCTCGGGTTCAAGAGCTTTTGCGACCGCACAGAGTTGACCGTGCCTGGAACGGGCATTGCGGTGGTAGTGGGGCCGAATGGGTGTGGCAAGTCGAACATCCTGGACGGGATGAGCTGGGTGCTGGGCGAGCAGAGCGCTAAAACCTTGCGCGGCGCTCACATGCAGGACGTGATCTTTGCTGGAACTCGGGACCGCAACGCACTGGGCATGGCCGAGGTGACGTTGACCATGGTCGATCCCGAGGTCTATGAGGGGCCCGTGCCCGTGGAGCCAGACGTGGAGGTCGATCACGACGGCGCAGCCGACTGGGATGAGGACGAATTGCGCCGTGAGCGTGCAGTTGAAGCCGAGGAGATCATCGCCGCCGAGCAGCCGGGCCAGGTAAGCGATGAGGATAGGCAGGACCTACCACAGCCCCCAGCCACCGCTGAGGGACCACAGGCGGTGGTGCTCAAGATTCGACGCCGCAAGTTCCAGCACACGCCACAAAAGGGCGAGATCGTCATCACCCGTCGGCTTTTCCGCACCGGGGAGAGCGAATACCTGCTGAACGGCAAGCTGTGCAGGCTGAGGGATGTTCAGGATATCTTCATGGGCACAGGGTTGGGGCCGGACAGTTACGCCATCATCGGGCAGGAACAGATCGGGCAACTGCTCAGCACCAAGCCGCACGACCGGCGGGCCATCATTGAGGAGGCGGCGGGGATTACGCGCTTCAAAACCAAGAGGCGGCTGGCCGAGTTGCGCCTCGAAAGCGCCAAGCAGAACCTGTCCCGCGTGGACGACATTTTTGAAGAGATCACGCGGCAGATGAACAGCCTGAAGCGGCAGGCGGCCAAGGCGGAGCGGTTTGCCGCTGTGCACGGCGAATTGCGCGGGCGGTTGCGCGTGGTGTTGGCCAGCCGCATGGCGCTGATGGATGCCGACCAGGCCTGGCTGGACCAGGAGATCGTCAGCCTTACCGGGCGGATCAATGGTGCGGCGGCGGAAGTCGAGGAGCAGGAGGCCAGCCAGCACACGCTCACTGAGCGGGGCTACGAACTGGACCGCGAGGGCCAGGAGGCGCAGAAGCATGCCAACGAAGCGGCCGTTGAGCTGGAGCGGGCTGTAGCGCGGGAGCGCGCCAATACGGAGCGGGTGAGCGAACTGGAAGCGCGCATTGCGGCGGCCAGCGCGGAGCTTGAGGGAATGCGGACGCAATTGGGTTCGATCATTGAGGAGCGGACGCAACAACATACGTTTCTTGAGACGGCGGCAGGCGAGGCCAAGGCCTTTCGCCAGAAAGTTGAAACGCGCCAGCAGGAGGCGCGCACCGCGGCCGAAGAGGTTTTCACAGCGGAGCGGCAGCTTGAAGCCAGCCGCCGCCACGCCATGCATCTGCTGACCCTGGCTGGCAACGCCCACAACTACACTGCCCAAGGCGAGGAGAGCCTGACTGCTCTGGAACGCGAGGCTGAGCGGCTTGAAGCCGAGATGGGCCAGGCGCGGAACGAACTTGAAAACCTGGGTGCGCAGAGCGGCCAAGCTAGGCATCGGTTTGAATCCGCCGCCGAAGCTCTTAAACGTCTCGAAGCCGAGATCGCATCCTTGCGCGAGTCTTTGCAGACGCGGCGCGCCGAGGAAAATGCGCTACGCACGCGCGCCAACCAACTGCGCGGCGAGCAGGCCAGTGTGGCCGGACGGCGCACCTCACTGGAGGCGCTGATTCGCAACCACGGCTACTCCACCGAAACCGTGCGGCGCCTGTTGAAGCCCGGCGCGCTGGCCGAGGGCATGGCGCCGGTGGGCACGCTGGCGGACTTCCTGGAAGTAAGCGGCGCGCATGAAGGCGTGGTGGACGAGTTCCTTCGCGAGGAGCTCAACTATGTCGTCGTTGAAAGCTGGGTTGCCGCCGAGCAGGGCATCAGGCTGCTCAAGTCGGACGTGGATGGCCGAGCTACTTTTCTGATCCACCCGGCTGAGCAGGGCGCACTCTTTGGGGAGAGCACAGACTCCATCAGCGGCCCTGGACTGACGCCGCTCAAGGATTCGATCCGCATTTTGGACGGCTTTGGGCGGTCGCTGGAGGCGATCCTGCCCAAGCTGAAGCACGGTTACCTGGTCGAGGACTCTGGTGAAGCTCAACGGCTGGCTTCCCGCTATTCCTACGCATTTTTCCTTACGCCGGAGGGCGAGTGCTTCCACAACTCAACAATGACGGGCGGCAAGCCGGCAATCGAGGGTCCGCTGGCGTTGAAGCGCGAGTTGCGCGAGGCCGAAAGTCGTCTGGCCAGGCTGGAGACCGATCTGGCGCAAGCGGAGACACAAGCGGCAGCTCTGACGCAGGCCATCGAAGATCTCACTGCGCAGGTTGAAGCGCGCAGCGAGGAGCGTCGCCTAGCCGAGCGCGACACCGCCAACCAGGGGGCGGCCTTGAAGCAGATGGAAGCCGAAATGCAGCGCGTTGAGCGGCGGCTGCAGGAGTGGATGGCACAGGCTGTGCGCAACAAGGACGCACGCGAAGCCAAGAAGACCAGCATCGATCAGAAACGCGAGGAGACTGTGCGGCTGGAGGCCGAGCATGCGATGGCCGAGGCCGGTCTGGATGCATTGCAGGCTCAACTGGCCACGCTGCGCCAGAATCGCGAAGGCCTGCAGCAGGAAGCGGCGCAGTTCACTGCGGAACTGGCCGGTCTGGAAGAGCGGCGGCGCGGCGCGGAGGCAGCTTTCCAGCGCATCGACCGTCTCCATGCCGATCTGGAGCGCCGCGTGCTGGTCATCGAGCAGCAGAGAACCGCGGCCCAGGCGGAGCGCGAACAACGTATCCAGGAGAGCGCCGAACTGGCCCAGCGCGAGCAGGGACTGGCGGCTGTACGTGCCGAGGCACTGGCTTTGGCGCAGACGGTTTCCGGCCAAGCGCAGGCCCTGCGCCAGCAGTTGGCGGCCATGGAGCCACAATTAAAGAATGGGCGGGCTGCTCTGGACCAGTTGCGCGAAGACCGCGCCAACCGATCAAGCAGGGTGGCCAAGCTGCGCTCGGACATGGATCACCTGGAGGCCAGTTGCCTAACCGAGGTGAATGTTGAAGCAACTGTCTTGCGCGCCGATTTGGAGATCGCGCGTCTGGTCGAGGAGGCTCTGGCAGCCGAAGAGGAGAGCTGCCAACTGCTCCGCCAGCGCATCGAGCAAATGGGGCCGGTGAACATGATGGCTCTTGAGGAGTACAAGGAGACTGCCGGGCGCCATGGCTTCCTCGATGAACAGCGGAAAGACTTCATGGAGTCGATCGCAAACACGCAGGAGACGATCAAGGAAATCGATCTGATCTCGCGCACCAAGTTCGACGAGGCCTTGGCCAAGATCAACGAGAACTTCGCTCAGGTCTTCGCGGGGCTGTTCCAGGGCGGGCAGGCCTTTATGCGCGTCACCGACACGGAAAACCAGGAAGAGAGCGGCCTCGATATCGTGGTATCGCCGCCGGGGAAAAAGCTGCAAAACGTGCTGCTGCTCTCAGGCGGCGAAAAGGCGCTGACGGCGCTGGCCTTGCTGGTCGCTATTTTCCAGTTCCGGCCAAGCCCCTTCTGTGTGCTCGACGAGGTGGATGCTCCGTTGGATGAGATAAACGTGAGCCGGTTCGGCGACCTGATGCGCGTCTTGAGCAAGGACACGCAGTTCATTGTTGTCACGCACTCCAAGCGCATGATGCAGTTCGCCGACATGATCTACGGCGTGACGATGCAGGAGCCCGGCGTCTCTAAGGTGCTAAGCATTCGCCTTGGCGGCCACGAACACCACCGCGCCTCTGCATAGACTGCAATTAGAACTAAGGAAGAGCTGTTCGAAGAAGTCTGACAGCAAGGCCATGCTCGGCTTTTGTTGCCTGGAAACGGCGCTTTCCGATCTGATCCAGACTGTGGGATGGAATCGGAACCTTGTCAGGACGACTGAGATTATACTGGCGCAGAGCCGGACAGTAAGATGGAGAATTCGGTCAGTGGTTCGTTTGGAGGTAACTGTGCCAACCGTGAAAAAGATCCAGGAAACCAATCCGGGCACGCGTATCGAGTCCGATAGCATGGGGCAGATTCAAGTTCCAGCCAACCATTATTGGGGAGCGCAGACGGAGCGCTCACTGCACCACTTCGCAATCGGCGAAGACCGCATGCCGCCGGAGTTGATCCGTGCATTCGCCCTTCTGAAGAAGGCAGCCGCGCTGGTGAATCATGATCTGGGTAAGCTTCCGAAAGACAAAATGGAACTGATTGTCCGCGCAGCCGACGAAGTAATTGCGGGTAAGTACGAAGACGAGTTTCCGCTACGCATCTGGCAGACGGGATCGGGCACGCAGACAAATATGAATGTCAATGAGGTGATCTCGAACCGCGCGATCGAACTTGCTGGCGGCGAGATGGGCAGCAAGAAGCCCATTCACCCGAATGATGACGTAAACATGTCTCAGTCGTCGAACGACACTTTCCCGACTGCGATGTACAGTGCCGCAGC
>JBKQVI010000240.1:0-5462 GCA_052139985.1 Terriglobia bacterium
GGGTGAGGGGGTCGAGACCGTGAGTTCTCCACATCCTTACCGGAAAACGCGCTCCCGCGCACGCACGGCGGGACAGATTGATAAGGCACGCGAGCTTCGTCATTCGTCAACGGAAGCTGAGCGAGCCGCGTGGCATTTGCTTCGCAAATTGCGACCCCAAGGATTCCGGTTCCGCCGCCAACACCCCGTGGGACCGTACCTTGCCGACTTTTGTTGCCCGGAGCGGCGACTGATCGTCGAGCTTGACGGCAGTGTGCATGGGTAGCCGAGCCAGGCGCGCAGAGATGCGCAACGGGATGCGCACCTGAAGGACCTGGGATATACCGTACTGTGGGTTTCAAACGGCATGGTGCTCGAAGTGCCGGAGCTGTTTGTGGAAAGAGTGGCGGCCATGGGATGGTCGCTACGGGAGGCGTTGGGCTGAGCAGGTTTGGGTTTTGACCCCCTCACCCGGCCCGCCCCCGCTGGTGAAAGCGCGGGTTGCGGTCCACCCTCTCCCCCAAGGGGGCGAGGGATGGGGTTTTTGCCTTGGGGGTGTTTTGAAATGTAGAAACTCCAGGGAAAGGCGAAGCCTTTCCGCAGAGCGGCGCGGCAGAGCCGCAATGAGTGCCTCCGTTTTGTACCTTGGAAGCAAACTTGCAGATGTAATCTGTCGTCTGTATTTATGCGGGTCTTAACGCGGTCGAGAGGCCTTGGAGGTAGACACCCGGTGGGGGAAAAACTAAGTCAGCCCTTGCAGCTCTCGTTCCATGCTTCCAGGAACAGAGTCGCCCCGCTCATATGGGGTGTCGTCCTCGCGGCCGTGTGGATACTGGGGGCGATTGCGCCAGTGCAAGTAAAAAGTGAGCAAGATGCTTTGGCGGCGCACTTGGCCACGATCACGATCGACTATCCTCTAGACGGTTCGATTTTCCCTCCTGAAATTACTCCGCCAACCTTCATCTGGCGCGACGCGGCAGACAATGCAACTCGCTGGCGGATCGACATCGCGTTCGCCGATGGCTCGGCGGAAATGCACCTTCAATCCGCCGGCGAGCGGCTGGCGATCGGTGAGATTGACGCTCGCTGTGTGTCTGACACGAATGAATTGCCCAAGCTCACGCCGGAACAGGCCGCGGCGCATACCTGGATTCCCGAGGCCGGGGCCTGGGAGGCCATCAAGAAGCACTCCGTGGCGGGTCGAGCGACGGTGACCGTCCGCGGCTTTAGTCCGCAAGACGCCCGGCATGAAGTATCGAGCGGCCGCGTGACCCTCCGCACGTCAAACGACCCCGTCGGGGCGCCCATCTTTTACCGCGACGTGCCCCTGATGCCTTCCGAAACTCAAAAGGGGATCATCAAACCTTTGGCTCCCGATGCGTTGCACTTGGTCCAGTGGCGGCTGCGCGACATCGGAAAACCCGAGAGCCGCGTAGTGCTAAAGGACATGCCCACCTGCGGCAATTGCCATTCTTTCTCTCGGGATGGCAAAACCATGGGAATGGATCTCGACGGCCCTGCCAACGACAAGGGGCTCTACGCGATCGTTCCCGTCAAACCCGAAATGTCCATCCGCAATCAGGACGTGATCTCGTGGAGTTCCCTGCGGGATGAGACGGCTGCATCTTCCCGAATCGGTTTCATGTCCCAAGTCTCGCCGGACGGCAGGTACGTCTTGACCAGTTACCGGGGGCAGTCAAAAGAATTTTACAATGGCTTCTTCACCGTGAATTTCAAGGACTATCGCTTCCTCCAGGTGTTCTACCCGACGCGCAGTATCGTCGCGTGGTACAACCGCGCCACGGGCCGAAAGCAGCCCTTGCCCGGGGCGGACGATCCACGCTACGTGCAAACGAACGCCGTCTGGAGTCCCGACGGCCAATACGTGGTCTTTGCCCGGGCGGAAGCGATAGACCCCTACCCCCCAGGCCAGAAGATGCCGGAACATGCCAACGACCCGGAGGAGCCCCAAATCCAGTACGACCTCTACCGGATTCCCTTCAACGACGGCAAAGGCGGCCAGGCGGCGCCCATCGCGGGAGCTTCCCACAACGGCATGAGCAATAGCTTTCCCAAGGTTTCGCCTGATGGCCGCTGGGTCGTTTTTGTGAAGTGCCGCAACGCGGAGTTGATGCGTCCCGATAGCCGGCTCTACATCGTACCCGCCTCCGGCGGCGTGGCGCGGCGCATGCGCTGCAATACTTCCTTGATGAACTCTTGGCACAGCTTCTCGCCCAACGGCCGTTGGCTGGTTTTCTCCTCCAAGAGCCGGTCGCCCTACACACAAATGTTTCTGACGCACCTCGATGCGCAGGGCAACGACAGCCCGGCCATCCTGATTGATAATTCCACCGCGGCGAATCGCGCCGTGAATATTCCGGAGTTTGTGAACATTCCGCAAGGCGGCTTGGTGGCCATCAGCACGCCCGCCGTGGACGTGTATAAGAAAATCGACCACGTCGCGGAGCTGGAAAACCGGGGCCAGATTGATGCGGCCATCGCCGGGTGGAAAGAACTCCTCGCGACCCATCCTGGTGAAGCCCGGATCCACAACAACTTGGGCACCGCTCTAACCCGGGCGGGCCGACCGGCGGAAGCGATCCCGGAGTTTGAGAAAGCGGTGGAGCTGAACCCCTATTACCTCCACGTTTACTTTAACCTTGGCCGCGCCCTGCTGGTGGCAGGACGGCCGGATAGCGCGATTCTCGCTTTCGAGAGGGGCTTGCAATATGACCCCGAATTCGCCGACCTTCACTACCACCTAGGCCTTGCCCTGGCCAGCAAAAACCGCATCGATGAGGCCAAGACAGAGTATGACAAGGCTTTGGAAATCAACCCCAAGGATGCGAATGCTCGCTTCGCCCTGGGTGTAGCGCTCGCGTCTCAAGGCAATGGGGATGCAGCGACGATCGAGTATCGAGAAGCGCTGCGCCTGAATCCCCAAAACGAATTGACCCACCTCAACCTTGGGGTGGCGCTCGAGGAGAAGGGCGACTTTGACGGAGCGATCGTGGCCTATCGTGAGGCCCTGCGCTTGGACCCCAAAGACGAGATGGCGCATTACCATCTTGGCGTGTCGCTTGGAGAGAAGGGCGATTGGGATGGCGAGGTCGCGGAGGAGCGCGAGGCTCTGCGCTTGAACCCGCAGATTGCAGAGGCGCACCGCGACCTCGGCCTGGGGCTTGCGAGGAAGGGCGACCTCGATGCGGCAATCGCGGAGTACGGCGAAGCTCTGCGCTTGAATCCGAATGACGAAATTGCCCACTTAAGCCTCGGATTGTCGCTGGTAAATAAGGGTGATTGGGCTCGTGCCATCTCCGAGGAACGCGAAGCTCTGCGCTTGGACCCGAAGGACGAGAGGGTTCACGTATACCTCGGCGCCATGCTCGAACAAAAGGGTGATGGTGGCGGTGCCATTGCGGAGTACCGCGAGGCGCTGCGACTGAACTCCGGCAACCACCTCGCGCATTACAACCTCGGCGTGGCGCTCGAGAAGAAAGGCGACCGCGCGGGCGCCTTGCAGGAATATCGCGCCGCTTACGAACTCAATCCCCAGGCCCCTCCCTATCGGCGGGCTTATGAACGCTTGTCGCAGCAGGGCAAGCAGTAGGTCGGAGCCGAGTCCATTCCAATTTGGTCCGCTAGTCTGGATGGCAGGGGATTGCGAACCTCGCCTGCTTTTCGAAAGGGGCTCTATCAGCAGGCATCGGTAACACTAAACACTGCGCCGTCAGAACTCGCGATCTATCCCGGCGAGTGCTTTACCACCGCAAATTTCCTCGAAGGGGGCTCGCGGGGAGTCAGAGGTTTCGTTTCTGGGATTAGCGCTACACGCCAAGCGGAGTCGTTTGCACGCTCCCTAGACGTCCTCCACTTGCTAATTTGGGACCGTTGCTGGTTCTTTGTGGGTAGGGCTGGCCACGACAGGAAATCCAGAAACCCTCAAACGAAGGGTCCTCCCGAGGTGCCAGCGCTGCCATGCAATTTAGCGCTCGCCCTGGCTGCCCAAGGTTGACTCGCGACTGCGGCGGGCGGTGGCTTTCCACGCGATCGAGAGGTGAAGTCGGGGTTGGCCGTTCAAAGTGCACAAGCGCCGATTGACCCACTCCAACTAACGAGGGAACTCCAAGAAAGGTAGATATATTTCTCCGGCATGATACAACTTGGCTCCGGGAGGCTGTTTCTCATCCCATAGCAAATCTTCACGGTTTTTCCGAGGAGCAGACACATGAAAGGGAATCGCGTATTCCACGTCGTAGCCGCAATGGGGTTGCTGGCAGTCAATGCCTGGGCGGCCGAGCCTCAACTCACGATATACAACCAAAACTTCGCGGTGGTTCGAGTGCTGATTCCCCTCGATTTAAAGCCCGGCGAGAATCGCATTCAATTCACCGACACGACCGCTTACCTAGAGCCCGCATCGGTGATTCTACGGGACCCCACGGGAGCTCGAACCTTGCAGATTCTCGAGCAGAATTACCGCGCAGACCCCGTCTCACAGCAACTCCTTCTCTCGCTGTACGAAGGAAAGACCTTGGATTTTCTCCTGCAACCAAACGACCCCAAATCCGTGCTGCGGGGCAAGGTTATTCGCAGCGGCTACATCTCACCCCGGGCGGGCTATTCAGGCGCGATGCAGGAGCCGATCATCGAGGTGGACGGCCAGTTGCGCTTTGGACTGCCTGGCTCCCCTGTCTTTCCCGCTCTGATCGGTGACACCATCCTGAAACCGACGCTCAATTGGATTTTGCAATCCGATAAGCCCGGCGAAATGAACGCCGAATTCAGCTACGTGACTGGCCAAATTACCTGGAATGCGGACTACAACCTCGTCGCCCCCGAGCAGGGCGACCAACTTGACCTGGTGGGCTGGGTGACCGTTAACAATCAAACCGGTAAGACCTTCGACAATGCCCGGATCAAGCTGATGGCCGGAAACGTCAATAAGATACAACCTCCGATGAACGGCCGTTTCGCGATGGGCCAGGCGATTGCCGTCGACGCGATGCTCGGGGGCATGGTTCCCCAGGTTTCCGAAAAAACATTTGAGGAATACCATCTCTACGAACTGCATCGCCCCACTACGCTCCACGATCGGGAGAGCAAGCAGGTGGAATTCGTGCGCGCTGCCGGAATCAAAGCCGAAAGGTTTTATGTTTACGACGGCGTGAAGATCAACCCGAACCAATACCAGGGATGGAACATGGAAAGCATTCGGCAGAACAGCGAATACGGAACGGAATCGAATCCTGACGTTGCCGTGATGCGGGAGTTCGGGAACTCCGCGGCGAACCATCTGGGCATGCCCCTTCCGGCTGGCCGTTTGCGATTCTATCGGCAAGACTCCGACGGCCAACTGGAATTCACAGGTGAGAATGATATTAAGCATACGCCGCGCGACGAAACGGTTCGCGTTTACACGGGCGACGCTTTCGACATCAAGGGTGAACGCCGGCGCACGGATTATCGCAGCGATATGGCCC
>JBKQVI010000241.1:0-4596 GCA_052139985.1 Terriglobia bacterium
AAGATCCCCTCGGAGGTCATGAAACCCGTGAGAACTTGGCACGACCTCTCTCCATAGTGACGGAATGAAATCGCAACCTATTGTAAATACAACATCTCATCCCACCAGATGTGGAAGTTGGGTTGGCACGGCACCCGACTTCTCCGGTACTTGGGTTCTCAACGCCACAAAGAGCACCCTCCCGAAGGACAGCACAATCAAATCCCAAACAATCGTCATTGACAACAAGAAGTCTGTGATCGTTTTCCACTACAAAACAGACGGCAAGAAATCGACGGAGGCCTACACACCGGACGGGAAGAAGCGCGTCTCGCTGAACATGTCGTCAGGTCAACTGACTTCGAGCGCGAGCTGGCACGACTCAGCGCTGGTCATCGAATCCACGCTGGATATAAAGGTCCCTAACGTTACGGTTGTCGTCACGGGGCTTAAGCCTGTCATCGATACGTGGACACTGGCGGCTGACGGTCGAACTCTCACCCACGATGCAAACGACCACAAAGAGTTTTACGTCTACGAGAAGCAATAGGCGCGGCGGCGTGAATCTTCAAATCCTCAGTCTCTTCCAGCGTCTCCCTTGTGCCTGATAAATCGTTCCTTTGGCCGACAAATCCACTTGTACGGTAAGGTAAAATTAACCGGCCAACCCTTGCCGCACCTCTAAGTGATTCAAAATCGGCGGGTTGGCCGGTTAAATTCGACGCGCGGAACAAGGTTAAAGAGGTCTTGCCGGGTCACTCGTGGGATGGACGACAGCAGATCATTATTCACTCTCAGGTGTGCGGGCGGTTTGGCCTTCGCCCCCGCGCTTGACGTGGTCGGTTCTGTAAGAATGCGGCAAGGGCTTGGGGACAGGATCGCATACCCGGGCGCGGTCGTCATTGAAGGGTGTGGATCGGGGCGTTCGGAATTAATGCGGACGGCAACTCCCCGGTTGCTGGCGTGCAGCAAAAATCTGCGCTCAACCGTAGAAACGCGGTTATAATGCTACTCGGATACTCCGCGCACAGCGTTGCTATCCTATACTCGACGATTTCATGGAGGACCTTATGTCGCCCATTGCACAGCGCCTGACGCCGTCGAGCCTGCTCACCGCCGCATAGCTAAGCCGGCCGGACGGGCTGGCTCCCACATTCAATCCAACACAAGACTGCAGACAGGTACCCGCGTGTACCGTCTGCCACACGCGCGTGTGCGCGATAGGGAGCCTTTGTGAAACAACGTTATAGTCGTCGTAAAGAAACAGAATTCGTGGATTCGGACTTTGCAGAAGCACTATACGGAAACAAGTCCGAAAACTCCTCTTCAAGTCGTCAGGCCCAAAGGAAAGCACAGCAGTTCTGCCGGCAGGTACAGCGAGCGCTGAACCTTGCGCTGGCAGAATCCAGTTCGGACGAGAGTCTCGCGAGTCTGTTCGTCGAGGGAGTTTCTCCCGCCCCGGACTGTGGGCGTCTGCTGGTGCATGTACTGGTCCCGACCGGATATGCGATTGCCGAGGCGATCGGTACACTTCGTCGGAACGCTCCGCGCCTCCGTTCAGAGGTGGCAATGGCGATCACAAGGAAACGAGCGCCGGAACTGATGTTTGTTCCGGCCATCGTGGAGGGAGGCAGTGATGAGTGAATCACAGCTCGCCCCGGTTCGAACCTGGCTCGCAGCGCCTATGGATCACGACGTGTCGGAGGCAATTGAACGCCTCCGGCGCGCGCCGGATGTTCAACAAATAGCGGTAATGCCCGACGTGCATCTGGCCTCCGACGTATGCATTGGCATTGCCGTCGCCACTTCGAATTTGATCTACCCGCAGGCAGTTGGCGGCGACATTGGCTGCGGCATGCTCGCTGTGGGATTGGATGTCGATGCTGCGGCCCTGAAAAACCCGAAAGTGGCAGGTACGGTTCTGGCCGAACTCGGCCGTGCCGTTCCTGCCCGGCGTCGGAATCGTCGCATGACCATCCCTTTGCCAGATAGGCTTGCCAACGACAGACTCAGTCATCCCAGCTTGGAGTCTTGTCGCCGGCATGAGGGCGTGCTTGAGTTCGCGACCCTCGGCAGCGGAAATCACTTCATCGAGATCCAGTCGGACGAGAATGACCGCGTCTGGCTCATGGTGCACAGCGGGTCACGGGCGCTTGGCCAAGCGATCCGCGACTACCATCTGGCTCGGACACAAAGTGCAGGAAGCCGATTTCGAATGCTCGACGCCCGATCGCCGGAGGGTATCGAGTATCTACACGATGCCTCTTACGCGTGTCGTTTTGCCGACGCGTCGCGGAGGGCCATGGCGACCGAAATCGGCAGAGTGCTGGCTAGAACACTGCATGCACAGATTTGCTGGGACACACTCGTCACCACAGATCACAACCACGTCTCGTTCGAACACCATGGAACGAGCGATCTCTGGGTGCATCGAAAAGGCGCGATGCCAGCCAAATTGGGCGAAAGCGGAGTTTTGCCAGGCTCAATGGGTACTCTTAGTTTTCACGTGGAGGGTCGTGGGTGCGAGGAGGCTCTCTGTTCAAGCGCGCACGGTGCAGGTCGAGCCTTAAGCCGAACAGCAGCCCGCGCCAAAGTAACCGAAAGGGACCTTCGGCGGCAAATGGAAGGAATCTGGTACGACTATCGACTGGCCGATAAGCTGCGCGACGAGGCGCCTTCGGCCTACAAGGACGTCCGCGCTGTTCTGAGGGCCCAACGGGAACTGGTTAAAGTGCGACGTACTCTCCGCCCGATTCTCAACTACAAGGGCCCGTGACGCTCGGACGAATCTCGGACAGCTCTGAGCAGGATGGAGTCTGACCGTCTACCGTAGACCGCGAATACATCGCTGCTGTGTAACGAGACCAGATCCCTCGGTGGACTGCCCCCTTGTCGGTCATCAGGATAAAATCTGCGCCGCAAAGACGGTCCGTACCCACAGCGCATTCCTGCGACGAGTGGCTGCTCGATTGTATGGGACCGGGATGGATTGCGATGGGGGGACAGTTAGATTACTGGTTGCGGGCACTTGGTTCTAGTCGCCGAACCGTCAATGTGGTCGGCGCTATGATCTTTGAGGGTCTGGTTTCGGGGGCATCCGAAATCCACAAACCCCACGCGGGAGCGGGACGCTCCCGTGACAGCGGGCGGGACGCCCACGCTACCTCCACGCCCTCGCTACCTCCACGCGTACGTTCTCCGTCCAGAATCCCGTTTACAACTTTCCAGCTCAAACGCTAGAATGGATTGAAAGGTTCTGTGCGGTTCGGGCTCTTCACTTCATGAGTGAGATTCTGGCAATTTATCCCGGATCTTTCGATCCGATCACGAATGGGCACCTCGATTTGATCGAGCGCGGAAGCCAAATCTTCAATCGGCTTATCGTCGCGGTGCTGACGAACCTCGAAAAGAACCCGCTTTTTACCGTCGCCGAGCGGGTGGAAATGCTTCGGGAAACGACCCATTCGATCCCTAATGTTTCCGTCGATACCTTCAGCGGCCTGCTGGTGGATTACGCGCGCCAGAAGGGGGCGAAAGCGCTTCTGCGCGGCATTCGAGCCTTCACGGACTACGAGTACGAGCTGCAGATGGCGTTGATGAATCGCAAACTCGGGCCCGAAGTGGAAACGGTGTTCTTGATGCCGGCGCTCTCCTATACCTACGTCAGCTCGCGCCTGGTGCGGGAGGTCTTTCAGCTCGGCGGCTCGGTTGCCGGGCTGGTTCCACCGGTGGTGGAAGAACGGCTTCAGCAGAAAGTGTTTCAGGGCAAAGGCCTAGAAGTCAGGAGCTAGAAGCTAGAAGTTAGAAGCGAGGAGAAGGCGTAAGTGGGGTTCTATTCTGACTCCTGGCTCCTAGCTTCTAACTCCTGCCTGTAGAAGGATGGTTGATGCAATTTTCCGAACGGATTTCCCGGATATCGGTTTCGTCCACTGCCGCGGTTGTACAGAAGGCGGATAAGCTCCGTGCGGCCGGGGCGAAGCTGGTTGACTTCGGCGCCGGCGAGCCCGACTTCCCTACCCCCGATCACATCAAGCAGGCGGCTGTCCGCGCACTCGAAGAGAACTTTACCAAGTACACGCCCACCGGCGGCACGCGGGAACTGAAGGACGCCCTGGTAAACCGCCACGCCAAGGACTTCGGCTCGCATTACTCCGTTGAGGAGTGCCTGGTGACTGTGGGAGGCAAGCAGGCCATCTTCGAAGCCATGATGGCCACGTTGAACGCCGGGGATGAAGTGATTCTGCCCGTTCCATACTGGGTTTCGTACCTTGACATCATTAATTACGCCGGCGGCAAGGCGGTGTTTCTCGAGACCGACGAGGCGGAGAATTTCGTTCTCCGCGCCGAGGCCGTGGAAAAACTCATCACCCCGCGCACCAGGATGATCGTGGTGAATTCGCCCAACAATCCCACTGGGGCGGTCGTCTCGCGAGAGGAAATGGAAAGGCTATTGGACGTTGCAGCGCGGCACAAGGTCCTACTGATGTCGGATGAGTGCTATTGCCATTTTCTTTACGATGCCCCGCCGTTTTCCCTGGGGAGCTCCAAGGATCGCGACCATCTTTTGATTGTGGGCTCTCTTTCCAAGACTTATGCCATGACCGGTTGGCGCGTAGG
>JBKQVI010000242.1:0-9804 GCA_052139985.1 Terriglobia bacterium
TTCTGCTCGCCTGCTCGCTGGCGAGCTCTGGGCGGGCAGCAAGCTGCCAGCCCAGAAAGCGGGAGCAAGCTCCCGCACTCCATATCGACACGACTTTGACGTGGCCCTGATGCATTGCACGAACAGCTTGACCTGTACATACGATCCCCCTATACTATATATACAAGGATTGAGGGTACGCGCATGTCTGTGACGCTGACATCGATAAGGCTGGATACGCATCTCGCGGACGAAGCACGAAAAGTGCTCGGCGTAAAATCCCGGACGGAGGCAGTGCATGTCGCGCTTCGGGAGATTGTGGCGCTCAAGCGGTTCAAGGACCTGATGAGGAAGCACGCGGGAAAACTCTCGTTCGCGGCTCACGGTGAGTGACCTCGTAATTTTCGACACCTCGATCTTTATCGATCACTTGCGCACTGGACGTCATCAACAACGAATCGACTCGTTGACCGGCCTCATCCGATTATCTTCGGTGGTTTTGGCGGAGTTGTGGCGCGGCGCCACCGAGCCGGCGGAGCGGGAGTTCCTGCGCCGGCTCGAGAGCAACCATCGCATCCTGACGCCCACGGAAAATAACTGGCGGGAGTCCGGCCGGCTACTGGGGCAAATCTACGCGGCTAAAGGCTTCTCGCCCGGCAAGCTGCGCGATCTGCATTTCGACGTGCTCATTGCCCTCACGGCGCGGTCCCATGGCGCCCGGCTGATCACCTCCAACCGCGCCGATTTTGAAACGATCAACGCCTTTCGAAAATTTCCCTTGGAAATATGGTAGCCTCGGCTCCTGATGGTGCAGTGCCCGGCGGCGCTGGCCCTGGCCAAACGCCGTTCGGCCCTACCGACACGTTGGCGCGACCTGCGGTATAATAGCAACCAGGGGCACTAAGAAAACAATTCCGGCTCAGACTACGGACCGAACCGTACGCTGCATCCTGTGAGGTACGCGACGGCGGCCGCAGGAGGTAGCGCGGACCTGCCCTTTAGGTCCGCGGCTTTTCGTGTTAACGGGGGACGAACCGCGGACCTATAGAGCAGGTCCGCGCTACAAGCTGCTCCGCCATCAGCCGGTGATCGCTGGGGATGCATACATTTCGCTACTACCTTGAGATGGGAGGCCCATGATGTCGAGGTCAAGAAAGGTGTTCATGCTGTGCATGGTCGCCGTGGCACACGCAGCGCTGGTCGGCGGCCTGCTTCGACCGGAACCGTTATCCGCGCAGGCCGGGTCGCCGCAGCCTTCGGCCGACCCCCGCACCGCGTGCGCAGCAGACGTGCAGAAGCTGTGCCCCAATGTGCCGACAGGCGGGGGTCGAATCATCGCCTGCCTCAAACAGCACCAACAGGAAGTCTCGCAAGGCTGCAAGCAGGCCATCATTGGCGCGATGCAGCAATCGAGAGGAGGCACTGGTTCCGGGGCCGTCGCCGCGCCCACCGCACCTGCCCCCGGGCCGGTTGACCAGCCGGCGCCCACGGCGGCCGCGCAGCCCGATACCGGCTCTTCGGTAAGCGCCCCAGCGAGTCCCGCTGGGCAACGAGAGAGCCACTCTTCCAGTCCCGCTGCCTCCGGTCCGTCCGGGCGCTACTTCCTGATGAAGCAAGTCAAGATCATTGACCAGGGTATGGGTAAGGGAATGCCGGCCTACGACCTGATGATCCCGACGACCTGGCAATTCAAAGGGTGGGTAAATGTTGGCGCTGCCGAGGGCGGGTGTTTCGCCGATTGGTTCGCCGTTGTCGGAGACGCAAAAAGCGCCGACAACTCGATTGAGTTTCAGATGCTTCCCCAGTACACGTGGCAGTACATCGATGATCCCGCCGCGCAGCGCCAGATGCAGCAGCAGAACCAGAAGGACGCGCAGTTTGGGATGAAGCCGTGCCCGGTGCGAGCGCCGGTGTCGGCGGCGGAGTTCCTGCGTCAGGACCTACTTGCGAAGTATCGCAAGGGTAAGACGGTCGTGTCGATTGACCCCTTTCCGGAACTTGACCAGATCGTCCGGCAGCGGCTCGGACTGCCGCCCGCCGCTGCGGGCGGCAGCACGGGCGGGATTCGAACCGATGCCGCCCGCGCGCGGCTCGCCTACGACGACGACAAAGGTCAACCCGTCGAGGAATGGACCACGGCGGCCGTCGTCGTGCGGCCGGTCCCGACCGGCGGCCGCGGGGCAGCCTACGATTGGCACGCCATCATGGTCATGGACTTCCGGGCGCCCAAAGGCAAGCTTGATTCGAGCGACCGGCTATTCAAGTTGATCGTGAGCACTATTCGCCCGGAGCCGGAATGGCAGAAGTGGAGCAACGGGGTTATCGCCTCTCTGTATCAAAAGAAGCAGCAGGAGCTGGCGAAGCAGGCGGTGATGATCGCGCAGTTCCAGCAACACGTCGCGCAGACCATCAACGGCGTCGTTGCGAACAGTGAGGCCGGCGCCAACCATGCTGTTTATGGCGAGAGTCAGATCATCCGCGGCGTGCAGACCTTCCGCGATCCCTCGAGCGGAGCGACGCTCGAGCTCAGCAACCTGTACGACCACGCCTGGCTCAACGGGTCGAATGAGTACGTCATGAGCGATGACCCGAACTTCAATCCCAACGGCAACCTCAACGGCAACTGGACTCAGTTGCAGGTGGTGCGGTAGCAACCTGGGCCGAGGTGCGCGCCTCGCCACGGCGGCCGGAATGAGCAAGATAGCGCGGACCTGCGGTTTAGGTCCGCGGCTCTTCGTTGTTTGTTGGGGACGAACTGCGGATTTACGGAAGTGGTCCCGCTACAACCTTGAGAATTGCGTTCAGGGGTTGGAGGCGGATGTTCCTGAGGTTTTCACCACCGGCAGCTTTTGGAGTTGCCGGTCCTCGGTAATCAAAATGGCGGCGCGTTCAATCGCGGTGCCGGCGATGATCGCATCAGGCAGCTTCAGTCGATACTGCGCACGCAAGCTCACGACTCGATCGATCAGCGACGGGTCGGCCCGGTCGAGGCCCACCACATCGATCGAGTCGGCGAACTGTTGGAAAATGCCGCAGTCGTTCGCACTGAGATTAGGGAAAGCCAGAAACTCGATTTGGGAGAGGATGGAAATCCCCACCCACTCCGCCCGCCGCAAGCGCTGGTGCAACGCTTGGTCGCCGCGCAGCAAACAGACAATCGCGTTGGTGTCCAACAAATAGCGCTCACCACTCATCGCGAAGCTTTCTCTGCTCTTCGAGGGCGTCACCCTGCCACTGCAGCTTTCCTACCACGTCAGCGAAATTGTATTTGGATCCGTTGGGCTGCGGCGTGCTGCCCACCACGAGGATGAGCTCCACGGCTCCCGCCGGAAGTTCCACGGGCACATCCAGCCGCAACCGCCCGTCCGGTCCCACCTCACCTTTTGTTTTCAAGACCTGCATCGGACGTTCTCCCCGCGCCAGACACTGTTTCTTGCAGGGCTTTTCCCTAATCCCTAGTCCCGAGCCTCTAAGCCCAACAGTGGGCCGCGCCAACGGACTCGCGGTTGCAGTGAGTGTACCACGAGCCCGCGGGGAATGGGATTCGCATCGAATCTCAAGCAGCCCCACTCATTTCAAATGCGAGCAACAGGGTAGCGCGGAGGTGGGCGCCTCTCAGCCCTCCTCCGCGGCTCTTAGCACGACGGGCGTTTACAGGCTTATTACTGCGAAACAACAAAAGCCGCAGAGGAACGCAAATTACGCGTACCTCTGCGCTACGAGCTCCGTTGCTGGTGGTGCGGTAGCATTTTCACCGCCGCGTAACGGTCGCCCCGGAATGCAACAGTGCAATAACCGGCGCGCACGGGGAACGGGACGCAAGGCCTAAAAGCCGCGGACATTGGGAAGCATGTCCGCGCTACCAAAATCATCCCTTCCCGATCCAGGGCCGGGCTGCGTGCTCACACCCCGCCGCACTGTCAGCCTGAGCCTGCTCTTCAGGGCGAAGGACCCCTGTATTTCGTCCTACCCAGGCGCGCTGCGACGCGGCCCATCGCAGCAGGCACAACCAGGCGCTCACGCGCCTCGCCTCCCACGTGCAACTGAAAAGGGTCCTTCGCCCTGAAGTGCAGGCTCAGGATGACAGGTTTGTCGGTGGGTGCGGTGAAGGCGACATCGTGCTCAGCGCAAGGAAAGCGGAATTTCGCCGGCAATTGCGAAGCAACCGCGGATGTACAGATCAGGTCCGCACTTCTTACTTGCCCCACTTCACCGCGGCACTTCCTTTTGAGCAACCGCCGGTGTATGATCTATATGACATGTCATACAAAAGGGGAACTCCATGCTTTCGATCCGGCTCGACCCTGAAATAGAGAGGCGACTCGCCGAACTGGCACAACGCACGGGGCGCACGAAGTCCTACTATGCTCGCGAGTTGATTGAGGGGAACCTCGAAGACCTTGAAGACCGCTACTTGGCGGAGGCGCGCCTGGAGAAGCGCCGTCCGGCGCTTACCAGCCGGCAAGTGAGGAAAGAACTTGGCCTGGACGATTGAGTACGATCCCCGCGCCTTAAAAGACCTCAAGAAACTCGACCGGACAATCCAGCGCGAGATTCTCGATTATATGGATGAGCGCGTCGCCAAGGCCAAAGACCCACGGGACTTCGGCAAGCCGCTTCGTGCCAGCAAGTTTGGATTGTGGCGGTATCGGGTGCGGGATTACCGCATTATTTGTGAGCTGCAAGAGAAGCGGTTGGTCGTGCTGGTCGTGGCCGTAGGGCATCGAAGCTCGATTTATGAGGATTAGCCAGCGCGACGCCTGCACTTTAGGTCCGCGGCTCTTCTGCTGCCCATGCACGGATCAGCATCGCACGTCATTTGCACAGCCGCGCAACGGTTGCGCCGGAACGCCGCAGGGCAATACAGGCTGCGGAAAAACCCATAGTTAGCGTTGTAGCGGCGACTTTACGTCGCCATAACTTCGGCCCTCGCAGCGCGAGCATGGCGGGATAAACCCGCCGCTACGACTGCTTCCGCAGCCTGAATAACCGGCGCGCACGGGGAACGCGACGCAAGGCCCAAAAGCCGCGGACATTGGCACGCATGTCCGCGCTACGAAAAACCTCCCTTCCCGATCCAGGGCTGGGCTGCGTGCTCACACCCCGCCGCACTGTCATCCTGAGTCCTGCACTTCAGGGCGAAGGACCCCGGTATTTCGTCCCACCCAGGCTCGCCGCGACGCGGCCCATCGCCGCAGGCACAACCGGGCGCTGACGCGCCTCGCCTCCCACGTGCAACTGAAAAGGGTCCTTCGCCCCGACAAACTGCGTCGGGACTCAGGATGACAGTTTTATCGGTGGGTGCGGTGAATGCGACATCGTGCTCAGCGCAAGGAAAGCGGCTCTTGGATAGTGGTGCAGTTTGATTTTGTAGCGGCGAGTTTACCTTGCCATATGGCGGCGTAAAGCCGCCTCGACGTCAAGCCGTACCTCTACCGGCTTTTCCCGGGCAATTGCGAAGCAACCGCGGACCTGCAAAACCGGTCCGCGCTTACCCGGGGTTGCAAGCTAACGGGCAGGCCACGGGACCCTTCCGCCCGGATGCAAAACCAGTTCGCCACGCCTTCGTGCCGTGCCGTCCTGGGATTCGTATCGAATCCCCACCTCTGCCCCACCCATCTCAGAGGCAAGGCGGTTACGCGGCCAAGTGAGGCCCACTTGACGTGAAGCTGACTTTCAGGCCGAATCCCCAACAGCGACGGAACTAACTATGTAACCACAACTTGCAGTGCGTCGAGCGGGTAAATTCTTTTGCGACGACATGAGATTTTTTTATGAGTGGCCAATCCGGGAACTACTCGAGTGATGGATACAAGGGTGTTTCCCGCTACCTATTTCGTCGGTACAGCTTTCGCAAAGATTAGCTGGATGAGTGAGGTGGTTGGAGATGACAGCTCATAAGACTTCTCGCCCAGTTTGCATCGTCACAAGGATTGGCCCAGGCGCTTCTCAAGCTGCATACGATAGGTTCTGCTGACGCGTGAGCGGTGGCCGTCCTTCAGAACGAGTTCGAACTCGCCGTGAGAAATGGGCTGAAGCTCAAGAATACTGTCTATGTTAACGATGGAGGATCGATGAACGCGGATGAATCGCATGGGATCGAGATGGCCGGCTAGCTCGTTGAGTGCGGATCGGTAGAGCAACTCTTTACCGGCGATGTGCAGATTTACATAAACACCTGCGCCTTCAATCCAGTCGATGTCGGCTACCCGAATGAAACGCGTCGTTCCACTGCCCTTCACCACCAGGCGATCAAGATAGTAGCCGGCCGGCGATCGCGTGGCGAGCATGCGCAAGACGCTGCTGCCAAATTTCCGGAGGCTGAGATCATCATGGCGAGTCTTGGCGCGGGCAAGCGCGGCTTCCCACCGTTCATCACTGAACGGCTTCAGGAGATAATCGAGTGCGTTCGCTTCGAAGGCGCGGATGGCGTGCTTATCGTAGGCAGTGACAAATACCGTGAGCGGCATCGCCGCTGCACCAACTGTCTCAATTACCTTCAAACCGTCCAGCTCGGGCATCTGCACATCGAGAAAGACGAGATCCAGCGTCTCGCGTGCGATGATGTCCACGGCAGCTTTACCGTTTACCGCTTCCAGCACGCATCCGACCTGCGGATCCTTTTTGAGCAGATCGATAAGGCGTTGGCGCGCGGGCGCTTCATCATCGACCACGAGAACGCGGATCCGCTCAGAGGGTTGGGGCACTGTCTGGCTCTCCTGCGAATCGCAGCGGAAACGAGATCGCCGCTTCTGTTCCGCCTCCGGTGCGCGGCCGGACGGACAAGCGGCCATTTCCGTCAGGATGGAGACCCTCGATGCGTTCGCGCGTGACGGACAGTCCCATGCCTGAGGGTGTTTCGAGCGTCCACCCGGGCGGCAATCCAACGCCGTCATCCGCGACACGGATCTCCACCCGGTTCGGGCCGCACCCGGCTGTCACGGTCACGCTGCCGCCGGAGGCGCGCGGAGAGATGCCGTGACGAATAGCATTTTCAACCAGCGGCTGCACGATGAGGCAAGGTACCAGCGCGTACTTCACCTCGGGGGTGACTTGTATTTCGATGCGCAAAGTTTCCGCGAAACGAATCTTCTGGATAGCGACGTAGTGGTCGAGAAAAGCGAGTTCCTCCGCCAGCGGAATCTCCTGCTTGTCTCGCGCATCGAGCGACAGGCGAAGCAGATCGCCCAAATGCTCGATCATCGTGCGCGCTAGCCGCGGATTGCGCTCGACCTGCGACGAGATGGTGTTGAGCGCGTTGAAGAGGAAATGCGGGTCAAGTTGCATGCGCAGTGCATTCAGGCGGGCTTGTGAAAAGCTGCGCTCCATTCGCTCTAGCCGAAGTTCACTGGCAAGATAGTGTTCGTAGTATCGGAAAGTCTGTTGCACGCCGAAGATGACCCAATAGACAACCCAACTCCACAGAAGGCCCTGAAATGCGGTCACAAGAAAATGTGTATTCGCCAGCACACTCCAGGCACCTAGGCGGAGAACGGCGCGCATCGCGACGAACACGTAAAAGTACAGGATGGTAAGCGCCACGCTCGCGGGCAAATGAGCGAGAATCCGCATCCCCAACTGATTCTTTTTGAATGGAAGCCGCGCATCTGTCCAGAGGATAAGAGGTGTGACTAGGCCCCAGGACCACCACTGAGCGAGAGAACCAAGGAGGGCACGGCTCCAATTGCTGGACGAAAGACTCGGCAGGGCAAACAGCACTCCGAGAGTGCTCCACAGCAGGATCGCCGCTATCCAGGGGGCCCACCGATTCTTCATCCCAAAATTCTAACACTGAAAGAATGCCGTCTAGAAGGGCTCGTGCCAGCGCGTAGTGTCTCAGTTTGAATTTTGTCTTGGAAAGAATCCCAGCGAAATTGCCAGTCCAGCACGATTTGAATTAGTTTGAGTGACGCAATTGCCGCCGCAGTGTTTCCACGATCAAACCGATGAGCGCAAACGTAGCGGCATTCGCAACAAGAGACCAATACAAACTAATGGGAAAATACCGGCCAGCTATCGCAACCGGGCAGGTTAAGCGGACGAGAGTGTTCACAATGGGTTCTATCGGATTGTCCTTGTTTGCCCTGGCGAAATAAACTCCCCAGCAGCCCGCAACGATTAAGCCCGCACTCGCCCACAACGCAATTCGATATTTCATCCTGCCGCTCCTTCGTTCTCTCGTCCAATATTCTCACCAATCCCGCCAAACTCCAAACGTGATTTGTCAGGCCTGCTTCCATTGCGGGAGTAACTCTCAACGGCGAGAAAATTCAAACTGAGACACCTCTAGCGCCGTCATCGCGAACCGCCGGCGTCGACTCGCGCCTCTATTGCCGTTCAAACACCCGTATGTTCGGCTCAGTTTCGCCTGCTATAAGCCGGGTAACCGTCAAGGTTTTGAGATCGGAAGAGAGCTCAATCTTCTGCGTGTAGCGGACCGTGCCATTGATCTTGTACGTCATCTCCAGAGTATGTTCATTCACCCGGCGGATCGAAGACGTTGAGCCTGGGGTTACGTTCGGTCCCAGGTTGGGATAATCTTTGCCATCGAATTTTACGTTTCTCGTGTCTTCTGTAGAGGGAACGATAAAGGAAAGGCCCTCGTCCTCATACGGCCGGACCTGAAGAACAAACACCGAGTTCACTGTCTCGCTCGTACTCACCCACTCGCCCGTGAAACCTGATCCCGCTCCCGTTCGCTTGTAGACATACTTCAAGTTGTAGGTCGATCCGTTGGGATTGATACCCGTGAAGTCGTCAGTGAGCGTCTTGCCGTTCTGGGAAAGTGTCCAGTTCGCTGTGATGAGCATGCGGCCGTCCCGCTTGCGGATGACCTTCCAGGAATCAGGCCCCTCGACGCTGACGGACAGGGTAGTCCCGGAAATGCCGGGCTGGTCCGTCCCATCAGGCACGATAGTTTCGGGGCCACCGCCAAAGTTAAAGGCATACTTGTTTGCGCCGGCGCTCTTGACCTTCATTACGTCCGTGAGTTTGCTTCGGGCCGGGTTGAGTTTCCAATCGCCGACGAAGGGATTGTCTGCCGCCCATAGTGTGCCTGTCATCAGGCAGCCAGCCAGCAACAACTGAAAAGTACGATTTAACATTTGGTCCTCCTTAAACGTATTCGGTTACAGCTCTCCCGTCCCTGCACAGGTTGTTTGTGCCGCAAGTAAACAGGGCATTCGGAGGCGTTGCACGTTGTAATCGCATGGCGCGATCCTAGCGACGGGCGCCGACCCTGTCTTCTAAAATGTTGTGGAACGGACAAACGTGTTGCGAAGCGGCCTTCCGGTTCATCGGTCCGGCAATAGAACGCTGTGCCGAGAACTGCTCTAGCGATGCCCAGTCGATTGACCCTGCATTTCGCCGTGCCGACTAGAATCTCGCGCCGAGGAAGCGCGAGATCAGCACTGGGGTGTACGATCGCGGTAAGTATCGGGAAGTTGGCTTGTCGGAAGCGATCATCGCCCCTGCCGCCAATTCTCCGTGGATTATGATGGACCACTCGGAAACTATGTCGTTGAGGTACTTCGCGGGATTCGGAATGATAAACGCCCTTCTATGATGGTGGGGAGATTCTCGGCCGCCTGGGTCACTTGCCGTGCAGTCGCCAAGTCGTGCCTGTGGGTATGCTGTCATCGGAGGCGGTCCGGGCAGGTTGGCAAGGGCATAAACTCGCGGGGTGGGGCAAGCCCTACCCCTACTTCTATTCAGCGATCACTCGTTTTTCCAAAGGGTGGGGGGTGCGGCGTTGGTGGAGAACGGCGACTAGCTCCAAGGTTTCTCCGGCCACATCGAAGTTGACCGCGTAGGGAAACCGGCGAA
>JBKQVI010000243.1:0-16352 GCA_052139985.1 Terriglobia bacterium
CGACGGCGATCTTGATCCGCTCCTTTGAAGAGCTTAATCCCACGCAATAGACCGCGGTGGGAAAAAGATAATACGGAATGAATTTGTTGAAGCCCTCCACGCGCTGGTCCGCCACGTCGAAGAAAACCACCCCATCTTGCAGTTCGGCGCGACTCCGAAGCAGTTCGATGGACTTCAAATGTTGGGCGTAAAGATCTTCAAAGGCTTTCTGAATGTGCGGTAGGGCGACGATCTCCTTCAGCGGCCGGGAGAGAAGCTCCGGAATCAGGCGCACGCAGAAGTCCGGCTCGCTAGTCCCTTCGATGACCAAAGTCAACTGGGTGGCGGGCTCGCGCATTTCCACCGCGGTGCGGATGTCCGGATACTGCGCGCCATCAATCAAATCCGCCCAACGGATCATATCCTCCAGGTCGGGAGCCTTGAAACCAAAGTGTTTGCCGGTGGTCTCGGCGATGAACTTGGTGCAGGAGCGGAAATCCGGCCCGTAGAATTTCTTGCCGCTATGGTCATGCCGGAAATGCTCCGCATCCGCTTCCGTAAGGAAGGCGCTCTGGTGATGGTCAAACCACCACGTCAGGCGGTCGGAACTGGAATACTTAAAGTCGACGATCACGTTCTCGTCCGCGTCGAACAATCCCGCATCAAACAACTGTCCCGCGCGGTGCATCATGCCGCGATAACGAAACTCCGCCCGCCCGTCTACGCACTGGCGGTAGAAGCGCGTGAACACTGCCGCTGAGCACGCTCCGTCGAAACACCGATCATGAAAACAAACTAGAACCGCCATAGGATCTGAGGGTAAGGTAGCCGCTTTCCCCCGCCCGGCATAACCAAGCCGGACGAAACCACCTAAAATGCGCCCGCGAGCGGCAATTGTCAAGCGGAATTACAGAGGAGAGCGTCGGGGGAGGGTGTGTCGAATGCAAAAGGCGGCCCACACGCGCCGCCCTTTGCGATTTCTTTAGATGCCGCTTCGGTAGCGGGGGCCGCTAGGCCCATCGTCGCCGCCTCGTGAAGCACTTACACGACTGCAGACACTTAGCTTACTTTGAAGCCTGCTGATCGGCAAGTTTCCCGATCACCGGCACCATGAACTTCTCGCCGTTGTAGGCCTTGTAGATCAGGAAGATCACCAGCCCTAATGATCCAAAGGAAAAAACGAGCCAGAGGAGCAAGTCCAGAAGCCAGCCCAGCACTGGAACAAACGCGACGACAAACCCCACGATCATCAACAAAATTGACAGCACAAACATCGACCCGGCAAAAAAGAGGCACTGAAAAGAGTGAAACCTGATGAACCGGTCCTTGTTGTAGGGTTCCATCACCAGGAAAAGGATCGCCGGGATGATGGTGACGTAGGCGAGCGCTCCCGCCATGTTGGGAGCCAACCCGCTTCCTGCGCTGGCCGTCGCGACCGGGACTCCCGCCCCAGGGGTTGCTGCCGCAGGGGCAGCCGCCACCTCCACCGGTGCACCGCACGCTCCGCAAAATGTTACACCTTCGGCTAATTGCGCACCGCACTTCGCACAGAATGACATGCCCTTATCTCCTTTCGCGGAATGCCGGACCTCCTAGCGACGTCTCCCGCCCATCACTCATCAGGCGCGCGTGCTTGGAACCCGGTTCCCACTTGCTGTAAGGAAGCTGTTGACTACCGACAGGCAGACTATACCTACCACAAAGCCTCCCTTGAAACAAGCGTGAAATGCACCTTGGGCAGCAGGGTTTGACGCCCTGGGCCGGCGGCAAGCTGTCTGCTGCATGACGCCGCGCGCACGTGTCGGTTTCCGCAACCGCTCGCGCTTCCGCTATACTGCCGATTGCCGATGGCCGCAAATCCTCTGGCATTTCTCATCTCCAGTTCGGCGCGTGAGCGCCATGCCCTGACAGCCAGCACCCTGGGCTGGATGCTCGACGGCATGGACGTTACGCTCTACGCCATGGTGCTGCGTGAGTTGCTCCGTGAATTGCAACTCTCCGCGGCGCAAGCCGGCCTGCTCGCCTCGGTCACGCTTATCGCCTCCGCTGTGGGCGGAATCCTATTCGGCCTGGTTGCCGACCGCTTTGGCCGCCGTGTGGCTTTGATCGCGAGCATCATTGTTTACTCGGCATTTACCGCCGCGTGTGGATTCTCCCACGGCTTATGGGAACTGGCTGCGTTGCGCCTGGGTGTGGGCCTGGGGATGGGAGGCGAATGGGCTACGGGGGCGGCGCTGGTATCCGAAACCTGGCCGGACCAGCATCGCGGCAAAGCGCTGGGATTCATGCAGTCGGGCTTCGCCATCGGCTACGCGCTGGCGGCCATCGTAGCAGCTCTCATCATGCCACGCTGGGGATGGCGGCCCGTCTTCTTCGCCGGTATCTTCCCCGCACTCGTTACGCTTTGGATTGGCCGCAATGTCGAGGAGTCTCCACTCTGGCTGGCGCAGCGGAAAGAAGACGGGAAACGGGGCAAGGGACGCGGGACACGCACCAACACGGGATTCGGGGTTCGGGATTGGAGGTTCGGCCCAGGGGATTCGGAATCCGGAACTCCGACGGCGGCGGCAGGCATTCGGGACGCGGAATCGCATATTCGAAATCCGGCGTCTGAAATTCAGGGTGCAGGGCACGGGGTTCGCAAAGAGCGCACGCTGGACGCACCGCTAGAAGCACGAGACCTAAAGGCCGAGTCCCGAACCCCGAATCCCGTGTCCTGTGTCGCAAACCCCTTGCCCCGCTCCCTTCCCCGCTACGGAATAGTCATCCTGGTAACCACGCTGATGAATAGCGCCGCGCTCTTTGGCTGGTGGGGACTTTTCACCTGGATTCCCTCATACCTTGCGCCGCCTCTGGCACGCGGCGGTCGAGGCCTTTCTCTGGCTGCGTCTTCCGCATGGATCATTGCCATGCAGGCCGGCATGTGGCTCGGCTATGTGACGTTCGGGTTTGCGAGCGACGCCTGGGGCCGAAAACGGACCTACGTATTCTACCTGTTCGTCGCGGCGCTGCTGGTGCCCCTCTATGCGCGGTCACGTCCTTTGGCCTTGCTGGTGGTGGGCCCGCTGCTCGCCTTCTTCGGCACCGGCCACTTTACCGGTTTCGGAGTCATGACCGCCGAGCTTTTCCCCACTTCCTTCCGCGCCTCCGCCATGGGCCTAACTTACAATTGCGGACGCGCCTTGAGCGCCGCCGCGCCATGGGTGATTGGCCTTGTCGCTGCCCACGGGGGCCTTGGTTCCGCCTTCGGGATCAGCGGCCTGGCATTCTTCCTGGCCGGAGTTCTTGCCCTTGCCCTTCCCGAAACCCGCGGCCGAAGCCTGGCCTGACCGCGAGGATTACTTCGTTAGCTCGATTGCGTGTTCACCCGCGGAAAGTTGAAAACTCGCCCGCCCCTGTTGCACGTGCGCCTTCCCTGCCGGCTTGCCGTCGATTCTCAGATTCAATTCGCCATTCTCGAACTCCATCGTAGCGGCAGTGACCGGGCGCGTGGCCTTCAGGCTGAAGGTCAATTGTGACGCCGAAGTCTGGTAGTTCCTCACCACCACACCGGCATTAGCCTCAAAGCGCTCCTGTCCGTCGCGCGAGAGAACCGTCTTGTTGGGACCGATGGCGATGTCATAGGTGTGATTCCCCCAAACCGTGCGGCGGAAATTCCCTTGCGTTGGCGGGTCGAGGGCGCCGAACCGCAAGCCTTCCCAGGGATTCACATCGATATACTGCTCGAGAGGCGCCAGGCAAAGCAACGCTCCCCAAGTGTAGTGGGTATCGCCGCCGGCCGAGCCGCCCCATGCGTAGTACTGCTCGTTGTCGTGCTGGTTGCGCCGCCAATCATCCATAAACAGGTCGTAGTTCTTCTGCGCATAATCTCGTGCCACCTCATCGAACCGGTAGCGATTGACGCCTTCGTACAGCATGTAGTTGGTGGGCCCCCAAATATCTCCACGCCAATAGAACTGGTCGGGAAAGGCCGGATCGTCGCGGGCAATCGTCGGCGCGACGTATTGCCCCCAGAATTGCTTGGGATTCAGCAGGTGTTCCTTAATCATGCGCTCGGCCTGCTTGGGCGTGGCGATGCCGGCGAAGAGGGGATAGAAATTCGTGGTGGAAAGGCGGCCGGAAAACCGTCCGTCCCAGAAAAGGTTCTCGTAGATCCCGTCCTTGTCGTTCCACAGTTTTTCCCGCACAAGCTGCTTCATGTGCTCGTACTCGGCGGCGAATTTCCGGCTGTCCTCATCCCTGCCCAGAATTGCGGCGATCTTCGCCAGGCACTCCGCGTCCAGGGTGTAGAGCGAATTCAACCCGACATCGGCGAGATTCATCGTATAGGTGCGCGGATCATAGATCACGTCGTCGTACAGGGGACTGTCGTCCATGCCGCTTTCCCATCGGGCGGCCTGAAGGTTCCCGCGCCCGCCCACGGAGGGCGTGGAGCCGCGGTCGCTGCCCCATTCGAGCAGACCGTCGCGATTGCCATCCCGCCAGGGTTGCCCGTCGCCGCGATCGGCGAGCCACCACTCGTGCCACTTCTTCAGACGCGGATAGGCCCACTCCAGCAGATCGCGATCCCGCTGCCGCTGGTAAACCTTCCAAACCACATACGAACCCACGGGCGGCTGCGAGCGGTCGGGACTGATGCCTTCCTGCGACGCTACATTGGGTACAACGCCCAAATCAGTCTGCGACGACAAAATGGCGCGAATGCCGGCGCTGGTTTGCGCCGCGTCTTCCAGGCTCGTCAGGAGAGCCCCGAAAAAGCAATCCCACTCGCCCACCGCCCACCCGCCCCAACCATGCGCCCATTGGCGGCTGATGCTGGGAAAAATGAGATCGAACTGGGGGGCGTAAAGAGTGTTCCAGAACATGGAATTGCCGATGGCCTCAGGCGCACCTGCAAACAATCCCTCCACGCTGGGGCGGCGCGCCGCATAGCCCTCGGCTTTTTCTCTGAGAATGGCATCGATCTTTCCCGGAGCCAACAATGCGCTCGCATGATTCAACAACGATTCCTTGTCCCAACCCATGACGGCCACAAAATGCGCGGGCGCGGAATCGGCAAACTCCAATCCCGCCGCTCCCTGAAGCGAGTCGTTGGGGGCCGGCGGCGCGAGGAGCCCTGCACTATCCATCCCGGACTGCAAGTCGGCCAGCGAAGGATAAGCGCCACTGCCCACGAGCGGCCTGTCCGTCATCACGACGAGCCGGGCAACGTGGTTGAAGACCTTATCGAAAAACTTCTCACCGAGAATAGCCCGGCGGGATGCATCCACCGCGTAAGTACCCGATGTGCCTCCGGCGGAGTTGGGAAAGTACGTCTCAAGCACCAGTTGGAGGCCCTGCGCCGAGTTCAGGCGGCCTACCACCGTGGTTTCATCGATTCGCGACCACTCCAGCGTCACCGGTGCCTCCAGCGGGGGATGCCGCCAGCTCACGCGACAGTAGGAAGCATCGGGAGCGTGCGGGCCTACCTCGCTCACCGCACCAAAGATCTTCTCGCCATCGAGGAGATGCCCGCGGTGCGAGCCCACCCGCAGTCCAAAGGAGATTTGCTGCTGGTACGCCTTCGCCATGAAGACCACGCCGTTCCACGCGTCCGGATCGAGGGACTCAATCACCACACGGTCAAAGCGCGGCTCGTTCTGAGCAGTCGCGCGCTCTTGGGCGAACAAGCCGCATGTAAGGCAGAAAACCGCGAGTAATGTCAAAATCAGATATACCCTATTGAGGTTGGACTCTATAAGTTGAAGGCATCCCATACGCACCTCTTCCAGAGCGATTCTAACCGGCCGTAGAACATCGCAGTCTCACTGATGGCGGAACTTCATTGTTTGCATAGGCAGGGGCTACCATCCAGTAGCTTGTGGAGTAGCGTTTCTTGAAGGTCCGCAGAAATGTTGGATTGTTGATATCAAGAGCCGCAGAGCAAGGCAAATGGCGCCTCACTCTGCATTGCAATACGGTAGATTCTTGTTTCTTGAACAAGAATTTTCTCGCGCGTCGTAGGGCCGAACGGCGTTCGGCCTGGGGCCAGCGCCGCTGGCCCCTACAGTTTGGGTTGCGGCCACGCAGCACTGCGCTTCCGGCTCCTGACTCCTTACCCTACTTCTTTCCGTACACCGGGCCGTAGTTCGCGCAGGCGCGATAATCGGCGCCCTCGGGATCGTGGGTTCCGAACTGGGTCCAGGCGCTGGGCCGGAAGATTCTTTCTTCGCCGACGTTATGCATGCACACGGGAATGCGCAGCATGGACGCCAGGCTAATCAGCTTGTCGCCGACGTGCCCGTAGCAGATGGCTCCGTGGTTGGCGCCCCAGTTGTTCATCACCGAATACACGTCGCGGAAGGGTCCTTTGCCTGTGAGCAGCGGCGCGAACCAAGTAGTAGGCCAGGTGGGGTCGGTCCGCTCGTCCAGGACTTTGTTGACTTCCGGCGGCAGAGCCACGGTGTAGCCTTCGGCGAGCTGCAACACCGGGCCCAGGCCCATGGTCCAGTTGAGGCGCGCCATGGTGACCGGAAATTCGCAGCAGGTGAGGAATTGCGAGGAATAGCCGCCGCCGCGGAAGTAACCGAGCGACGCCGGGGCCCACTGCGTGGCTTCCAGGCAAGCCTCCGCGTCCTCCGGGGTGATTTCCCAGAAGGGCTTCATGACGGATTTGCCGTCCTTCGTCATGCGTCCGGTGGCGTCGAGCGTGGCAGCGCCGGAGTTGATCAAATGAATAATGCCCCCGCTCGCCTTTCCCGTTAGCTTGTGGCCCGCCACGCGCTTCACCGCCGCCGGGCTCCAGTAAGTGCGAACGTCGGCGAAGATCTGAGCCGTGTCGGTGAGCAGGTGCCCAAAGAGCATGGTGGCCCCGTTGAGCGAGTCGTTTTCGGTGGCGAAAACAAAGGCCTCGCGGATGCCGTTCCAGTCAAAGGAAGAATTCAGGATGGCTTCCATAAAGTCGCCGTTAGGGAAATGATCGGTCCACTGGCGCTGCCCCTGAAAGCCGCCCACGATGGCATTGTGCCCCATGGCTTCTTCACCGTAGCCCAGTTCCGCCAGGCGCGGATTGCCCACCATCAGGTCGCGCCCGATGATCGCCATCTTCACCGAGGTGACCCAATCGGCATCCTTCTGCTCGCGGGACTTCTGAAGGGCGGCAGAGTTCCGGTCCTTGCCCTCGGGACAATGGGCCTTTACCCAAGCCCTGGCACGGTCGAACTCCTCGGGGTCGTAAATCTTCTCGTCGATGCGCCGGACGAACTCCGACATGTCCACGTATTCGTTCCGCATGCCCAAGTAGTTCTGGAAGAAATCAGCGTTCACCATCGAGCCGGCAATGCCCATGGAAACCGAGCCCAACGACAAGTAGGATTTGCCCCGCATCTCCCCCACCGCCAGGCCCGCCTTGGCGAATTGCAGCAATTTCTCCTGCACGTCGCCCGGAATCGTGGTGTCGGTGGAATCCTGCACGTCCTGTCCGTAAATGCCGAACGCCGGCAGCCCTTTTTGGTTATGTCCTGCCAGCACGGCGGCCAGATAGACCGCGCCCGGGCGCTCGGTTCCGTTGAATCCCCACACCGCCTTGGGAATCAGCGGGTCCATGTCCATGGTCTCCGAGCCATAGCACCAACAGGGCGACACGGTCAGCGACACGCCCACGCCGGAATGCGCAAACTTGTCGGCGCACTCGGCTGCCTCGGCCACTCCTCCAATACACGTATCCGCCACCACGCATTCCACCGGCAGACCGCTCGGATGGCGCAGGCTCTTTTCCAGAAAATCCGCGGCGGCTTTCGCCATTCCCATCGTTTGCTTCTCGAGTGATTCGCGCACTCCCTTGCGGCGCCCATCAATCGCCGGGCGAATCCCGATCTTCGGCAATGCCCCGCGCAACCGTTTCTGCGGCCCGTTCACTTTCAGGTCGTTAATCTTAGCCATGGTCGTTTGCCCCCTCCAAAGGGAGCACAATTGTAACGCTAAAGATGGATTTTTGCGCCGAGACAGATTGTCCGGGCGGCGCGCACGTTCACCCACGCACGGACGGAGCGCAGATTAAGTCTAACGTGTGCGTCACCTCACCTGCTAATGGGGTTCGGCCATTGCATCGGGGTGCTGGGTTCGAAAGCAGCCGCTTGTTATGGGAGGCAGCAGGGCTTCGGTCTAGGTTAGGTTTCGGCCTGCACCGCGCAAACGTTATCGAGGACGACCGTTGGAAGCGAACCTTTGCCCAGTACGTCCTTGGCGTCGAGCACCTCGATGCCCACCAGTTCTTCGCCCGGGCCGATGTTCAAGCTCACTTCGTCGGTCAGCCGCAGCGTGCGGCACTGGTACTCGCCCTCCAGCAAGCGGATATAGAGAGCGTCCACTTCGCTGTCATAGCTGATGCGCATCATCGTCCCCTTTTCAGAAATAGAACGTGTAAACTGTTACTACAACTATTTCATTCTGCTCTTCAACAACCACAGGAGCAACCTGTTTGATAGCGTAAAATTTGTCCTGCCAGTGCGCGCCATACTGGAAGTTGAGCCGACACATGAAGCGACCCCGCTTCGCGGGCTCACGGAGCCCGCGCTGGATGGCTTCGCGGATTTCCGACTCGTTGGTTCCGCGCTCAACACACTGCTCAACGGCGTGGGCCGTCAATCGAATAGGTTTCATAAGCTGGGTGCTATCCTAACGCGGGTTTGCTTCTTGCGCCAGCCAACTTGTAATTAGGGGGCCCTAATTCCAATTATTTACTGAGATATTTCATCCCGGTATCGCACATGATGGTGACAACGGTCGCGCCCGGTCCCAGTTGTTCGGCTAATCGCAAAGCGGCGATGACATTGCAGCCCGTGGAAGTCCCCCCAAAAATGCCTTCCTCCCGGGCCAGACGCAGGGTCATGGCCACAGCCTCTTCCGTGGAAACCTGTTCAATTTGGTCGGCGATGTCCTTCTGCCAGAGGGGTACTACAAAACCCGCTCCGATCCCATCGATTTTATGCGCGCCTGACTGGCCGCCCGACAGGACCGGGGACTCAGAGGGCTCCACGGCAACGATTCTGATCTTCTCATTACGGCGGCGCAAGGCTTCGCCGGTTCCGCGAAGGGATGCCGCGGTACCCACGCTCTCGACAAAGCCATCGACTTCGCCTTCGGTCTGAGCCCAGATTTCGTCTGCCATTTGGCGATAGGCCGCAAGCTGGTCTTTGTTGTTCATCTGATCGGTCCAGAAGCTTCCCGTTTCTACCGCGACGATGCGGGCAGCTTCGATCATGTCCCGGGTCAGTTTCTCCGTCATGCGACCGCTGTCACTTCGCACGATTTGAAGCCTGGCTCCCAGAATTCTCATATGCTCGATTTTTTCTCGGGCGAAGGCATCCGAAGTCACGATATGCAGGGGATATCCCTTCACCGCGCAGACCAGAGACAGGGACACGCCGGTGCTGCCGCCGGTATATTCGACGACAGAACCATCCGCCGTGAGACGCCCGTCCGCCTCTCCCGCTTCGATCATGGCAAGCGCCATCCGGTCCTTCATGCTGCCTGTGGGGTTCTCGCTTTCCAGTTTCAGCAAGATGCGCGAGCCGTTCTGGGGCACGATCTTGCGCAAGGCCAATAAAGAGGTGTTGCCGATGCAATGCAAGATATCCTGCTTCAATTCGTTCATGATGACGGTACCCTTTCCTGAGGTGGCCTGATGAAATTCTTTGGCACGGCCACTCCTGGCTGTGTCGCAGGCCGCACATTCATGTGTGGATGGGCCGGCCGCAGATCAAAGCCACACGCCGGACTGCCTGTGCCACCTGCTCGAAGTGGAATGAATATAGCCGCGCATGGGAATGTTCTCAATTCGTTTTGTGGCCCAGAAAGATGATGTGGTGCGGGCCACCCTTTTTCAGGCGACCGCGGACGCGCTCCACCTGCACCACGAACCTGCCATAGCGCAAGCGCTGTTCGAATTTTCGGTCCTCGCGTGCCGACCAGACGGCCAGCGTCCCGCCCGTCTTGAGCGCCGCCCGCGCAGCGGCTATTCCGCGGTTGTCGTAGAGCCCGGCGTTATCCGACGCGGCAAACGCGGCCGGGCCGTTGTCCACGTCGAGGAGCACCGCATCGAACCTGCCGGGGCCCGAACCGAGCGTCGCTCGGACGTCACCAACCTCGACCCGCACCCGCTTATCCTTCAGGGGATGTCCCGCCAACGGCCCGAGCGGTCCGCGATTCCACTCCACGACTGTGGGTAAAAGCTCGGCGACGACCACGAGTGAGTCTGGTGGCAGTAATTCGAGTGTCGCGCGCAGGGTGAAGCCCATTCCCAGGCCGCCGACCAGCACGCGAGGCTGCTCCAGCGTCCGCGCCCGCCGGCAGCCAAACGAGGCCAGCGCCTCCTCCGAGCCGTGCATGCGGCTCGACATCAAGCTCTTGCCGTTCGCCAATATAATGTACTCGTTGTCGCGACGGACCAGCTTCATGTCGGTCCCGTCGCGAGTGACGGTCTCGCCCAGCAACTCCAGAGGTTTCACGAATGTAATCTCGCAGGAGAGGGAAACTCAAGTCAACCTTGAAAGAGGACTATCCGCCTGCCCGGACCGACAAACCAAGACCCTCCAGTCCCCGGCAAAGTGTCTCGATCTGCGTCTGGCTCGGGGGTACGGTCTCCGGCATTCCGTGCCTTTGTCCGAGGTTTGCATACTTGGCCGTGCCGTAGCGGTGATAGGGCAACACATGCAGTTGAGAAAGTCCCAACGAACGGGTGAATTCTCCAATCGCGGCGATCTGATGCGGTTGGTCGTTGAAGCCTGGGATAACGGGGACGCGGATGATCATATCTACCCCCAGCCGCGCTGCCAAGCGCGCGTTGCCGAGAATTGCCGCGTTGTCTTCACCCACGACAGATCGATGGGCGTCAGAATCCATCTGCTTGATGTCGAACAGAATCAGGTCGGCCCGGCTCAAGACACGTTCGACGGTTTCCGGCCCCGCCAATCCAGCGGTCTCGACTGCCGAATGCAAGCCCAGCGTTCGCGCCCCGTTCAGCAGTGCCACCGTGAATTCGGGCTGCGAGAGCGGCTCTCCTCCGGAAACCGTTAATCCTCCGCCCGAGTGTTGATAGAACACGCGGTCGCGCTCGACCTCAGCCAGCACATCCGTGGCCGTTGCGCTGCGGCCCACCAGGCGCATGGCGCCGGAGGGACATACCCGGCTGCACTCCTCACACGGGAGGCACTTGGCTCGATTGATCACTACGGCGTCTGAGAGGAGGTTCAGACCGTCTTCGGGACACGCCGAAACGCAGCGGCCGCAACGTATACAGCGGGACCGCAAATAGAGCAATTGCGGTAAGGCGCATTGAGACTCGGGGTTGCTACACCAGGGACAGCGAAGTGGGCAGCCCTTGAGAAACACCGTCGTCCTGATGCCAGGACCATCATGGATGCTGAACCGCTGCACATCGAAAATGTTCCCCAAGACCGCGGAAGGATCCATTCTTTAGCCGCCATGCTCCGTCCGCTGAATGATCTCGTCCTGAATTTCTTTGTTGAGTTCGACGAAATAGGCGCTGTAGCCAGCCACGCGGACCACCAGACTGCGAAACTCCTCACGATCTTCTTGGGCCTTGCGAAGTACGTCCGCAGAAACCACGTTGAACTGAACGTGAGGGATGCGGAGATCCACGAAGCCGCGCAGAAACGCCATGAACAATTCAGTAGACTGAGAGTGCTCGAAGAACGATGGTAGAAACTTGAGGTTTAGCAGCGCGCCGTTGGATGCCAGCTCCAGGTCGATTTTCGACACCGACCGCAACACCGCCGTGGGCCCTTTGAGATCGCGTCCCGCAACCGGGGACAGCCCGCCATCGGCGAGAGGTGTGTGGGCAAACCGCCCGTCAGGTGTTGCTCCCACGTTGTGGCCGAGCGGAACATGTGCCGATACGGTATAGAACCCCGGCTGGAACGATCCGCCGCGCGGAGTAGAGTAGCGCCCCACCTCCTCGCAATAGAACCTGGCCCATCGGCTTCCTAGTTCGTCTACATAGTCGTCGTCGTTGCCGTACTTGGGAGCACCGGTCAGCAATCGTTGGCGCATCGCTTCATCGCCGGCAAAGTTGTGCGATAAGGCCGCCATCAACTCGCGCGGGGCGATCTCATTCCGCTCGAATACCAGTAGCTTGAGAGCGGCCAGGGAATCCGCCAGGTTCGCAATTTGCACGCCCTGTGGACCGGAAAAGTTATAGCGCGCGCCGCCGTCCGTCACATCCTGGCCCTTCTCGACGCAATCCGCGATGACCGTGGAAAGAAAAGGCGTCTGGCAGGCACGCGCATGCAAGCGGTCCACAATGTTGGCGCCCTTAACCATCAGTGCGATGTAATGACGAAGCTGGGTTTCGAAAACTGCTTCTAACTCGGCGAAGCTTCGGAGTTCCTCCAGCGGGGCCGTTTGTGGACCGATCCGCTTCCCCGTTTCCGGCACCGCACCGCCGTGAAGCGTAAGCTCGAGGATTCGAACCAGGTTGAACATCGCCGAGTCGCTCCAGCCCAGGGCCTTCCCGGGAATCGAAAGCTCGACGCAGCCAACCGCGGCGTAGTCGATCGCGTCGGCGTGCGCTACCCCACGGCGCTCCTGGCCCGGGATGATGATTTCGTCATTGAAAATCTGCGGCATTCCCGTGCCGAGGCTGATCACATGCGTTACGGCGGCAAGAAGATCATCCGGCGTGTTCCTGTGCAGCCGGACGGAGAGGTTTGGCTGCGGGAGTTGGACGTCCGCCTGCGCCTGAAGGCACATGAATGACACTAAATTGGCCGCATCCCGCCCATCGGCCAATTGGCCGCCCGTCGTGACGTTGAATCCGATCGGGAATCCGGCGAAGTAGCGAGCGCCATCGGCGCTACGCAGCAATACGATTTCGTTGAACTTGATCCACAGGCATTCCAGCAACTCCTGCGCCTGCTGTAGAGGCAGCGTACCTGCGTCCAGATCGCGGCACAGGTACGGCATGATGTACTGATCGAACCGACCCGGCGAGAAGGAACTGGCGTTGGATTCGATCTGCAACAGTACGAAAAGAAAGGCCACCGATTGCAGCGCTTGCCAATACGTCTGGGGCGGATGCGTTGCCAGGCGCCGACAATTTTGGGCAATCTCACGGAGTTCACGCGCTCGCTGGTCAGACGCCGCGGCGCGCACGAGTTCTGCCGCTAGGTCCGCATATCGCAGCATGAACTCAGAAGCCGCCTCGAGGCATATGTCGGCTGCAGTGTAGAAGTCTGGCACTCCCGGATGCGGCCCTCCCTTCCGTTCCGTGCGCACTCGCCCCGCCCGAAGCTTTGTTCGCAGCCCGTCAGGCCCTTCAGCCAGCCAGGTTTCGACATCCGGGAGAATGTGGCCCTGCGCATGGTCTGTCTGATTCAACTGAAAGGCTTTGGCCTCAACAGCCTCTTTCACGTCCGGTGGGACGGATGCCGCCGCCTGATCTTCCAGAGTCTTTCCGCGCCAGTACGGGAATACGTGGTCGCGTAAATCAGCGATGTCCTGCGAGTCGACATCGAACGGGTCCTGAGGCCGCTGCGCCAGGGTCTCGAGTTCCCGGTCGATCCAGGAAACGGCGGCCGAGGGCGTAACCACTCCCATCCGGGGTAGCGGCGATCGATTCCCGACAATCAGCTCAGCGTCATGAATTCGAATCTCGATGCCCAACGCGATGTCACGGAACGCCTTGGCTCGGCGGACAATCGCCGGTTCACCTTCGGTGCGTTTGTAGCTTTCTGTTTCAAGACGCGCGGGCTGAATGTAGATCTCGCGCCGGGTGCCGAGGATGTACTGTTTCAGGCGCACAATGCGTTCGCTCGGAGAACCGGCCTCGCCCTTATACACGGGCAGACACTCGCACCTCGCGCGATCCGCCAGCTCGGCTTCACTTTTGACCATGACGCTTACGCCTCTTTCGGGTGCTCCACGATCACTTTCATTGTCTCGCCCGCGCGCATGGCGGTCAACGCGTCCGTCACGCTTGCCACCGGCATTCGGTGGGTGATCAAGACAGAAGGACGGATGACGCCGGACTCCAGCAAACGCACTGTCTGTGGGAACGGGTTGATTCCTACAAACACGCCGTACACCGTCAACTCATGGCGGGTGATCAGGTACTGGCTGACCGGCGGCAAGGCGTGCATCTGCAAGCCGAAGAGAATGATGCGTCCCCCGCGCCGAGCTAGCTTGACGGCCTGCGGCAGCAGATTGCCGACCGCATCCACCACAATGTCAGCGCCGAGGTCCGCCAGCCTGGCGACAACCTCTTCGACGCTCTGCTGCTTGCTGTTGATGACCGCATCCACGCCGCAGCGGGATGCGATATCGAGGCGAAACGCCGACACGTCGGTCACGATAATCTTTCCTGCACCGCCGGCGCGGTAAAGCTGCGCGTAGAGAAGTCCGACAGGGCCGGCGCCGAGTATCACCACCGTGTCGCCGGGGTTGGCGGGAACCCGCATCGTGCCGGAGAGCACACACGAGAGAACCTCGGCGAAAACCGCGTCCTCGACGGCCACCCTGGGGTCGATCCGGAACAGCGCGCGTTCCGGGGCGACGACGTACGGCGCCAGGCCGCCGTCAATGTGAATGCCGAGGGTTTTGTAACTTTCACACTGGTTCACCATACCGCGCCGGCAATAACGGCAGAGTCCGCAGTTCAGGCGCGGCGCCACCACCACGCGGTCCCCGGTTTTCAGTCCCGCCACGCGCTTGCCGACCTGGCGCACGGTTCCGACGAATTCATGGCCGAGCACGGCGCCCACGGCGGCCTTGTGAGCGGGAGGAACCGCGAGAATATTCAGGTCCGTCCCGCACAGACCGCAAGCCTCCACAGCTATCAAAACATCATCGTCGTGTCGAATGTGGGGTACGGGCCGATCCTGCAATTCCAACCGCCCCTCACCCATGAATACTGGAACCCTCATCAGATTGTCTGGCATTCTCAGCCCCCTTTAGGTACTTCGCCGCGACGCTCCTCGACCCAGCGCCCTTACGTTCAACTTCCTCTCGTGTCGAACGAGTGTTCAAACCGTAGAGAGTCAAACGAGCTTTCGACACGAAGTCAATATTGCATTCTTTCTGGCCAGAGTGTTGACTCAAATCCGCGAATACTGATACTTTTCAGGCGTCTTACGTCAAGAATACTGCTGAATTACCATCATGAAGCCCCAGTTTGAAAAACTCGTCCTGCCCGACGGAGTGTCCTGGATTCTTCTTCATCGCCTGCTACCCTGTGGGATACCTTTCGAATGGCACTACCACCCGGAGTTCGAGCTGACTCTGACCCTCAACAGTCGTGGGCAACGATTCGTGGGCGATCATGTGGGCGATTACGATGACGGGGACCTAGTGCTGCTGGGCCCGAATCTGCCGCACACTTGGAAATCGCGGGAGGTGCTGGACCCTTCGAAACCGCACGAGGCTATTGTCATATGGCTTCTGCCGGGTTGGATCGCTTCCCTGCGGCGGACTCTGCCGGAGCTGGCGCCGGTCGAGGCACTATTGAATCGGGCGGCCTGCGGACTGGCCTTCAGCCGTGCGACGGCCAGGGCCGTGCGTCCGCTCGCCAGCGGGCTGCCCGCTCTAGCCGCGGTCGATCGAGTGCCGGTCTTGATTAATGTGCTGAATCAGCTCGCCCGAGATCCGGGTCCGGAGCCGCTCGCCTCACCGGTCCCCGATTGGGATCGCGCCACTGCGGAGGGCAAGAGTCCCGACCAGGACCGGATCGATCGGGTTCTGGATATCATCCACGCCAATTACCGTCAACGGATCTCCATGGATGACCTTGCCGAAGCAGCTTGCCTGAGCCCGTCGGCCATGGCCCGGCTGTTCAAGCGAACCCTGGGGGCAACCTTTACGGAATACATCACGCGCCTCCGCATCGGCCGCGCCTGCGGGTTCCTGATCGATGACCGGTACTCGATTTCTTACATTGCCCAAGAGGCGGGTTACGAGAATCTGGCAAACTTCAACCGGCAGTTTCGAGCCCTGAAGGGCATTACCCCCAGCGCATTTCGAAAATCCTACCGGCAAAGGCAAAAGGCGGCCTGAACCGGCGCGTCCTGGAAGCGCGGGTAGCACCGGCACTCTTGCCTGTGTTGTCTACAAGGAATGCATAAGCCGTAGTCTTGGCACAGGCAGGAGTGCCTGTGCTGCCGCAAATGACGCGGGAGTCGAGGATGTGAATCTCGTGGATTTTCGCGGGTTTGACAGCCATGAAGGCCGGAATGTTGCCCTGCCGGTCGGGCAAGCCCTGATCCTCACGTAATTTTGAGAAAGGGCGAAAGAAATCTCTCTGGGGGCGCATTTTTTTCTTGACATGTTATAGATATTATATAAATAATATCTCGATGCCTGCACGCATTCCCACGCAGCAG
>JBKQVI010000244.1:0-13671 GCA_052139985.1 Terriglobia bacterium
CATCGCCTGTTGCCCGTTTTCGCTGGCCTCACGCATGCGCGCGCCTCCGCCGGAAAGATGCCTCCGCCGGCCGCGGAGTACGCTTCAGCACCAGCGTGTGCCGGTCCTCCACCACCCATTCGATCACTTCGCCCTTCTCGATCTCCAAGGCTTGCGCCAAGGGCGCCGGGCAGATCAGATACCATTGGCGGTTCTTACCGCCCCGCTGAATTACCTGCACGGTGGACTCGTAAGCCATCTTCGACCTCCTTCCCACTCGGGAAGGAGAGAGTATATCATAGCGATAGCGCTAGTCAAGAACTTTTTCGATTTTTTCACAGCTTCTCTTGGCCGTGAGCGGTCAAGGGCTGGAGGCCCGAGCGTGCCGCAGCATCCTCGTGCCGCGGAGGTGTTACAGCTATGCGACAGTGCGAGCCCCTTTCGACACCTGACGAGGTGGAGGCAGAACCTGAAGAGGAAGTCCGCACAGAGCGAGCCCGATGAACCGGCGACCCGACAGCCCAATTTGAGCAATTCGCCTTGACGGGCAGGAAAGCTAAGTGCTAGGTTGCCTATTTTGGTTGCACTTGGCGCCGGTCAATCTGGGAAGCGAGAATGGAATAAGCAAGGTGTTCTCGCCGTAGCTGTCACGGCAAGCAAGAAGGGAGAATCGAGGTTTGACTCAGGACTTGGGAAGTAAGTCCCTCCGGCTCCGGAGGGGATTGGCTCTGGCGGCGCTCCTGATCGCGTGGATGGGCGGCGCGCTTCCGGCTGTCGCCCAGGTCAACACGCGCTTGTTGCTCGCTTCCGGCACGGAAGTTCCCGGTCACGGCGGGCTGGCCTTCGGCCCGTTTCTCAGCCTGGCGATGAATGGTAATCAGGACATCATCTTTCTCACCAGCATGCGCAGCCCGCGCGGCGATATGCGCGCCGTTGTGCGTTCGACGGGAGTCAGCTTTTCCGTGGTGGCTTTCCAGGGCTTGCTAGGGCCGTTCCCGCGCACGACCTTCGATTCCTTCAGCGCCCCCAGCATGAATGACGCCGGAGTGATGGCTTTCACCGCCACGCTGGCAACTATCCAAACCGATTTGCCGAAAGTGGTCGTGGTGCGCCAGGAAGGCACGAAGCCCACCGTGGTAGCGACCAATCTGGACGCTCCGCCCGGCAATGCCGGGGCGAAGTTCGAAGAGTTCTCGGCGCCGCTGGTGACCTCGGAAGGCAACGTTCTGTTCGGAGCGCGCTGGTCGGGAAGGGGCGCAGGCAGCGGATTGTTCCTTTGGCGAGCAGGCGGCCTGCAAGCGCTGACGTTGCCGCCGGAAGTTCACCTTGGGGCCAAGGAGTTGCTGGAGCCATTCTTCGTTGGCCACGACGAAGCGGCATTTCTGCGCCGCGGCGTTCCTGAAGGAGTGGCCATCGAGCAGTTTTTCCGCGCCGTTGCCATTCAGTCATTCCAGGAATTGCAACCTCCGCCCGACCCCACGCAGACCGCCGTAATGCTGGCGCCACGCGCGGACGTGAGTCCTGTCCAGATGCTGTTGGTCTTCCTTGAAAATGGCAGCATCCAAACTGCCTTGCTGGCCGGCGACCCTGCCAAACCGGTCATGGCCAAACAATCCCTCAGCACCACGGCCCTTAAGTCCGTCGGAAGAATTCTGAGCGTCACCATCGGGCCGCGGGGCAACTTGATCTTTGCCGCCACCCCCGGCGACGCGCCCAACGACCTGGCGCTCTTTTGCGATTGTGACGGTCAGGAGAGTCGGCTAACCACGCCCGAAGATTTCCTGCCCATCACCTCGGCCACACCGGGGAAACCCATCGTGTCGCTGACCGGTGACACCCAGCAAACCGTCGCCTTCATCGCTTCCACCCCGAGCGGCGATAACACTGCCATCTATGTCACGGCAATACACTGAGGGCGGTCGAATGCCGAAGAATGCGCATCCCGCCTGGCATAGGGTGCGAAGCTTTGGAGTGCGGCAGTTTGCTGCCGCTTTCCTCCTAGCGAGCTTGCTCGCGTGATTTCCACTGCGCGCACGATTCGCCGCCAGCAAGCTGGCTCAAGGCAAAGCGGCAGCAAGCTGCCGCACGCCAAAGCTTCGCACGCGTGAACAGGTGGGATAATGGGGTTATAAAGTGGTTATAGGGGCAGCCCCGTTGCGGTGGCTTCAATGGGCCGCATGGGTGTTACCCTTCCATCTGAAATTGGAAAACCTCTCCCGGAAGCCTTTCCAGTCGCGGCCGGGGCGCCGAATCCGCGCGGTCGAGGCTACTTGTGGCGCCGAAACCTTCCGACCGTTGGCGCGGGGAAGCCGGCAGGCGCACAGAATCGCCCTCTGCCTTTTCACCGGGATGGCTGCCCTCATGCATTCTTTCCATTCGGATCCCCAGCGTACGCTCCAACTGAAGCAAGTCGGTATGCTGGTCTCTGGCGAAGAGGGTCGAGGCGACTCCGTGTTCTCCCGCCCGCCCGGTGCGTCCGGCCCGATGGATAAAGCTCTCCGCATCCGCGGGCATGTCGTAGTTGATGACGTGAGCGATGTCTTGCACGTGGATGCCGCGCGACGCCACGTCGGTCGCCACCAGGATGCGATACCTGCCATGTTGGAATCCGGCGAGTGCCGCCGTCCGTTGCGATTGCGAGCGATCGCCATGAATCATGGCCGCAGCAAACCCCTGGCGGATCAGGGATTTCGCGAGCCGCTCGGTGCCTCGCTTGGTGCGCGCGAAAACCAGGCAGCGGCCGGTCTCTCGGGCAAGCAAGCGCTGTAGGACTTCCTGTTTGCGATCGTGGGAAACTTCGAAGGCCTGAACCCGCACGTTCTCCGACGGCTTGATCGTTGATCCCAACGCCACGCGCACGGGGCTTCGCAGGTAATCATTGACGAGGTGCACGACCTCGGCCGCCATGGTCGCGGAAAAACACATGGTCTGGCGATCCTTGGGAAGTCCGCCCACAATGCGACGAATGGCGGGGAGGAATCCCATGTCCAACATCCGATCCGACTCATCGAGAATGAGGATCTTGAGGGCGCGAAAACCGAAGAGCTTGCGGCCGAGGAAGTCCTCCAGCCGGCCGGGAGTGGCCACCACCAGGCGCGCGCCTTTGCGAATGGCGGTGAGTTGTGCCGCTTCCGCCAAGCCTCCAACCACCAGGGCTGCGGGCGCGAGCCGCTTGCCGCGCAGGACGTTGTACTCCTCCACCACTTGCATGGCCAGTTCGCGGGTGGGGACGAGCACCAGGGCGGCAATCCCGGTTGCATCATTTTGCAGCAGGTGCTCGATGATGGGAATCAGGAATGCCAGCGTTTTGCCGGTCCCGGTTTGAGCGGTGGCAAGTACGTCCTTGCCGGCGAGCGCCGGCGGAATTGCCTCGGCCTGTACCGGCGTCGGAATGGTGAACTTCGCTGCGGTGAGCCGCTCCTTTGTGTATTGTGAAATCGAAAGTTCTGAAAAACTCTGCATTGATCGTTTCTTCTTTTCTCTGGCGAAAGTAACTGTTGATGCGCGTGCAAACAGCTACCCGCGCACAGAAACCTGTGTGACCAGACTGATTTAGATTGCGCTGAAGACTTACGGAGAGAAACCGGAGGCGGAAATTATCAGCTCAAATACGTGACCCGAGCAGCCGCACCACACAACCGCGGTAATAAGCGCTAGTTAACTATAACACATTTGTAGGCTTTTGCAATAGGTTGCGAAATCGCTGAGCAGTAGCAGCGCCTGGGATTGATGAACGGAGGGCTGCCGGAGAGGGGTCTGGGCGGTGAGAGTCTGGAACACTTCCGGATCGACCGTCAGCGGCTGCGGCCGAGTTCGTAGATGAAGTGAGGCGGGATCGAACCCAGCTCCAAGTTGGCGCGTAATCGTTGGTACTTTCTTTGGGTGGGGGGGGGGTATAATTCTTGCCGCCATATGGTAGCAAGAGAGAATTTCAGCCGGCTCTCCCTGCTCGCCTTGGGAAAGCGGCGCGAGGGTCTCGTGAAGCTTCTGCCTCCGCTCCGGGACATCCTGCGCGGTTCCTTGACGGAGCGCGGTCTGACCTGCGGCAAGCAGGAGTGCCAGGGTACCCGCGGCGAGCGGCACGGGCCGGTCTGGTCCTTGCGCGTCAGCCTGGACCCATCGCGTCGGCGGGGTAGGACGGTGCCCTCCCCTCAAGTTGCGCAGGTGCGGCGGGGGATCGCGAGCTCTCACGGCGTGAAGGCGCACCGGGAAAATATCTCCGGCCCTAACCGCGAACTGCTGCGGTGAGCGAAAGGTTCGCAGCTACCCCGGGAAAAAGTGCGGAAGTGATCCCCCTCGGGCGGCGACGGCCTACCACGGCCAATCCATCGTGGATAAACCGCTAATCCCCAAAGATCCTAAAAAAAGCTTGACACGGAGAAACCGAAGGCGCTATTGTCAGGGGCCAGAAGTAGTAAGAATCAGTTAGAAGTAGTCGAAAGTGGGAAGATCATCGAGTTAAGCGGAATCTTTGCTCTCAGCGCGTGCGGGGTCCGGCTTTATGTTCCGAGGTAACAACACAGCGACCGTGGACGACAAGGGTCGCCTCAAGATCCCGACGGCTTTCAAGGACATTCTTGACGAGAAGTATGGCCACGACTTCTTTGTGACCAGCTTGGACGGAAACACGGTGCGCGTCTACCCTCTTCCCGAATGGATCAAGGTGGAGGAGCAATTGGCTCCCGTGCCGGGTGAGAAAGAGACGAACAAGGCCAAGAGGGAAGTCCTGGATCGCACCAACTTTTGGGGACAGACGGCGCGCGCCGACCCGCAGGGCCGGGTTTTGATCCCCGCAGTGTTGCGTGAGAAATCCGGTATCCAGGGCGAAGTGGCAGTCGTGGGCAAGGTGCAGTTCCTGGAAGTGTCCAACCTGGATGTGGCCCGCGAGCCGATGACCCAGCCGCTATCGGAAGAGGCCAGGGACACGATGGACGGTTTGGGAATCAGGTGATTGAGGAATTGGGTTTGCCCAACGGTGATGGATGGCGAGCAAAGTGGGAACACGAAACTACCGGGTGCGGCCGAGCCTTTGCGGCCTCGCCATGTTCCCGTGCTCGTGCGTGAAGCGCTGGATTTCCTCAGCGTCCGGCCCGATGGGATTTACATCGACGCGACGCTCGGTGCTGGTGGGCACGCGGAAGAGATCTTGAAGCGCCTGGAAAGTGGCAGGCTCTTGGGTTTGGATCGCGACCCCGAAGCCCTGCAATTGGCTGGAAATCGACTGGCAGGTTTTGGCAACAAGCTGATGATACGCCACGGAAACTTCGCGCAAATCGACACGTTGCACGCCGCCAGCGGATTTCCGCCGGCGGACGGAGTCTTGGCCGACCTGGGATTGAGCTCGATGCAGCTTGAAGACGCCTCCCGCGGATTCAGCTTCCATCTGCCCGGCCGTCTTGACATGCGAATGGATCCCGGCTCCGAAACCACGGCTGCCGATCTGGTGAACTACGCTAGCGAGCGAGAGCTAGCAGATATTTTCTTCGAGTTGGGGGAAGAGCGCCACTCGCGCCGAATTGCGCGAGCCATTATGAAGGCCCGTCCGTTTCGATTAACCACTGAACTGGCGCAGGTGGTGACGCGAGCGATCCCCTCCCGGGCGGGCCTCCACCAAATCCATCCGGCGACGCGCAGCTTCATGGCGCTTCGCCTGGCGGTGAACAAGGAACTGGAGAATCTCAACGAGTTTCTCGGTAGGGTCCTGACAGTCCTCCGTCCTGGCGGGCGGGTCGTGATCCTAAGTTTTCACTCGCTGGAAGACCGCAGGGTTAAGCAAGGCTTCCGGTGCTGGCAGGACGAAGGCCGGGCGACCATCCTGACGCGCAAAGTGGTTCGTCCGGCGGATGAAGAGATCCAGACCAATCCGCGCGCTCGCAGCGCCAAGTTGCGGGCAGCAGAAAAGCAGGAAACAGGGAACAGGGAATAGGGGACAGGGGCCGGGGATTGTTTTTCCCGTGTCCCGAATCCCGTGTCCCGAATCCCGGCACTTCGATGGCCACAGCCGCAATCACGTTACCGAGAACCAGACGGCGTCCGAGAAACGCCCCGGCCGCGGGCCGGGCGAGCTTCCCGGAATTCTACTTTGTGAAGCACATCGACAATTCCCGCTTGGTGCGGGAAGTTGACGTGGAGCGTCGCCGTGAATGTTTCAGTCTCCTGGGATTGGGCGTTCTGGTTTTTCTGTTTGTGCTCATGTTCGCATGTCAGCATTTCCAGTGTGTGCGGTACGGCTATCAGGCCGAACAACTCAAGATTGAATGCGCCACACTGGAAGAGCGGAATCATCAGCTCCGGCTGCTGCAAGCGGCGCTCGCCGATCCACAGAGGATTGACACTCTGGCGCGGACGCGGCTTGGGATGGTCACACCGAACCCGCAACAGGTGATTCGTGTGGGTGCGCAAGAGCCTGCGGCGTACACCTTGGAAAACCCCGAGCTGGCACGTAACTTCTCCGTGGGTAGCGGAGACATTCCACACGAGCCATAGCCACGATGGGCCGACGCAAGCCTGATGCTCGCACGGCGAAGCCCGATCGGTCTCGCCTGGAGAGGCGGCGACTGATCGTCGGCGTGGTGTGCTGTCTCTGGTTCTTCTGCATTGGCGCTCGCCTTTACTATTTTCAAATCATCCAGTACGTCGAGTTGCTGTCGCGCGCCCAGCGCCAGCAACAGCGCACGATCGAGGTGGCGCCGGAGCGCGGGGTCATCTACGACCAGCAGATGAATCCCCTGGCGATGAGCCTGGCGGTGGATTCGGTTTACGCCGTGCCGAGCGAGCTTACCGAGCCCAGGATGGTGGCATCTGTTCTTGCCGGCGTCCTGGGGGTGGATGCGGACGAGCTTCGCGACCGCTTCCAGACGGCACATGCCTTCTGCTGGGTCAAGCGGCGCGTGACCGGTGCAGAGGCCACACGAGTTCGCCAGTTGAAACTGAAGGGTATTTATTTTGAGCGCGAACCCAAGCGCTTTTACCCCAAAGGGAGTCTGGCCGCGCAAGCCATCGGCTACGTGGGCCTGGATGACAAAGGGCTGAGTGGAATTGAGTACGCTCTGGACGACCGGATCAAAGGTAAGCCAGGCCGCGTTTTGCTGGCTTCCGACGCACGCCGCCGCGCGTTCCACAGCACCGAGTTCGCGGGAATTCCCGGCAAGAATGTGGTGCTGACTCTCGACGAGAAAATCCAGTACATCGCGGAAAAAGCCCTGGCGGAGGAAGTGGCGAGCGCCCATGCCGCCGGCGGAGTGGCGATTGTGCAGAATCCCAATACAGGGGAGATTCTGGCATTGGCCAATCAGCCCATCTTTGACCCGAACGATTTCAACGCCAGCTCCGCTACCTCGCGCCTGGATCGCGCGGTGGGGTGGGTGTACGAACCCGGCTCGACATTTAAACTGATTGCAGTTGCCGCCGCGATCGAAGAGAAGCTTGCCACACCGCAGGAAATGATCGATTGTCAGGGTGGCAAAATCGTGTTGGCGGGTCACACGATTCACGACGCCGAGCCAAACTATGTTCTCAGTGTCACCGATATGCTGGCCAGATCCAGCGACGTGGGCACCATCAAGCTTGCACTTCGGTTGGGCGAGGACCGCCTCTATCGTTACATCCGTGCCTTTGGCATCGGTTCTAAAACCGGAGTGGACTTGCCCGGCGAGGAACGCGGTCTGCTCCAGCCGCCCAGCCGATGGTCAAAGATTTCCATTGGCGAAATGGCCATTGGGCAGGAAGCCGCGGTGACACCGCTGCAGATGGTCACGATGTATTCATCCATCGCCAATGGTGGAATTCTGTTCGAACCCCATATTGTTCACGATGTTTTCATAGCTTCGCATCATGATGACTTGCCGCCGGCGGCGGGCCATCGAGTTTTGAGCGCGCAGACCGCCGAGACGATGCGCAAGATCCTTACCGTCGTGGTGGACCACGGTACCGGCAAGGGGGCGCAACTGGCCGGGTACTCCTCTGCCGGCAAGACCGGCACGGCGCAGAAAATCGATGCGAACGGCGTGTACAACCGCTCGCTTCACATTGGTTCGTTTGTCGGTTTTGCTCCCGCAATAAACCCGGCGGTGACTATTCTGGTGGTCATCGATTCTCCGGTGGGAGCTTATTACGGGGCGGACGTGGCAGCTCCGGTATTCCGGTCTATCGCAGAGCAGACTCTTAGTTACCTAAACATTCCTCAGGACAATCCTTCCCGTTGGCCTAAGAACGTGACCCCCAAACCCGCGAAGGAGCCCGACCAGAAATCGGACACCTTTATGGGATTCCTTCCTTCGGATCGAGAATCCTTTGGAGCTGCCACATCACCCGTTCAGCCGGCATCTTTTTCGAATCAGCGTTCGCGCACCAGTGACTCCCAACTGCTTCCCCCTCAGGGCAGCGCCGCCTCCGGCACGGTGGTTCTGGGCGACGGCCCGCTGGTGTCTGTTCCGGATTTTTCTGGTTGGGCGACGCGCCGCGTTGCCCAGGAGTGCGAGAAGCTGGGCCTGGATCTCAATGTAGAAGGGAGCGGCCTGGCAGTGGAACAAAACCCTGGTGCGGGTTTAAAAGTGCCTTCCGGCACAAGAATCTGGGTGCGCATGGCAAGGTAATCGGGTGATCGGTCGATCCGGTGATCGGGCGAACCAAAAGCCCACTCGAACGGGATCGTAGGTATGAATCCAACGCCCTCGCCCCCTTGGGGGAGAGGGTGGCTCGCAACCGGCGTTTTCACCAGCCGGGGCGAGACGGGTGAGGGGGTCAACGCTCTGGATGCGGAGGCAATGGCTTGGTCACTTCCGGGTAATTTGGGGGATGAGTCGTGATCAGCGAAGAATTGTTCTGACCCTCTCACCCCCACGACTAGCAGAACGTGGGGCCCCCTCCGCCTTGCGGTCCCCCCTCCTCCCCCAAGGGGGCGAGGGAAGAAGAATCTTTCGCGATAATCGGTTTCCGCGAACTTCGGTGATTTGAGTCGAGATAAAGATGAAGCTAAGCGAATTACTTCGAGAACTGCCGGTCCTACACGCGGGCGCAGATCCCACGGCGGAGATTTCTTCCCTGGCCTACAACTCGCGCGAGGTGAGGCCGGGAACACTCTTCTTCGCCATCCAAGGTGTGAAGGCCGACGGCCATGCTTACATCCCGCAGGCGCTGGAGCGAGGCGCCGTGGCGGTGGTGAGTGAGCGAGCGGCGCCACCCGGACTGGCCGCGCGCTGGATCCAGGTGGCGGCCATTCGCCGGGCTTTGGCGGACGCCGGTCGAATCATATTCGGTCATCCGGAGAAGCAGCTCCAACTTATCGGCATCACCGGCACGAACGGTAAGACCACAATCACCTATTTGGTGGAGAGCGTTCTGGCCGCGGCGGGGATTTTAAGCGGGGTCTTCGGAACGATTGAATATCGTATGGGTGGCAAGAGCAAGGTTGCCACCAACACCACACCAGAATCCCTCGAACTGCTTACCGATTTTGCCGAACTGGTGAAGGCGGGTGGCAAAGCCGCCGTCATGGAAGTTTCCTCTCATTCGCTTGCTCAGGAGCGCGTGTGGGGGTTCCATTTCGCCGTCGCCGTATTCACGAACCTGACGCAAGACCATTTGGACTACCACAAGGATTTTGAACACTACTTCCTGGCCAAGCGACGCCTTTTTGAGGGCATGGGCGCTCCCCCGCCTGATTGGGCGGTCATCAACACGGACGATCCTTGGGGTACTCGACTACTGGAACTGCCCTATCCGAATCGTCTCACTTATGGACTGATGGGCGATGCGCAAGTGACGCCCAAACACGTGGCGTCTAGTCCAAAGGGAACGGAAGCGGTCGTCGTGACTCCGGCAGGGGAGTTACAAATTCTTTCTTCGCTGCTGGGGCGCGCGAATCTGGAGAACATTCTTGCCGCGATTGCCACGGGGGTGGCCATGGGGATTGCCAGCACCAGAATTGAGGAAGGTATCGCTAAACTACAGGCGGTGCCCGGCCGTTTCGAGCGCATTGATGAGGGACAACCGTTCCTGGTCGTGGTGGATTATGCCCACACTGACGATGCCCTGAAAAACGTTCTGAAGACCGCGCGCGAACTTACCCACAATCGCCTGATTGTTCTTTTCGGTTGCGGTGGCGAGCGCGACCGGACGAAGCGTCCGCGTATGGGGGAGGCTGCCGGCACGCTGGCGGATTTCGTGGTGCTGACCTCCGATAATCCCCGCAGCGAGGACCCCTTGCTGATTATGGCGGATGCCTTGGTGGGCCTGCAGCGCACGGGCAAGCCTTACATCGCGGAGGTCGATCGCGGCACAGCCATACACAAGGCGCTGGAAGAGGCGCGCGAGGGGGACGTCGTGGTTCTGGCGGGTAAAGGTCACGAGACCTATCAGGTTCTCAAAGACGGAAAGATTGACTTCGACGACCGCGACGTGGCGCGCAAGGTTCTGGCGGAGATGGGGTACAGCAAGTAGATGATTGCCGATTGTCGATTTTCGGAGTCGAAAGCCCGCGAAGCGGGCGTGGTCATTTCAGTCTTGTCCAAATAGGAGGTTCGCACCGAGCGTCGACCTGCGGCTTCGCCGCTTGCTCTGCGAAAAGGCTGCGCCTTTCGGGCGGCGCGACTAAGGATGAAGATGCTGGCGATGGGCCGAAAAGGCGGAGCCTTTTCGCAGAGCAAGGGGCGAAGCCCTAATTAATGCCGCAATCGCTCACTAATTTGGACAGTCGCGTGGTCATCTAGCCCACGGCGCCAGCCGTGGGGAAATCCGTGAATGGAGGGAATTCTCACGGGCGAGGGGGAACCGCAAGCCGGAGGGGGCCCCACGTTCTGCTTGTCGTGGGGGTGAGGGTCTGGTGGCCGCACTCGAAGGCGCCCTCTGGCACGCCAATCTTCATGAAACTGACATTGTCCGAGGTGGCGGGGTTTCTAGGAACGCAAACGGGCGTAGCGGACCGCCTCGTTGAGGGCTACTCAATTGATTCGCGCTCGCTTGCGGCTGGCCAGCTTTTCTTCGCCATCCGTGGGCCGCGGTTTGACGGGCACCAGTTTGTCGGGCAGGCGCTCGATCGCGGCGCGGCCGGCGTGGTGGTCGAGCAGGCCTTTTTCGCGTCCGCTCCGATCCAATTGCGGCCCGCACTGCTGGCGGTTCCGGACACGCGCAGCGCGCTACAGACGCTTGGCCGCGAAGTTCGCCGCAAATGGGGCAAGCAACTCATCGCGGTCACGGGCAGTGCAGGGAAGAGCACGACGAAGGAAATGCTCGCGGCCATCCTCAGCCGGCGCTATCGCGTGCTGCGATCTCCGGGAAATTTGAATAATGATTTTGGCCTGCCGTTGGCCTTGCTGGGATTGGAGCCTGAGCACGAAGTGGCGGTGGTGGAATTGGCAATGTCCGCCGCTGGCGAAATTGCGCGTCTGGCGCGGTTGGCGGAGCCGGAGGTTGGCATCGTTACCAACGTCGCTCCGGCGCACTTGCAGTTTTTCGATTCCATCGACGCGATCGCGCTGGCCAAGCGCGAGTTGATCGATTATCTCGCGACGAGGGGTCCAAAAGTTGTTGCGGTTCTGAACGAAGACGACGAGCGCGTGCGAAAATTTGCCGAGGGTTTTCCGGGGCGGGTTTTGACTTTTGGTTTTTCCGAGAATGCGGCCTTCCGCGCGTTGGGGAGCAGGTGGGACGCGGGGCTGCACGGGGCAGTTCGGGTCCGCACGTCGGACTGGATGTCCGAATTTGCGTTGCCTTTGCCGGGCAGACACAATGTCTATAACGCCCTGGCGGCCATCGCGGCATCGAGCGTTTTCGCAGTTCCTCCGGACGAGATCGAGAGGGCGCTGGCGGGGTTTCAAAACTTACACCAGCGCAGCGAAATTCTTACACTCTCGGGTGAAGTGACGGTCATTAACGATTGCTATAACTCGAATCCTCTGGCCATGGAACGTATGCTTGAGACGCTTGCCGCCTGGCCGGGAGCGCGCCGCCGCATCGTGGTGGCGGGTGAGATGTTGGAGTTGGGTCCCACGTCGCCGGAATTGCACCGAACTGTGGGCCGCCACTGCGCGCAAAGCGGCGTGGAGTGGCTGATTGCCGTTCAGGGCGCCGCGCAGTTTTTCGTGGAGGGCGCCGTCGATGGCGGCATGCCAACTTCCCACGCACGGTTTTTCCCTAACGCCAAATCGGCCGGCGGGTTCTGCCACGCCCTGATCGCACCCGGAGATGTTATCTTGATAAAAGGCTCGCGCGGAGTTCATTTGGAGACGGTAACGGAAATGCTGAAAAGTCGGTAGACAGCATACGGTAGACGGCAAACGGGGACGAGTTCTTGGGATGTTCGTCCTGTCTACCGTCTACCGTATGCCGACTACGAATTGCAGACTTCTTCGACCGCGCGCCCGAAATTACTATGCTCTACTACCTCTACATCAGATTTCATCAAGACCTCCATGTCTTGAATCTGTTTCATTACATTACCTTTCGAACTGCCTATGCCAGCATCACCGCGTTGTTTCTTTCGCTGGCTTTGGGTCCGTGGCTGATCCGCAAGCTCAAGGAATTTCAGATCGGGCAGTACATTCGTGAAGACGGGCCGAAAGCGCACCAAGCCAAGGCCGGAACGCCCACCATGGGCGGCGTTCTGATCCTGCTCTGCATCGTTGTTCCCACGCTGCTATGGTCGGACCTTAGCAACTTCTTTGTTTGGCTGACCTTGGGTACGACGGTAGCTTTCGGAGCCATCGGTTTTTGGGACGATTACCAGAAAGTTCGGCATCGGCAGAACCTGGGGCTAACGGCGGGGGGGAAATTCTGGCTGCAGATTCTGGTCAGTCTGGTGTTTGGCGTGATTCTGGTTTCCCTGTCCGCCCGCGGCCTATATTCCACTACGCTGACGTTTCCTTTCTTCAAGCGTCTTCACCCGACGTTTCTGATCTCGCGCTTTCTCGGGAATATTTGGACGTATCCCCTGGCGTTTCTGCCGTTTTTGCTCTTTGTTATTCTGGTTCTGGTGGGCTCCTCCAACGCCGTCAACCTTACCGACGGACTGGACGGCCTGGCGATTGGGTGTTTGCTCATCTCGGCATCGGCTCTCACCGTTCTGACCTACGTGGCAGGACACGCGGTGTTCTCCCAGTATCTCGACCTGGAGCACCAGCCGCGCGTCGGCGAACTGACCATCTTCTGCGGATCGATGGTGGGGTCGAGCCTGGGTTTCCTCTGGTACAACGCCTACCCGGCGGAAATCTTTATGGGCGACGTGGGCTCGCTGGCACTAGGGGGAGCATTGGGCACCGTGGCGGTGCTGGTCAAGCAGGAATTGCTCCTGCCCTTTATCGGTGGGATCTTCGTTGTGGAGGCTCTTTCCGTCATCCTCCAAGTCGCCTCATTTAAATCGCGAGGCAAGCGCATCTTTCGTATGGCGCCGCTGCATCATCACTTTGAGCTGTCCGGCTGGAAGGAATCGAAAATCATCGCCCGATTCTGGATTGCCGGGCTGGTTTTCGCGCTTTTTGCGTTAACAACGCTGAAGTTGCGGTAGGCTTGTAGTAGCTGTCAGCTCTCAGCTTTCAGCTAAGGCGCCCGATGATTGGGCCTACTGTTGAAAGCGGAACGTGCTTAATGTAGCGCCGACCTTTAGGTCGGTAGGTGCTAAGCCAGACCTGAGCGCTCTAGATAGCTGAAAGCTGAAAGCTAATAGCTGAAAATGGACGTCCAAAACAAACGCGTGCT
>JBKQVI010000245.1:0-12099 GCA_052139985.1 Terriglobia bacterium
TCGATTATCCGTCAGGGCGAAATCGACGCCATGGTCTATGCCACGGGTTCCAAGACCTACTTCGGCAAAACCGCGCAACTGGTGCAGGAGGCTCAAACCGTCAGTCACTTCCAGCGTGCCGTGCTGAAGATTGGCGATTACCTGATAGTCCTTGCGGTGGGCCTGGTCGTGTTGATCCTGGCCGTGGCTTTGTTCCGTGGCGACAAGTTCCTTACCACCACGGAATTCTGCCTGGTGCTTCTGGTGGCCGCAATTCCCGTGGCGATGCCCACGGTGCTCTCCGTAACCATGGCGGTAGGCGCGCGTCTGCTGGCGAAGAAAGAAGCCATCGTGACGCGATTGTCAGCGATCGAGGAACTGGCAGGGGTCGATGTGCTGTGCTCGGACAAGACCGGTACCTTGACCCAGAATAGGCTGACCTTGGGCGATCCCTTTACCGTGAGTGGCATTCCCCCGGACCAGGCCATCCTGTATGGCGCGCTCGCCTCTCGGGCGGAAGACAAGGACACCATTGATCTGGCGGTGATTGGCGGCGTGAAGGACGATAGAACGCTGAAGAACTACCAAGTGCTCCACTTTCAACCCTTTGACCCGGTGCATAAGCGTACGGAAGCCACCGTCAAGGGAACTGACGGGAAACAGTTCTTTGTGGCCAAGGGAGCGCCGCAGGTGATTCTTCAAATGGCGACGAATGCCGGTGAGGTGAAGCCCGCCGTGGAAAAGGCGGTGAAGGAATTTGCCGGGCGCGGCTTCCGTTCTCTGGGCATCGCCCGGGCGGATGAGGAAGGCCAGTGGCAGTTTGTGGGCGTGCTGCCCCTGTTCGATCCGCCACGCGAACAGGCCAAAGCCACCATCGCGAGCGCCCGGCAGATGGGCGTCACCGTGAAGATGGTTACGGGCGATCAATTGGCCATCGCTCAGGAAACCTCCCGGCAACTGGGGATGGGCACGAACATTCTGGATGCCAGCGGATTGGGCGACACCAAGCATCACGAGTCGGCGCAGACGGCGGAAGCAATCGAAAAAGCCGACGGTTTCGCCCAGGTTTTCCCCGAGCACAAATTCCACATCGTGGATGTCCTTCAGCAGCGCGGCCACATCGTCGGCATGACTGGCGACGGGGTAAACGATGCCCCAGCTTTGAAGAAGGCCGATTGCGGCATCGCCGTTTCTGGCGCTACGGATGCGGCCCGCGCGGCAGCGTCCATCGTCCTGCTGGCCTCCGGCTTGTCGGTAATTATTGATGCCGTCAAGGAGAGCCGCCGCATCTTCCAGCGGATGAACAGCTACGCCATGTACCGCATCACCGAAACACTTCGCGTGTTGCTGTTCATGACGCTATCGATCCTGGTGTTTAACTTCTATCCGGTGACTGCGGTCATGATCGTCATGATCGCGTTGCTCAATGACGGCGCCATCCTCTCTATCGCCTACGACAATGTTCATTACAAGGATAAGCCCGAGGCGTGGAACATGCGTTTGGTGCTGGAGATCTCCACGGTTCTGGGCGTCATCGGAGTCGTCTCCGCCTTCGGCTTGTTTTATCTCGGCGAACGTGTATTTCACCTCGATCGCAACCACATTCAGACGCTGATGTATTTGAAACTGTCCGTGGCCGGGCATCTGACGATTTTCCTGACGCGGACGCGCGGCCCTTTCTGGTCTATACGCCCGGCGCGGATTCTCTGGATTGCGGTAGTGGGCACGCAAGCCATCGCCACGCTGATTGCGGTGTATGGGCTGTTTATGACACCTCTCGGTTGGCGCTGGGCAGGCTTCGTTTGGGCCTATGCGGTGGCTTGGTTCCTCATCAACGATCGTGTGAAATTGCTCGCCTATCGGATTTTTGACCCGACGAAAGCCCCGTTGTTGGCGAAGAAACCGGTGGATATTAACCCGCAGATCGCCCAACGGGCGTATGAACTCTATCAGGATCGAGTCCATGGCCAAAGCCCGGCTGAGCAAGACTGGCTGGAGGCGGAACGCGAGATTCGGCAAGATTTGTCGGGGCATCTGAAGCCGGCGCCAAGGTCCGCCTGAAACCCATAGGTGCTGGGCGCATTCGAGGCGGCGCGTCACAACGGAGCGATAAATATGAAAATCAATTCCAAGGATTTCCGCGTGCGGCCCGGAGACAGGGTCAAACTCAACGAGTGGCCGACGAAGGTCAAGCCCTTCTTCAAGTCGAAGAAGCAGTATAAGAAACTTCTGGAAGAACACGTTGAGGAGCTGAACTCGCTGCAACAACTTCACTTTGCGTCCAACCGTTATGCCCTGTTGCTGATTTTCCAGGGTATGGACGCTGGCGGCAAAGACGGTGCAATCCGCCACGTGATGTCCGGGGTCAATCCGGCGGGGTGCCAGGTTTGGAGTTTCAAACAGCCGAGCGCGGAAGAGTTGGAACACGATTTCCTTTGGCGCACCACGTGCCGTCTCCCCGAACGCGGGCGAATCGGCATCTTCAATCGTTCCTATTATGAAGAAGTGCTGGTCGTCAGGGTGCATCCGGAGATTCTGCGCGCCCAGGGACTGGCAGAAGAGTTGCGCGACGAGAAGACGATATGGGAGGAGCGGTTTCGTTCCATCGTGGACTTGGAAGCACACCTCCACCGTAACGGCACGCGGATCATCAAGGTGTTCCTCCATCTGTCGAAGGAGGAGCAACGAAAACGATTCCTGGAGCGTATTGATGAGCCGGACAAGAACTGGAAATTCAGCCTCGCGGACATTCACGAGAGGAAATACTGGAAGGATTACATGAAGGCTTATGAGGCTTGCCTCCATGCGACCAGCACCCATCACGCTCCCTGGTATGTTGTTCCTGCCGACGATAAGGAAAATGCTCGGTTGATTGTTTCCCAGATCGTCCTGGATGCGCTCCATGACCTCAAGATGGCGTATCCCAAAACCACATCGAAACGGCGGGAGGAATTGAAATCTATCCGCAAGCTGCTCGAGAGATGAAGGTGGAATTATGGCCTCTTTTTTGGCGAGCGGTACCAAGGCAGACTCGATGGGTCCGCACCCTGGGGATGCTGCAAACCCTCCGCAAGCTTCCGTTAAGGAAGCCTCACCTTCGACCGGCCTCACGAGCGATGAAGCCCGCCGCCGGCTCGAAAAATTCGGCCCCAATGCGGTGCCTGACACGGCGATGCATCCCTTACGCAGTGCGCTCGCGAAGTTCTGGGCGCCCGTTCCCTGGATGCTTGAGGCGGCGATTGTGCTCGAAATCGTCCTCGGCAAGTATGTTGAGGCGGCGATCATTGGGGTTCTCTTGCTATTCAATGCCGTTCTCGGGTTCTTCCAGGAAGGGCGCGCCCAGGCGACTCTCGCCGCGCTGAAATCGCGGCTAGCTCTGAACGCGTCGGTGCGCCGCGATAATGTTTGGGCGACGGTGCCTGCCGTCGGCTTGGCGCCCGGAGATATCGTAAAGCTATCGCTCGGCGCCGTGGTTGCGGCCGACGTGCGTTTGACCGAAGGCCAGATCCTTCTCGATCAGTCCATGCTCACCGGCGAATCGGTACCCATCGAGGCGGGGCCCGGTTTCGAAACCTATGCCGGAGCCCTGGTGCGGCGAGGCGAGGCAGTGGCGGAGGTGACGGCGACCGGATCTCGCACCAAGTTTGGGCGCACGGCTGAACTGGTTCGCACCGCGCATGTGGAAAGTTCGCAGCAGAAGGCCGTTCTGAGGGTGGTGCGCAATCTCGCCCTGTTCAATGGCGTCCTCATCGTGCTGCTGGTAGGGTATGCCTACGCCCTCAAAATGCCGGGTAGCGAGATCATTCCCCTGGTACTCACGGCGGTTCTGGCCTCGATCCCCGTAGCGCTGCCTGCCACCTTCACCCTGGCAGCGGCACTCGGCGCGCGGGCTCTTGCCCATCTGGGCGTGCTTCCCACAAGGCTCTCGGCCGTGGATGAAGCGGCGAGCATCGAGGTACTGTGCGCGGATAAAACCGGCACGCTGACCGAGAACGAGCTGAAGGTGACCGCCGTCCACCCCATGCCCGGCTTCGATGAATCCCACCTTCTGGGAATGGCCGCTCTCGCCAGTTCGGATGGCGGCCAGGATCTCGTGGACGCGGCCATTCGCTCCGCCGCCGCAAAGGCCACCGCACCCGATCTGCCTAAACTGAGCAAATTTGTGCCCTTCGATCCTGCCACGAAGATGTCTGAGGCGGCGGCGCTCGATGCGAGCGGCTCGACCGTGCGTGTCGTAAAGGGGGCCTTTGCGGCGGTCACGGGCTTGACGCAACCCTCGCCCGACGCATCCACGATCGCGAGCCAACTGGAAGCCAAGGGCTTCCGGGTGCTGGCCGTCGCGATGGGCCCGCCGGCAGCGGTGAAGCTCGCCGGAATCATCGCTCTCAGCGATCCACCGCGATCGGATTCGGCAGCGCTCATTACGGAGTTGCGCACGTTGGGCGTTCGTACGGTCATGGTAACGGGCGATGCCCCGGCGACAGCAGCCATCGTGGCCCACGCGGTAGGTCTTGATGGAGCCGTCTGCCCGCCGGGACCCATCCCCGCCGCGGTACACTCCGAAGATTTCGCGGTCTTCGCCGGCGTCCTTCCGGAAGGAAAGTACGACCTCGTCAAGGCGTTCCAGAAGAGCGGCCACATTGTGGGCATGTGCGGCGACGGCGCCAATGACGCACCGGCGCTGCGCCAGGCACAGATGGGAATTGCCGTGTCAACCGCCACCGATGTCGCCAAGTCCGCGGCCGGCATCGTGCTGACCACGCCGGGATTAGAGGGTATCGTCGCATCGGTCAAAGAAGGCCGCGTGACTTTCCAGCGCATCCTGACTTATGCGCTAAACTCGGTGACCAAAAAAACTGTGCAGGTGCTCTTCCTGGCGGCGGGTCTGGTTATGACCGGACACGCAATCCTGACTCCCATGCTGATGGTAATCGTCATGCTCACCGGCGACCTACTGGGCATGTCCCTGACAACGGACAACGTGCGACCGTCTCCGTTGCCTAATACCTGGCGAATCGGCAGATTAACGATCGCGGGAGTCTTCATGGGAGTCTCCGAGTTGATCTTTTGTACCGCGGTCCTGGCCATCGCCAAGTACCACCTGGGTCTTGGAATCGACATGTTACGAACTCTGGCCTTCGTGGCCATCGTGTTCGGCAATCAAGCCACGACCTACACGAATCGCGAACGCCAACGCCTGGGATCTGCCCGTCCCAGCGGGTGGCTCGTCGCGTCCTCGGTACTTGATGTCCTGATTGCCTCCACGCTCGCAACATGCGGAATCGCCATGAGTCCTCTGCCTATATTGGTTGTAGGAGGAATACTTGTTTCGGCAGCAGGATTTGCCTTCATCTTGGATGTTGCCAAAGTCCCCGTGTTCAAACGCCTGAAGATTGCATAGCGATTTGTTTGTTTGGGGTGACAAAAAGTACTGGCAGTAATTATCCCATTTGGTTTTATTACATCTTGAGCAATTGTGACCACTGCTCTGAGCTTTTTTGAACAGCCTCGCGAGTTGTTTTCTTCTATAAAGGTCGCGTAAATAGCATAGCCAGCCCGTGCGGAGGGCGGATGCCAACCTCAACGCAAGCTCCATGGATCAGCGACTACGATATGTATCTGCTGGAAGAGGGCACGCACTGCCGTGCCTACGAGAAGATGGGAGCACACCTCGGCGAGTTCGCCGGGCAGCGCGGCGTTCATTTCGCGGTGTGGGCGCCCAACGCCAAGCAGGTCAGCGTCGTCGGCGACTTCAACGAATGGGGCCCGCGGTCGAATGCTCTGGCATCGCACGGCGCAACCGGAGTATGGGAGGGCTTTGTCCCGAATACGGGGGTTGGTGCTCTGTACAAGTATCACATTACGTCTCAGTACCGGGGGTATGAGGTCGATAAAGCCGATCCGTACGCATTTGCCGCGGAAATCCGCCCGCAAACTGCCTCCCGGGTATGGGACCTCAGCACCTACACGTGGGAAGATGGCGAGTGGATGGCGAACCGCGCAAATAGAAATGGCCTTAGGCGCCCCGTCTCCATCTATGAAGTCCATCTCGGCTCCTGGAGGAGGGTGCCGGAGGAGGGGAACCGTTCGCTGACTTACCGGGAAATGGCCATACAACTCGCCGACTATGTGCACGAGGCGGGCTATACGCACGTCGAGTTTCTCCCCGTTATGGAGTACCCCTTCGATGGTTCCTGGGGGTATGAAGTCATCGGCTATTACGCACCCACCAGCCGCTTCGGTACGCCCGCGGATTTCATGTACCTGGTGGATTGTCTTCATCAGCGTGGTATCGGAGTAATCGTCGATTGGGTCCCGGCGCATTTCCCCAAAGACCAGGCCGGGCTGGGTTACTTCGACGGCACGCATCTCTACGAACATTCGGACCCGCGGCAGGGCGAGCAGCCGGAGTGGAATACGTTCGTCTTCAACTATGGGCGTTCCGAGGTTCGAGGTTTTCTCACCGCCAATGCTCTCTTTTGGTTCGACAAGTATCACGTCGACGGCCTGCGCGTGGATGCCGTGGCTTCGATGCTGTACCTGGACTACGGGCGGCCGAAAGGCGAGTGGATTCCCAATCAGTATGGAGGCAGGGAGAACATTGACGCGTTTCAGTTCCTGCGGCAAATGAACGAGCAGGTGTACGCCGCATTTCCCGACGCGATGATGATTGCCGAGGAATCCACCGCCTGGCCCATGGTGTCGCGACCGGTGTATCTCGGGGGCCTCGGGTTCGGCCTCAAATGGAATATGGGTTGGATGCACGACACGCTTGAGTACATGTCGATGGACCCGATTTTCCGCCGCTATCACCAACACAAGATCACTTTCAGCCTGGTTTACGCTTTTTCGGAGAACTTCATACTGCCTCTCTCGCACGATGAAATGGTCTACGGCAAGGGTTCGATGATTGCCAAGATGCCCGGCGATGACTGGTGCAAGTTCGCAAACCTACGGCTCCTTTATGGCTATATGTGGGGCCATCCCGGCAAGAAACTGTTGTTCATGGGCAGCGAATTTGGGCAATGGAACGAATGGAACCACGATAGCAGCCTGGATTGGCACTTGTTGGAGCATCCCCTGCATTCCGGCCTGCGGCGGTGGGTGCGCGATTTGAACACATTTTACCGGGGACAACCCTCCCTGTACGAGGTGGATTTTGAATCCCCGGGATTTGAGTGGGTGGATTGCAGCGATTGGGAAGAGAGTGTCATCTCTTTCCTGAGGCGGGCCAAGAATCCCGACGACGTGACTCTCTTTATCTGCAATTTCACTCCCGTGCCCCGGCACAACTATCGCGTCGGCGTGCCCGTAAACGGCGAGTGGAGGGAAGCACTGAATAGCGACGCCCAACTTTACGGCGGCAGCGGCCTGGGAAATAGTGGCTGTGTGGAAGCGGCTCCCCTGCCGTCGCATGGGAGGCCCTACTCGCTAAGCCTCACGATTCCGCCCCTTGGCGTCCTGGTTCTCAGGCCGGGGGCCCGGGACTCGCCCTGTCCCGGCGTAGCCGTAACCGAAAAGGTGCCGGGTCCATGACAACCTGCCCCGCCGGGACAACCGAAACGCGGCGGTAGCCGATGTGGCCGCGGTGCGGGAGGAAGACAACGATGAATACTCAGGTGAAAGCAGAATCGGGTTTGTCAACGGTGCAGGCCAGCAGCACAGGCTTCGTATTCATTGCGGCGGTCTTCGCCGCAGTGGGCGGACTTTTGTTTGGTTATGATACGGGCGTTATTTCTGGCGCCTTGCTCTTCATCAAATCGCAGTTTCACCTCTCCGTTTTTCATCAGGAGTTGGTGGTCAGCGTCGTGCTGATCGGAGCCACGGTTGGCGCGCTGAGCGGGGGAAAACTGGCGGACGCCTACGGCCGCCGCCTCATGCTGCTACTGACCGCGGTGATCTTCGTAGCCGGCGCCATCGTTTGCGCCGCGGCGGGCTCTGTCGGGGCCCTCATTGCCGGGCGCATCGTCGTCGGCTTGGGGATTGGTCTCTCCTCGACCACGGTTCCCGTGTATATCTCGGAGGTCTCGCCAGCCGGGGCGCGCGGTTGGCAGGTCTCGTTGTTCCAGCTTGCCGTCACGGTCGGGATTCTGAGTGCTTACCTTGTTGATTACGGATTCGGGAAGAGCGGTTCGTGGCGATGGATGCTGGGTCTGGCCGTCGTACCCGGCGCGATGCTCGGGTTGGGCATGCTGGCCATGCCGGAGACCCCGCGTTGGCTCGCCGAACATGGCCAAGGCAACACCGCCCAGAAGGTACTCGCGCGCATTCGCGGAACCCCGAATATCCAGGCGGAATACGCGGAGATCGAGGACACAATTTCCCAGGCAAAAGAGCGCGGGCATTTCTCCGATCTGCTGGCCCCCGCTGTCCGCCCGGCGTTGACCGTTGGAATTGGCCTCGCCATCTTTCAGCAGATCACGGGAATCAACACCGTGATTTACTACGCTCCCACCATCATTCAGTCCGCGGGCATCCCCGCTGCAACCGGAGCGATTCTGGCCACCGCGGGCATCGGCTTGGTGAACGTTTTGATGACACTCGTTGCCATGTGGCTGATTGACCGTGTAGGAAGGAGACCACTGCTATTGACAGGTATCAGTGGAATGGCCGTCAGTTTGGGCGTCCTAGGCTTTGTCTTCCGCGCCCATGCGCCCAGCAGCCAACAGGGCTGGCTGGCAGTGTTCATCCTAATGGCGTATGTAGCTTCTTTCGCGATCAGCCTGGGGCCGATCTTCTGGCTGCTCATCGCGGAGATTTACCCCTTGAAAATCCGCGGCATTGCGGAAGGGACGGCGGCGGGAACAAACTGGGCGGCAAACCTCGTGGTATCACTCACCTTCCTGTCGTTGGTCGAGGCGCTGGGACCAAGCTGGACGTTCTGGCTGTATGGGATGCTGGCCATTGGGTCTCTTTTGTTTTCCTACTTTGTGGTTCCAGAGACGAAAGGCCGTACGCTGGAGGATATCGAGCAGACCTTGCGCTCCCAGCGGGGTTTCTCTCTTCAGGGGCAATAATGCGGGGGCGTGATCCGAGCAAGGAACGCAGGAAATAAGCTCATGAAGACTTGGGAAGATAGATCCCTAAGAACGTCTGTGCTGGCGCTTTTTGTGGCATCAAGTCTCGCGGCATTCGGCCAGACCGGCAGTGTCAGCGCTCCCCCCACCGATCAAAACGCTCCTGTGAGTCAAAGTAAGTCAGCGATGAGCCTCAACCAAGAGCCTGATGATCTCAAACAAGAGCTCGATGCCGACGCTATCGCGTTATCCAAGATACCCGCAGATCCGCTCATAAACTCTGATCCCTTTGCTTCCATCTTCCAGCCGGTTAACAAGCTCACCGACGCGATTGCGGAGCTGGAGAGATTGAAATTCGGCGCCACTTACACCTTCCTGAACCAGTACGCGACGGTCACACCGAGTGGCGTCCGTCACGATCAACTCAGCGGACGCCTTGATTTCACCGGAGCCTGGGTTGCTTACCATAATGGAAGCACGGCGGGATCCATCAGCTTGCTGGTGCGTTCCGGGAGCAACATCGGGATGAGTCAACAGTTCAATCTGAGTGACAGACTGGGCTCAGGTCTCTTCCTCAACTGCCTTCAGGGGGGCGGCCCGCAAGAACCGATTACCGTGAACATCCTCTATTGGCGCGAGGATTTCCTCGCCAAGCGGCTGTCACTTTATGTGGGAAAGATACATCCCAACGAATACATCAGCCTGAGTATGTACAACAACGACGAACGCGCACAATTCCTGAACGGGCAAAATGACGGCAACCTGGCGTTTGCCTCAGAAGGAACCTACGCCGGTGGAGCGGCAGTGGAGTTTCAGGCTACTCCGCATGTTTATATCCACGCTCTCGCCATCGATACGGAAGGTACACAGCAGAGCAACATCAAAACCCTCGTTGATGAAAATTATATGGAGACGATCGAGGTGGGCTGGTTCTCGGGTTCCCCCGGTTCGCAATACCGGGACTATCGCATGGCGATTTGGCGGGACGACACGAAGAGCTTGGGAAGTGGATACGGCGGCGGCTTTGCCTTCGAGCATGAGTTTCCCAATGGTTGGGCGCCCTTTGGGCGATATGCCTTCGCGAGTGACAGGGGCACCTCAATCAAGCAAACCGATACCATAGGACTGGCGCAGGTTCATCCCTTCCGACGTCGAGGAGATATGTTCGGCGTTGCATTCAACTACACTGACCCAACCCACGCTGGTATACATCGCGAAAGCGTATTTGAGTCGTTTTACCGGCTGCGTCTGACTCAGAGCATTGACCTTGGTCCGGACATTGAAGTTTCGATTCATCCCACCTACGCGACAAAAGCTTACACACCAACTCTCTTGGGCATAAGAATGCGCATTATCTTCTAACGGCGGGATGGCGCAGACGCCAAGAATCGATCGTCCGCGGTAGCCCGCCGCGCCCCTTATGAGCGGAGTGCGCAATCTTGGCCCAACGTGTGTTTGATATCAAACCGACGCGCAAAACACCTTTGGGTATAAAGACTGTGCCTCTAGCTGCCCGTCAGGCTTTGGAGGGGAAGCGCGTGGCGTTTTCCCGGCTTCGTTTGCGAAAGGGAGCCAGCCCCCCGCGGACGTGGCGGCACGTGAATTGAACACACAATGCAGTCCCAAGAAGGCCTGAACAGTTTCGGGCAAACAAATCCGGCATAGCAAAGGACTATTGTGGCCAAAAGAGACTTTCAAACAGCGAAGGCAGGCGAACGAACAAACTCTGCCGGGAAACCGGTAAGCAACCGGGTCCTTCTATCGGTTTCCGACAAAGAATACCGCGCCATCCGTCCTCACCTGGAATTCCTCAGCATGCCTCGCCAGCTTAGCCTTTACGAACCGAACGATCCACTGAAGTTTGTGTATTTTCCGAACGCAGGTATGGTGTCTCTGGTCATTGCGACGGAAGACGGAAGAACTGTTGAAGTAGGTGAAGTAGGAAAGGAAGGGTTTGCAGGGATACCGGCGGCGGTTGGCATGAGGAAGAGCCAAGTGCGTGAGGTCGTACAAATCGCCGGAGATGGGTTCAGGGTAAGAGTCGACGAATTGCAAAGAGTCTTGCGGTCGAGTCCACAGCTTCAACAAATGCTGACTCGGTATGCAGTAACTCACTGGTTGCAAATGGCTCAAACCGCTGCGTGCAATCGACTTCACAATATCGAACAGCGCTTCGCACGCTGGCTACTGATCACACAGGACAGGGTGGATTCCCCGGCGTTCGCCACCACCCAGGATTTCCTTGCCACAATGCTAGGGACGGACCGACCCACGGTAAGCTTGGCAGCCGGGATGTTGCAGAAAAAGGGGGTTATCAAGTGGACTCGTGGTGAAGTGCAAATTCTGAGCCGCGCGAAGCTGGAAAAGTGTGCCTGCGAGTGTTATGCAGCGATCCGGGAGGACAGGTATGGGGACGGACCCTTGCGCCAAGGAAACGCTTTCAAGCCGAGCGCGTGAATGTTGCTGGAAAGATAATAATCGATAAGATCCTGATGTCGATGGACGATATTCCCTGCCGGTGTTCGATGGCCTACAGACAGGACCTTCTTCCCATGCTAGCGTCTAGCGGAGGGGGGCGGCTAGGGTTCAGGATCAACAATCCGAGTTGATATGTTTGTGTGCCGTTTCCATCCTGCATAACCACCGACTCGCCTTCCGCAAGGACAAAGGAGAGGTTGTTATGACGCCACAGAAGAGCCAGCCTAAAGTTGTCATGGCCAATCGCAAAGGCGAGCCTAAACTCGCTCCCGCCAACGGGAAAACTCAGCCCGTCGATTGGGCAGCATTCCTCGCCGGAGTCTCGCGAGGGAAAACCGTTCTAGAATACGGCGCGAACCGCACCATCTTCGTGCAGGGAGACCCCGCGGATTCCGTCTGGTATCTCCATCATGGCAAGGTGAAACTCGCGGTGACCTCCCGGCAAGGCAAAGAAGCGATTGTTAGTGTTCTGGGTGACAACGAGTTCTTCGGTGAGGGATGCTTGGCCGGTCAGCCATTGCGCATTTCCGCGGCTACCACGGTAAGCGATTGTACTCTTTACCGGATCGAGAAGGCGCTGATGGTGCGCCTGCTCCACGAGCAGCACGGAATCTCAGAATTGTTC
>JBKQVI010000246.1:0-4468 GCA_052139985.1 Terriglobia bacterium
CTTTCGGTTCCTCAGGGCCTGGTGGAGCCGCAAGAGGGTCGAAGGTTTCAGAACGATGGCGGAACGGATCAGGCGGGACCGCCGTACCAACAGAGCGCACCAACCGGCAACGAGGCGATCCGAGAGCCGGAGACTGGGAGCGCGCTGGCGCGAGCGATTGAGGATCAGCAGTTGATGTTTGACGAGGATGGACTCGGCAACTACGGAGCGGACGCCGCCGCGACCTGCAAGTCGGGCGACGGTGGTGAGGAGATGGACGAAAAGGATCACGAGATCGCGCATTTCCGCATTCTAACAACAAAGCGAAAACTCGCGGAATTTCGGGCAAGTTAGCAATTCGCCAGGGACAGGCAGAAAGGAAAGTAGAGGACTGGACAACTACCATCGGAAGTTGCTGAGCTCGATTTCCCCAAAATTATCTCCCCCTCGCCTATTTAGGGTAGCACAAGGGAAGCTGCGATAGGGCGCAACATCCGTCATGCGGCGGCTCTTAATTTATGTGTTTTCAATGCGCCAATTTTTCAGCGGCGGGCTTGTGCCGCTCGCGAGTGGAATTTTTGCACGGCGGCATAGGGTCTTACTATTGAATAGGTTGCAGTACTCGTTAGGTCTCATCGCAGCTTCCCTTGTGTTACCCCACATTGGCATCGCTTCAGCCCAATTACAGACGTTGTGCTCCATGGAAATGCAAATCGACGGAGGCGGCAGTTGCTTGCGGATTCCCCAGCCCAGCGCCGCCTGCCGGGCGCTGGGCAAAACCGTCGTCCTCCGCCTGCCGGAGGCGCTACCGCACCGGAAGATTGTTGTAGTCACGCGCAAAAAAACTGCCCGAGCGTCGCAAACCTCGTTAGCATGCAGCAACTTGCACGTAAAACGTCACTCCGACTCAATGGTCAACACCCGCTAGAAATAGAACTTCATCGCCAGTTGGATCTCGCGGGCGGCGTTGAGCGTTGAGGTCACCACTCCTCCGGAAGCCACATTGATGGAAGTGGAAGGCGCCGAATAGGTTGGCGTGTTAAACAGGTTGAACGACTCGGCGCGAAACTGCAGAGACTTGGAATCGGTGATTCGGAAATTCTTGAGCAGGGCAAAATCCAATTCCCGCAATCCATTGGCACTGAGAATATCCCTCCCGGAGGTTCCATACGTGTACTGGGCCGGATCGAGGAAGGCCGACGTACCGTTGGGCGCCAGCGCCTGGCAGACCGAATTCGCGGCCACATAAAACCAGCAGCCGGGCTGGCGCACCATGTCCGGCACCCCGACCAGATTGGGCCGCTGGGAGCCGACACCGGTGTTGGCTTCATCGTTGGAGATGGTGGGGGTAAACGGCAAACCCGTCTGCAAGGTCAGAACGCCGGTGGCTTCCCAGCCCCCGGCGAGCTTATCGACCCAGCCCGGCCTTGAACTCAGGAAGTGCGCGCCCTTGCCAAAGGGCAAGTGATAGTCAAAGCTGATGGCGCTCGCTTGGGTCCGGTTAAGGGTACAAACCCCGTAGTTCGCCGGGATCAGAGCTTCGGTGGGAGCTCCGCTGCCGTCGGAACCCGTGTCCAGGCACTTCGAATAGGTATAGTCGCCGAGCAGCGATAATCCGTGCCAGGTACGCGTATTCACACTCACCTGGAGGGCATTGTAGCTGGCGTCTCCGTTGTACTGGTACTGGGAGATCGTCCCCCACTGGATCAGCGGACGCCGCGGCTGGATGTTGCCGGCCCCGGGCGGCGGGTTGTTGACGCTTTGGCCCAGTTCATTGTGATGAGTGTTGTTCCCCACATAGGCCACGTTCAGCGACACGCCGGAATTAAACTGGTGTTGGACGGTAAAGTTCCATTCCTGAATATAGGTCAGGACTTGCGGACCGAACTCGCCCGTGTCCAGCGAAGGAGTGGAACAAGAATTCGCTACGAATCCCCCTGGGCAGGGTTGGCCCGGATTAGGATTGGGAACACCCGCCAGCGGCGCACCCAGGAAGAAGTTTCCCCACGTCCGGTTAGGGGCTTCGGGCGGACTGTTGTTAAATTCCTGGTCAGACACCGTGTCGGGCGGCACGCCTTGAGTATTATCCGGTGCGGTGTTATCCGGGTAAGCATAGAAAATCCCGTACGCGGAGCGGATGGGCCAATTGTCCTTCCCGAACGGCCTCCACGCAATTCCCACACGCGGCGCGAAATCTCTCTTGCTGGCGTCAATCACCGAGGGCGGTAGTCCCAGGCTCCCGGTCGTAACGTAGCGGTCCGAATAGAGGGGCACCAGTTGGGCGCTGATCGGGCGGATGTTGACGTTGAAATTCGAGGGGATAACCAGTTTGCCGGTGCTCAGGTTGATGCCGCTGATCTGCCCGTACTCACCCGTGAAAAACGGGTTGTATTCGTAGCGGACTCCCAGGTTCAGCGTCACATTCGGCGTGGCGCGAATATTGTCCTGGAAGAAGACGGCCGGGAAGTTGCCGTAGGTCGACCAGGCTGGACCGCCGGGGTCGCGGGTCACGTTATTCGGCAGCCCCATCAGGAAGTCAGCGAAGGAATTTCCCGAGTAGGTTCCCAGGAACTGGAAATTGCCGGCCGTGGAACTCCCGGTAATGTACGTGTCCGTGTTGTGGTACACCACCATCCCGATTTTTATATTGTGGCGGCCATTGTTGTAATTCATCGTGTCCTGGTATTCGAAGGTCCGAATGTGATCGTGCTTCGGCTCCTGGTTGCTGGGGGCGCCATCAAAACCGGTATAGCCGGATATGCCGATCTCGGGAAATCCGCCAGAGGCCTGCTGATCGAACCCCCCGTAGTTGGCTTCGGTGGGCAGGCCGAAATAGACATTAGGCAGGGGCGCGCCAAAAAGGAAAAACATGCGGTAATACCCGAACTGAGCGACATTCAACCACTTGGGGCTGAAGATGTGGGTCTCCGCCACGGTGAAGTCCTGGCCGCGGGATTGGTCCTGAAGAACTCCGAGTGCGGGAAACTGGTCCGGGTTCGCTTCCGTATCATTTACAATCGAATACCGGCCCATCAGGTGATCGCGCGAGGTCAGAGTTTCGTCAATCTTCAGGTCGCCTTTCGCGGTGTTCAGCGCCAATCGATTGCCGAAAACCGCATAATTGGTGTTTCCCTGGACAAAATTGGGGGTGGGAAGATAGTTCAGGAAAAACTGCCCCTGAGGAGAAATCAGGCTCGAAATATTGTTCCGCGAAATCGGAGCGTAGCCGTTGAAAGGGTTCAAAAGCTGGGTGCTGAGGCTGCTGAAATCGCCCTGCCGCATCGCCTGGCTGGGAACAATATCGTCAAACACTTCCGCCTGTCGAATCATCGTCTCTTCGAAATCGGCAAAGAAAAAGGTTTTATCCTTCCTGATCGGGCCACCCAGGGTGCCGCCAAACTGATTTCGCTTCAGCACGTTCTTCTTCAAATTGGATCCCTTGGGGGTCACGAAAAAGGTGTTGCGGGCGTCAAAAATATCATTGCGCACGAATTCCCACAGGTCACCGTGGAACTGGTTGGTTCCGCTCTTGATTACGGCCGTCACCACGTTGGGGGTCCGTCCAAATTCCGCCCCCATGTCGCCGCTTTCCACCTTAAATTCCTGCAAGGCGTCCACCTCGGGCTGCACGTCAGTGCCCCCATCGTTATTTTCGACAATGCTCGAGCCATCCAGCATCCAGCCCGTCTGGTCGGTGTTGCCGCTGTTGATGGTGACGTTGACGGCGGTGGCGCGAATGGCGGTGCTGCTGGTGTAAGCGCTTTGGCCGCCCGGCGTGTAATTGGCCCCCGGCGTAAGCTGCGTCAACTGCCAGAAAGAGCGGCCGTCGAGGGGAATATCGTTCAACACATTCCGGTAAACCACTTGCCCGACATCGGAGGTAGTCGGAGAGATCAACGGCGCCGCGGCCGTGACGGTCATCTTCTGCGTGGTCGCCCCGAGTTCTAATGTCATGTCGAGCGTGGCGGTTTGCTCAACCTGCAACTCAATGCTGGGGATGGTGTTCGTTTTGAAGCCAGCGGAACTAACGGTTAAAGAATAGCGGCCGGCGTCCAGGTTGGAAATCGTGTAATAACCGCTCGCGTTCGTGGAAGTGGTGCGTGCAATTCCGGTACCTAGATTCGTGATGGTAACGGCGGCCTTGGGAACCACGGCGCCGGAAGCGTCCTTGACCGTCCCCACCACCGTGGCCTGGTTCATTTGCGCCCACAGCGGCATCGCCAAAGCGAATAGAAACACTACTACCCTACAGACATTTCTGTATCGGCACATCGTCTGCCTCCCGATTAGTTCGCTCATGCCCTAATCCGCCGATAAGGGAGGCGGGTTTGGGATTTTGGGTAACTGCACAGGGAATCTGGGCTGAGGGAAGCGCGTTCGAAGGGATGGGCGGGGCAATTACGGCGGGAGGAGAAGGTGCGAGGCCACGGCAGGTTGTGGGGTGCGAAGAAAGAAGACACTCCGGCGGGAGTTTGGAAAAGGGTTTTTA
>JBKQVI010000247.1:0-29295 GCA_052139985.1 Terriglobia bacterium
GGCAACCGCTGGATCGACTGGTCCAGTGGCGTGCTGATTGCTAATGCTGGGCACGGACGCAAGGAAATCCGCGCTGCGCTGCGGGAGGTGATTGACCGCGGGCTGCTGGCGTCGTATGTGTTCGTGCACGAGAATCGCGCCCGCCTGGCGGAGATGCTTCGCGCCATTTCGCCGGACCCGAAGAAATACCGAGTCTTCCTGATGAGCACCGGCAGCGAGGCCACCGAGAATTGCATCAAGTTGGCCAAAACGTATGCTCTGGCCAAACACGGTGCTCATAAGAAGTATTTCGTCACCTTTAACTACGCCTTTCATGGACGCACCATGGGCGCGCAGCTTGCCGGTGGCTCGGAGAAGGCGAAGGCGTGGATGGTCGATCGCGACCGCACCTTTATTCAAGTTCCATTCCCCGATGGTTACAAAAATGAGGACATCTCATTTGATCTTTTCCTGAAGACCCTGGCGGAAAAAGCCGTGAAGCCGCAGGACATCGCCGGGGTGATGACTGAGTCCTTTCAAGGCGGTGGGCCGGATTTCCTCCCGGTGGAGTATACGCATAAACTCCAGGCATTCTGCCGCGAGCACGACATCGTGATGTGTTACGACGAAGTGCAGGCGGGCTTTGGCCGCAGCGGCAAGATGTTTACGTATGAACACTACGGCGTTCGTCCTGACCTGATCGCCTGCGGCAAGGGTATCTCCTCGTCGCTGCCGATTTCCGCGGTCATTGGTCGCGAGGACATCATGGATCTCTACGCGCCTGGTTCCATGACTTCCACCCATTCCGGCTCACCGTTGCCGGTGGCCGCTGCAATCGCCAGCCTGGAGATCATCCAGAAAGAACACCTGGCAGAACGCGCCGCGCGCATGGGCGAAATCCTCCTGCCGGAACTGAAGCGCATTCGTGAGAAGTATCCCCACGTGCTGGGATGCCTTCAGGGTAGAGGGTTGGTGGCGGGAATTCAGGTGGTGAAGCCCGGTACGAAGACCCCCGACCCTGACACGGCATTGCTGATCAACATCGCCTGTTTCCAAAAAGGTGTGCTGATGTTCGCTCCCGTCGCTGCCAGCGGCGAGTGCTTGAAGATCGCCCCACCGCTCACCATCGCGGAAGACGCACTACGCGAGTCCCTGCGGGTTTTCGAAGAGGCTGTGGACGAAGTTCTAAAACCGGGACGGGTGGGGTAAAGGTTAAAGTGTAAAGGATAAGGTATCATTCGCTCGGCTGCACCGATCTTCAGCGGATTCAGATTCAAACATTGCTGCCAGTGCTTGAGGCCGCCGATTATGGCTTGCGTTTCGCACCTTTTCTCATGATCAGGTCAGAGTACGACAGCGGAACGATGTCCGCCGTAGAAATGGCGAGAAGCTTCCGGAATTTTGCCGCCTGGGCACGTACTGTGCGAATGTCACCCGAGCGGGTCATCGCTTCGACCTCCATGAACGTTCCCAGGCCCCGCACGCGGTCGAGGTGAATCTTCACGTTGCCCAGGAAATAGATCTCGCGCCGTTTATCCACCACCACTAAAACCCCCAATGCCCGCGCGAGAATTGCCCGCACGGAATTCCGGCGCGGCAAGAGCATCATCTCCACGGTAGAGCGCCGGGCGCGCGCGGAATTGGTCCGCTGGTAAAAGATCAGAGAGTTTTCAAGGCGCCCCTCGCGAATCTTCAAGCGCCCCTCTGGAACGCGAAAGTAGGTGTCAAGCTGGTGGTCGGTTCCCAGAAAGCGGGCGCGGAGGCGCTTCAGGGTGGCTCGGACAGGAGCGGCGTCGTGGAGATAAGCCTTGAATTCGAAGTTGAGAAGCTTCATGAGCGCGAATCCTCTTATCGCCGGAAGCGTGGTAGATTTCTTGCTGGCCGCGACCGAGTGTGCAGCGGCCAGTTCAGCCCAGGCGACCCAGGGTCACATCTATGCAATTCTGCGAGATCAAGATAAGGTCATTCTCTCATTCCTGACGCCCGATGAAAACGAAATTGCGAGCCCGCTGGGATGTCACCCCGCAAGAGGCGGTACGCCTGCAACTGACTTGGCGTGAGCGCGTGGAAATGCAGGACCGATATGGCCCGCTGCACTATGTGGCGGGAGCGGACATGGCATTCGACCCGGAAACCAACATCGCCTTCGCCGGCGTAATTGTGTATCGGTTTCCCGAGCTTAGAGAGGTTGAGCGTCGCATGGCTCGGCGCGAGTTGCGTTTCCCTTATGTGCCAGGGTTGCTGTCCTTTCGCGAAGGTCCGGTTCTCCTCGCCGCCTTAGCCCGGCTACGTATCTCTCCAGACGTGATCCTGATCGACGGGCACGGCATCGCGCATCCCCGGCGCTTTGGGATTGCCTGCCACCTCGGTCTTCTCTTGGATCGGCCCACTATCGGTTGCGCCAAGTCAATCCTGGTGGGTGAAGTAGGAGATCTCGCGACCCAGCCTGGTTCTACGGCTCCGCTTGTGGACAAGGGCGAAAAGGTCGGTTTGGCGCTCCGCACGCGCGACCGGGTGAAGCCCATTTACGTCACCGTCGGCCACCGCGTCTCACTGGAGTCCGCCGTACGCATCGTGGTCCAATGCGTGGATGGCTACCGGATTCCCAAACCGACGCGCGAGGCGGACCACTGGGTAGGCGAATTACGGCGCGCTTACCAAGCTACGCGCAAACGGGAAAAGGCCTGAGCCCGAGAAAAGTATCAGTCTTCAGTTGTCAGCAAAAGCGTCTCGCCGTGAAGCTTTTACCGAAAGCTGACGGCTGCTTGATGCGAGCCCATTGATATGTCCTCGATGTCTTCGGAAATGGATCGCGTTGGTCTGTGCATCTCATGCCAGCATGTGCGGCTGGTTCGCACCGATCGGGGTTCTGTCTTTTATCAGTGCCAGCGCTCGGCGACGGACCCCAGATATCCCAAGTACCCGCGTCTTCCGGTTCTCCGGTGCCCGGGTCATGAATTGAAAAAGGAGGATTCGCTGGAATCGCACGATTAGCTGCAACTCGGATCACGCCATCTACCCGGCCTCAACGTTCTACCCCCTTACCCCGCCGAGGATTAAGCGACCGGTCTCCAAAACCCATCTCCTGAGCCCAGAACGCCACGGAAGCAGTCTCCATTCCTCGCGCATGCATCAAACATACCGAAGGGGGCAGGACGGCTTGCTCTCGGGAGGGGTTATGAGAAGTCATTCGATGAGGCTGTGGGTCGGTGTATTCGCGATGGGACTCGTGAGCGCACTCCTTGGGTTCGGTGCTGGCGGACCGAACCCCACGGCTGCGAACCAAGCGCAGGTCACCGTGACCGTCCGTTCGCGCAAACCTGGGTCATATCCGGTTGTTACCTCTGACGACGTCATGGTTTTTCAAGACAGGCAGAGGCGCCCGGTAGTATCGTGGGTCGCGGCCAAAGCACAGTCTAACCCGCTTGACCTTACCGTCCTCGTGGATGATTCTGTCCTCTCTGATGTGACCGTGCAGTTTAAGGATTTGGCTGATTTCTTCCCCACCTTGCCCGCTGGCACACGCGTCCGGATTGCCTATGCAGCCTACGGCGGGAATAAGATCACTCAGGACTTCACCACCGACTACGCATTGGCAGTGAAGGCTCTGCGCATTCCGTTTGGCTCCTCCGCGGCCGGCGGCAGTATCTACGAGTCTGTGGCCGATCTGCTCAAGAACTGGCCCCGGGACGGCAACCTCCGCTGCTTGTTAGTGATCAGCGACGGCATTGACATCAATCAGGGCATCCGGGAATCGGAGCCCGACCTGAACACCGAGTTGCAGCGAGCCATCGACGTGGCGCAAAGCACCAACGTATCTGTCTACACCATCTTCGCCCGAGGGGTGGGCTCACTGGAGCGGGACGGAATCCTGCTCAACAACGGCCAGGGGTGCTTGGGGCGTTTGACCTCCGAAACCGGTGGCCAATCCTACTTCGAGGGAACGCACACGCCGCTGGCTTTTGCTCCCTACTTAAAGCAATTCTCCGGCGACCTTGGCCATCAGTATGTGCTAACGTTCCAGCCGTTGCCATCGCCCAGGAACGTCTACCAACCTTTGCGCGTCACTACCGAAGTTCCTGACGTCCGTTTGGTTGCGCCCCCGCGCGTCTTCATTCCGAAAGCCGGCCAATAAGCGACGAAATATGCTTGCTGGAATTCACCCTCGTTCGAGGCAATCGGGTACAATATCAACTCAGTCGTGGCGATACACCTGTAACCTTATATAAGGTGCTAGGCGGAGGAATGATGAACTTTCCGGTGGGAGCTGAGGATGTCAAGGTTGTTCACGGACGCAGCACAGGACTTCAGGTCGTCTGCACTTGCGGTTGCGTCAATTTCAATTATCTCGACCCTCAAGACACCCTATGGAGATGCCGGAACTGCCGGAAGGTTCTGAGTAACGATTTTCCTCGCCTGCTCGAGAGCGCCGTGGCGCTGCAAAAACAAATTGCCGCGGCCGAAGCGGCTTCCTCACCTCCTGCGGCCACCTAAAGACTGCCCCCGCACGTGACACGGGCTTCCAGCACGTATCGCCCCTACGAACCACGAAACTCGCATCTGCAAGCCCAGCACCGTTCGCTCTACACGTTCGGCCGCTGGTGACAAGATGTCATGCCCAAAGAAGATCCGTCTGCTACACCCTTTTGGAGCATTCAGTGCGAAATTGTGCCGCCGCGCAGCCTCGATCGTCTTATGATGGATCGAGCGTTCTACCCGGGCGATGCACGCATTCCGGGCAAGCGAGAGGAGGAACATCTCATGCAAGCGCAACAGAATCGGCGAATCGTTCTGGCATCGCGGCCCAAAGGCGAACCGCAAGACGAAAACTTCCGGCTTGAGGCCGCGGATATCCCCTCGCTTGGCGAAAACCAAGTGTTGTTGCGCACGATCTACCTGTCGCTTGACCCCTATATGCGCGGGCGCATGAATGCGGGCCCTTCCTACGCGCCCCCGGTCGAGGTGGGACAGGTGATGGAAGGCGGAACCGTCAGCGCGGTGGTGGAATCGCGGTCGCCCAATTTCGCCACCGGAGATATTGTCCTCGGTTACACGGGATGGCAGGAATACGCGGTGGCGGAAGCAAGGTCTCTGCAGAAACTCGATCCGGCGCGCGCGCCGATCTCGACAGCTTTGGGCGTGCTCGGGATGCCGGGATTGACCGCCTACACCGGCTTGCTGAACATCGGCCAGCCGAAGCCGGGGGAGACCGTAGTGGTGGCGGCGGCATCGGGAGCGGTGGGGTCGGTAGTGGGTCAAATCGCCAAGTTCAAGGGATGCCGAGCCGTCGGCATCGCCGGCGGAGCCCGGAAATGCGACTTCGTGGTGAACGAACTCGGTTTTGATGCATGTATCGATCATCACAGTCCGCCTCTCCCGCGGAGTCTTAAAGAGGCATGTCCGAATGGTGTGGATGTGTACTTCGAGAACGTCGGCGGCCGGGTTTTCAATGCCGTTCTGCCCCTCATGAATCCCTTTGGTCGGGTGCCGGTGTGCGGTTTGATTGCGCAATACAACCTCAGCGAGTTGCCGCGGGAAATCGATCGCGTTCCGGCGCTCATGAGTGCGATTCTCGTCAAGCGGCTAACCTTTCGTGGCTTCATCGTGAGCGATTTTGCCGCCCAAAGGGCTGATTTTGAGAGAGAGATGACCCAGTGGTTGCGGACAGGCCAGATGAAATACCGCGAAGACGTGGTGGAGGGTCTTGAAAGCGCCGTCGCCGCCTTTCGAGGATTGCTCAAGGGCCGGAACTTCGGCAAATTGTTGGTGCGGCTGGCCCCTGACCCTACCAGAACCTAAAACCTTAGTCCGCGACTGGACTGAGACTTCGATTGGAGCACCCGCACCGACCACCTCTTTCGCGCTGGCAACACACCTCGACCACGACTGTTCTGCGTTGCTGCTATAATTAAACGGAATCCACTTCGAGACCACAGCATGAGACTGGGAATTGATTTCGGCACGACTCGGATCATTGTGGCGTTTGTTGACCGGGGCAACTACCCGGTGGTGTCCTTTGATGCTGCGGACGGAACTGCCCGCGAGTGGTTTCCTCCGTTGGTGGCGGTAAAAGACCAGCAACGCGTCTATGGATGGGAGGCTTGGGCGGCGCAAGAAGAACCGGGTTGGACGATCGTCCGGTCGCTCAAGCGGGCACTGGAAGGAGCCGGCCCGGAGACGCTCGTGCAGATCGCCACCGAGACCGTCCCCATGCTCCAATTGCTTCGCGAGTTGTGCACTGCCTTGCGCATCAGCTTGCTCGAGCATTCCACTTTGCCCAGCCTGGAATCCGGCCCGCTCGAAGTGATGCTTGGTGTGCCGGCGAATGCCAACAGCAACCAGCGATTCTTGACGTCGGAGGCTTTTCGCCAAGCGGGCTTCCACGTCCTGGGACTTTTGAATGAACCTTCGGCCGCCAGCATCGAGTTTAGCCATCGCGACCGAAGCTCTCGGCAGAAGAAAGCCAAGGGCCAGATCCTCGTATACGATCTCGGAGGGGGAACGTTTGACGCCTCTCTGGTCGAGTTGGATGAGTCCGACCAGGGAGTCATCGCTTCGGAAGGCATCAGCGCTCTGGGGGGAGACGATTTCGACGAAATCCTCGCCGACTTGGCGCTGGATTCGGCTGGGGTTAGCGCTGACGAACGCGATGCCCTGTCGCAGGCGGAGGTGTTTCACCTTCATGAAGAGTGCCGTGATCAGAAGGAAAGCCTGCACCCGAACACGCGTAATGTCTCTGTTGATCTGGCGGCGGTACGGGAAGGCTGGCCGCAGGTCTCGTTGCCCGTTGCCAAATTCTACGAACGTTGCCATCCGCTGGTTCAGGAGACCTTGCACGCCACGGAAGACCTGCTGGAGACACACGGGCTTGGCTCCTCGGGATCGCCGTCGTCTGGTCAGAATGGTGATCACCTCGAAGCCCTTTATGTCACCGGCGGCGGAAGCGAGCTTCCGATTGTGGCGCGCATGGTCCGCGAGGTGTTCGGCCGCCGGGTAAAGCGTTCCGCCTACACTCGTTCTGCCACGGCCATCGGTTTGGCGATCCAGGCCGATGCACTGGCCGGATACACCCTGCGCGACAAGTTCACGCGCCACTTCGGAGTGTGGCGGGAAGCCGACGCCGGCCGCACCGTGATTTTCGATCCGCTGTTCTCCAAGGGAACACCGCTTCCCGCGCCCGGCGAGCTGCCGCTGGTAGAATCGCGCCAGTACACACCCGTCCATAACATCGGCCACTTCCGCTACCTGGAATGCAGTCATCTTACCGATGATGGGCGCCCCGCGGGAAACATTACCGTCTGGGACGAGGTTCGCTTCGCATTTGACCCTGCGCTGCGGACCAACTCTGACCTTAGCCGCGTGCCCGTCGTCCACCTTGAAGCGGGTCTTCAACCGCAGGCTGAGGAGAGCTATTCGTGCGGCGCCGATGGAACGGTTACGGTCACGATCACCGACCTGTCCGACGGCTATAGCCGCTCGTACCGCCTGGGTTGCTGGGCCGCGAGCGACACCCGCATCATCCCCGGCCGTAAGAAGAAGGGCTCAGCCCGCAAGTAACAATGACTATTTGTCTGGCCCAGGGTAGGGTCCATGAAAGTCGGAGCAGCAGGGTTTTTGCACCGGCCGGAATTCCATCAATTCCACCCGCGTCAGATCCGGATCGTAGAGATTAAGCTGCCACTTGCCGTCCTTTCCCATCTGCGAGCGTTCGTCGTCGTGCGGCTGCCAGCCGTGGGATTCGAGCTTTGCGGACGCTTGTTGCATGTTCACCACGCCCAGCGAGATGTGGTTCATCACGCCCGTCTCGTGCCGGTCGGGATGGGCGTCAACGTTGAGCATATATTCCAGCCAATCGGTGCCGTCGGGGACTTGCATCGCGCACCAATCGACGCGGCCGGGCTTCATTCCACCATACCAGTACACATGGAACCCCAGGATGTCCTTATAGAAGGAGTCTTCGATTCCCCGATCGCGAACAATGAAACCAGCGTGGATCAGGCGACGTGAGACTGCCGCAGAATCAAGGGTTGCTCGTGTCCCAGCTTTCGGGCGTTCGACGAATTCAATGGCGTGGCCTTCGGGGTCCTTCACTCGAAAGCTGCGGCTTCCATCCGGCCATTGCTGAACTCCTTCCAGTACCGCGACTCCCTTTGTCACCAGATATTTCTGCAGCGCCGTGACGTTGTCGGTCGCGAACGCCACGTGGTCCATCCGGTCGAGCGCTTGGGGATCGGGAGCCTTGCTGTACCCCACCCACTGCTTGCCAACCATGTAGCGCAAAATCTCGCCCGATTCCACAGGATTAGCTCCCGCGAGACCCAGCACGTCGTGGTAAAGATGGGTGACTCCGTCGGGTGCGGTGGTGTAGAACACCACATGATCGAGGCCCGTGATCTTCGGTCGGTCTGACGCGGCCTGGCCGCCGAAGGCCAAGCCGGCAATCCCGAACAGTGCCAATACCAATGTCCCTCTCATGCCTTCCTTGCCTCCTTGAATTGCGACAATCGGACTGCTTGCGGAACTACATCCCGCCCGCAAAGAACCGCCATTGTACGCCCCTTGGCAGGGTATGTCAGCACACACCTGAAACGGCTAGTATCAGATGTAACGTCGGCTTCCAGCCGGCACTGAGCCGCCAAGATGGCCGCGTTACGTTCAAGGTCGGGCAGAACCCGAAATGCGTATCGCACGGCAACAAGTTGGCCACGCCTTTCACGTTCTGTCGCGTTCTTGAAGTCTCCTGCGGGTTTTCATTTTTCGTGCCGCATTCTGCTAACTCATTAATTTTCATAAACATAATGGAGATAGGACTATAACTACCTTATGTTTCAACAATATAATGGAGAGCCCAATATCTGACATTTTTACTACATGTGTTTTCAACAACATAATGGAGGTTACCTTCATTTTCCCCCCCCGCGTTTTCTCGCTGCCTGAACACCAGAAGCAGACTAACTGCTTTATTTTCATTGATATGCATTTTTGCAAGATTTTGGCCGTTCAGAGCTAACCTGTTTTTTTTCTATAACATAATGGAGAGCCGCGGTCCTGAGGCGCGGAGTTGAGCGTTTGAGGCCCTCGCTCAGTTGAGCGAAGTGCTGGCACTTTCCCCCACATGTCAACCCAAAGGCTAACGCATCCGTCGCGCTTGGCGCCGACTCCATCCTGTCTACTCCCACTCTATGGATTACGCCGGCCCGTTGATGAGGTCCGCGCCCTTGCAACTCGGCCAGTTGTGGCTAGCCTTGACTGGTAGTCTAGCGAGAGCCTAGGGTTTGTCAAGCCATAAATTCGAAGTGTATGCGGTGATCGGGACTATGTTGAGACGGCGCGGCAAGTGCCTGCTCCGCCGAAGGAGCCGCAGGTCCGTACTGCGGACCTTGCGCTCTCACTCGTACCGAAGCGCCACCATGGGATCGACCTTCGTCGCGCGGCGCGCCGGGACATAGCAGGCCAAAACCGCCACCCCAGTCAGCGCCAGCGAGACGGCGATGAACGTCAACGGGTCGCCCGCTTCGACTCCGTAGAGCAGCGACGACAAGCTCGTCAGCAACCGGCCCAGAATCAGCGCGGCCACAGCCCCGATCAGGAGGCCAGCCAGAGCCAGCCGAAGGCCCTGCGCAATCACCATGCGAAAGACTTCCTCCCGGCGCGCGCCGAGCGCCATGCGAATGCCTATCTCCCGCGCGCGCTGGGCTACTGAATAGGAAATTACACCGTAGATTCCCACCGACGCCAGCAGGAGTGCCAGGCCCGCAAAGATCCCGAGCAGGATCATGGGGAAGCGCTGCGACGACATCGACTCCGCTGCGATCTCCTGCATGGTCTGAACGTTATAGACCGGTTGGTCTTTGCCTGTTGCGTAAACAACTTTCCTGAGTGCGGGCATGACGGTGGCCGCCGGGAGTGGCGTGCGGAGCATCACCGTTAAATATTCGGAAAATGCCGGCACATACTTGTCTGGAAGTTGGTAGAAGGAAGCGTAGACGGGTTCCGATTTAGGGTATTGGCTGACGTTGCCCAACCCCCAGTGTCTGACATGGCCCACCACCCCGATGATCTGAACGGTGCCCCAATATGCGATGGTTATGGTCTGGCCCACGGGGTCCTTTCCGGAAAAATAGGTATCGGCAAAGGCCTTGTCCACCAAAACCACCGGCGGAGAGTTGGTGGTGTCTTCCGGTGTGAGGAGGCGGCCTCGAAGGAGCGGTATTCTCATGGTCTGAAGGTAATTTGGACCCGTCCAAAACAGGTTCAGACGAGGCGCCGACTGCGAATACGTGGCTGGGTGCGCGCCAACCCAGAACGGGGAATCGTTGTCGTCGCGACTTAGGGGAACGAGGTTGGTAAACTCCGCAGCCTCGACGCCGGGAATCTGCCGAATGCGCTCAATCAATTGCTGGCAGGCAGATCGAGTGCCCGAGGCCGTTCGGGTGAGCTGCGGTGAAAACCCGACCTTGAAGGTAATCAGGCGGTGCGTGTCGAAGCCGGGATTGACGTCCCACATATTCTGAATCGTACGGAACAACAGGCCGGCGCCCACCAGCAATACCAGGGTCAGGGCCATTTGGGCTATCACCAGACTGCTTTGAGCACGATGATGGGCCCGCGTCGAGCCGCGGCTCCCTGCCTTCAGCGAGACTCCCAGCTCGGCCTTTGAACTCTTGAGCGCGGGCGCGAGGCCAAATAGCACGCCAACGGCAATCGAAACACCCAACGTGAACAACAGGACAGGTACATTCACGCCGATGTTTTCGCTGCGAGGCAAGTTTCCCGGCACTGAAGCCAACACGGGGTTCACTCCCCACATTGCCACCAGCAGCCCCAGGCCTCCGCCACCGAGCGAGAGAAGCACGCTTTCGGTAAGCAACTGCCGGACGACGCGCCCCCGGCTCGCCCCCAGCGCCAAGCGAACGGCAAGCTCCCGCGTGCGTGCCGCCGAGCGCGCCAGCAGCAGACTGGCAAAGTTCGCGCAGGCAATCAGCAAAACAAGTCCCACCGCGCCCAGCAGTAGCAGCAGCGTTCTGCCCGCGTTCCCGACGATTTGCTGCTTCAGGGGTACCACATCCGTTCCCAAGTCTCGATCCGCATCGGGGTAGAGCTGGTCCAGACTGTTCTGGATCGTGCCCATCTCCGCCTGCGCTTGAGAGATGTTCACACCAGGTCTTAACCGCGCAATCGCGAGGATCCCGGGGTGGATGGCGCGGTTGTTGAGGAAGAGGGGGTCGCCCTGCCCCAACGGCGTATAAACATCGGCGGCGTCTTCCAAACGAAACGTTGGCGGGAGGACGCCGACGATGGTGCGACCAATTCCATCTAGCGTTAGGCGTTTGCCGAGCGCGTCCGGACTGCCGGCGAACCGATCCTTCCACAGGCGACTGCCGATAATAACGACGGGTGCGCCGCCGGGCTGGTCTTCTTGCGGAGAGAATTCTCGTCCGAGAGCGAGTTTTACGCCCAGGGTCGAGAAGAAGCCGGCCGACATGAACATACCATTGACGTGCTCAGGTGTTCCCGGGCTGGTCACATCCGAGCCCTGCCATGCGAACGCAACCATTTGCTCGAATGAGCGCGCATCGCGCCGCCAATCCTGGAAATTCGGGTAGGAAATCCACACGTGCGGGGCGTGAGGGTGGCTCTCCCAGATCGCCACCAGGCGGTCCGGCTGGCTGAAAGGCAGCGGGGCCAACATCACGCCTTGCACGACGCTGAAGATCGCAGTGTTGGCGCCGATGCCGAGCGCAAGCGTGAGAACCGCCGCGACCGTAAAACCGGGATTCCTGCGCAACTGGCGGGCGCCGAAGCGGACGTCTTGCAGCAGAGTTGCAAGCCAGCGGGATCCCCCCATGTCGCGCGTGACTTCTTTGACCAAGATGACGTTGCCGAACTCGCGAACCGCGGAAGTGCGTGCCTGCTCGGCGGTTTCGCCCTGCTCGATGCGCTCTTGCATGGCCATGCGCAGATGTGCCTGTAGCTCCTCGTCCAGTTCCTCTTCACTCCGCCGGCGGCGGAACAACCAGTCCAGAAAAGTCACGGCAGCCTCTCCTCATTCATACCGCAACGCCACCATAGGATCGACCGTCGTCGCCCGGCGGGCGGGGATGTAGCACGCCAACACCGCGGTGACCAGTACGACCAGCGTCACGCTCGCTAGGGTCAAGGGGTCTTGCGCGGTTACGCCAAACAGCAGGCCGCGAATCACGCCACCGGCCGCCAGTGCCATCAAAACACCTGCCGCTAATCCCACCACCACCGGAGACATCCCTTGCAGTACAACCAGATTTCGCAGTTCGGAGCCTCGCGCGCCCAGCGCTATACGAATTCCCAACTCCTGACGGCGCCGCGCCACCGAGTAGCTCACCACGCCGTAGATTCCCAACGCGGCCAGCAACAGTGCGAATATCGCAAAAAGCGACGCCAGCAGCATTTGAAAGCGGCGAACGCCCACCGATTCCGACACGATTTCAGTCAGCGGGCGGAGGTGCAGGATTGGAACCCCGGAATCCACGCTCCGGATGGCACCGCGCACAGCCGTGCCCAGTGCCGTCGGCGCAATCGTCGCGCGAACCACCAGCGAAGCATGCGAACCATCCCAATTGCGGGCTGCCGGCCCGGCTGGCTGATAGACCATCAAAAGTGGAGGCTCGTCGAGGGCGACCGTGCGGATGTCAGCGACGACACCGATTATTTCCGTGAGGGGCGCCTTGTCTGTTCCCGGGTGGAATTGCTTGCCGACGGGGTTTTCGCCCGGCCACACTTGCTTCGCGACACTTTCCGAAATGACGGCTACGTGGCGGTCGCGGTCGGCTGGCTCGATCAACCGGCCCTGGCGCAAGGCGATACCCATCGACTGAAAGTACCCGGAACTCACATATCGATAATTCGCGACAGCATCTGGGAAGCCCTTGGTCGGGCGGCCGGGAACGCTGATACCATCCACCTGCTCTTGTCCTGCAAGCGGGAGCTTGCTAACCCAACCCGCGGAGCGCACTCCAGGGAGGGCCTGCACCCGCGCGAGCACGGTATCGTAGAATGTATCCTTCTGCTCCGGTTTGATATAGCTCTGCGGAGGCAAGCTGGCGTCCACGGCGAGCACGTGCTCCGCGGTGAATCCCTTATCGACGCCGAGCAAGCGGACCATGCTCGTAGTGAGCAGGCCGGCCATGATCAGAAGCAGGGTGCCGACGCCGACTTCAAAGCCGATCAGCGATTCCCGCAAACGGCGTGCGGAGTGGCTTTCGGTGATGGTGACGGCGCCTGCTTTCAGCGCCGCTTGCGGCTGGGCGTGAGTCACGCACCACGCGGGCAGGGCGCCGAAGACGACTCCGACCAGCACGGAAACGACAGCCATGAACCACAGTACGCGCGCGTCCACGTGCACTTCATCGATGCGTGGCAGATTGGCGGGCGCCACAGCCACCAGCCATCGTAGCCCGAAATACGCCAAACCAATCCCCAGGATTCCTCCGAGGATTGCCAACAATGCGCTCTCCGTCAGGAGTTGCCGCGCCAGGCGCGCGCGAGAAGCCCCGAGCGCCGTCCGAATCCCCGCCTCCCGCACGCGGGCTGGCACGCGCACCAACAGCAGGTTCGCCAGATTCAGGCAAACGATCAGGAGCACCGCCCCCACCCCCGCCAGCAAGAGTAGAAGCCCGCGCCGCGCCGTCCCCACAACTTGGTTTTCCAGCGGAAGGAGCTCGGCGCGAAGGTTTACCCCCTCCTTGGCGTCCTTCGCAATCCGCGCCTGGATTACATTCAACTCGGCCACGGCTTGCCGTGCGCTCGTCCCAGGCTTTAGCCGGGCGATGGCGGCGAAATCGAATTCTCCGATGACATCAAAGTCTTTCAGATCGAGTCCCAGCGGCTTGAAGTAATCGGTCTGCGGAGGGAATTCCACCAATCCGCCCAATTGCGCGCCCTTGGGGAATCGAAAAGAAGTGGGGAGAACGCCGACGACCTGGTAGGGTTTGCCGTTGAGGGTAAGCGAGCGGCCCACGATGGCGGGATCGGCGTGGAACCGGCCCCGCCAGAACGCGTCGGTGAGCATCACCACCTGGTCGTGACCCGGCGTGTCTTCCTGGGGCAGAAACGCGCGGCCTAGTTGCGGTACGATGCCCAGCACGTCGAAGAGATTCGCGGAAGCCCGGCCGCCGGGAATCTGCTCCGCATCGCCGTTGCTAGTCAACGTCATGTTGAACGGCTCGATGATTGCGATATCCTCGAACGAGTGGCATTCGCGTTGCCAGACACGGAAATTCGGCAAGTTGGCGGGAAGGGTGGGATAGGTCTGGCTCAGCTCGGGGACGATTTCGCGAACCAGATACAGTTTCTGCGCCTCGCGATAGGCCAGCGGGCGCAGCAGGATGCTGTTGACCATCGAGAAAATCGCGGTGTTGGCGCCAATGCCGAGGGCAAGCGTCAGCACGGCGACGGCCGTAAAACCGGGGTTCTTGCGCAACATGCGCGCGCCATAACGGAGGTCTTGCAGAAAGGTTTCAAGCCAGAGGAATCCCCACATGTCGTGTGTCACCTCCTTGACCAAAAGGACGTTGCCGAACTCGCGAGCGGCTGTGACGCGGGCTTGCTCAGCAGTTTCGCCCTGCTCGATGTGTTCCTGCACGGCCATGCGAAGATGTGCCTGGACCTCCTCGTCCAAGTCCGCGTCACGTTGCCGGCGATGAAACAACCATCTCCAAAAAGTCATGGATTAACTCTCTTAGGTTGCGAGATTCACAGGGCCGCGACAGTCAGCCTTCCCACTTCAAAATCCCGGACTCATGATGCCCGCGATGGCGTTGACAATCTGTGTCCAGCGGGCTTGCTCAGAGACCAACTGCTTCTTTCCGGCCGGAGTCAGACGATAGAATTTGGCGCGCTGATTGCTTTCCGACTGCTTCCACTGTGATGCTACCCACCCTTGCTTTTCCAGGCGATGGAGCGCCGGGTAGAGAGAGCCCGTTTCAACTTGTAGGATTTCGCCCGAACGCCCGCGAATCGACTGGCTGATCCCGTAGCCGTGCTGCGGCCCCCACTGCAGTGTTTGCAGGATGAGCATGTCGAGCGTGCCTTGCAGTAGCTCAATACGATTTTGATAGTGTATCTGTTTTTGTTTCATGGCTGTAGGCAATCTATAGCCATGGATGTAGAATGTCAACTCCTTTGTTTGAGGGTGTCAAACTGCTTGGGTAAAAGGCCGGGGGCTGTGCCTGATCGTTATTCACAGCAGGCAAGATGGTGATGACGCGGTTGACGTTGCGGGTGCAACACAGGAGTGAAAGCCTGCCGTGGCATGGCCATCTTGGCCATGACCTACCACAGGCAAGATGCCCGTGCCACGCCTGCCCGCGCCGCGAAGGCTCCAAAAGCCGACGCTATTGACGTGCCTTTTCGCGCAACTCGCGAACCAACTGCTCGACCGAGTTACAATCCTGAAAGATCCGAATTCCGGCAATGCCCGCCGCGCCGTTCTGGAGGCAGAGGGCCGCGCGATCAACGGTGATTCCACCTAGCGCAAAGACGGGAATCGTAATCTGTGAAGTCACTTCGCGGAGCTTATCGATCCCGAGGGGTGGGCCATATGAGAGCTTGGAGGGAGTTGCGAAAATTGGCCCGAGCAGAATGTAATCCGCGCCCACCGCTTGTGCAGCCAGAGATTCTTCAAGCGAGTGGCAGGAGACTCCCACGACGAACGCCTGCGGCACTATCCTTCGCACCAGTTCCGCCGGCATCGAACGTGTGCCCAAATGCACACCGTGGGCGTTGGCCGCCAGAGCGACATCCAACCGATCGTTAACCAGCACCTGGGTGTGTCCCAGCCGACGCGCCCGTTCCGCGGCAGATTCCGCCAGTGTTAACAAGCCGCGGGCAGGCAAATCCTTTTCCCGAACCTGCACCCAATCCACGCCCGCGCCAATGGCTCCTGCAATGCGTTCATCAAGAGTTTGGGATTTGATTTGCGCGCGGTCGGTAATGTAGTAGAGCTGGAAACTAAAAGGCATTTTGATGTGGGAGTGTACGGCCAGCGCGGGGTAGATGGTAGGTCGTAGGTGGGAGAAGCCCATATACCCGATTCCATCTACCACCTACCCTGCGAAGTCCCGATTCAATGGTTCTGCCGCGAACGCACGAAACCCAATTCGCTCCGTAAGCGCCACACCTCAAAGAAGGAAAGCCAGACGTCCGCCAAGCCGAGGCCGGAGACCGCCCCCCGGAGGAAGTAGTTGTGCGTGATGCTCGCAAAGAAAGGGTAATGACCCACAAAGTAATTCTTGGTCCAGAGCGAAACCCACGGGAAGACAAACAGAAACACGCCAATCTCGAAGCAGAACACGATGTACACGATCGTTAGGAGGCGATTCATTTCTTTTATCAAACCGGAAGCTCGGGTCTCGGGCAAGGCAATAGGGGTCACTCCGCGGCCGTGGGTGGAATGTCTTTCAAGCATTATGCTGGAGCACGCGAATCTTGTCTGCCACATCGCGGAAGTCGATATTCTGGCTATAAACCTCGGTGTATCTCTCCAGAGCCTTGCGCGAATCGCCAGCTTGCTCGTACGCCAGGCCCAGATCGTATTGCAAGGCCAACTGTGCCTCATCCTCGAGGCTGGGTGTCTCCAGCGCACGCAAGTACCATTTTACGGCAATGGCCGGCATCTTCTTGTCCATAAAACAAATCGCCAACAAGCTGCATGCCTGGAGGAAGTTGGGAGAGAAGTTCCCTTTCCCCGCACCCTTCGCCACCTTTTGAAATTCTCCAATGGCTTCGTCCAAGAGTCCCATTTCCCGGAAGGCCACACCCAAATTGTAATGCGTTTCGGGATCATCCTTGGCGGCCGCAGCGGCGCTGGGCTCTTCCATCTCCGCCAACAAACCACTGAGCTGCGGAACGCCTTGAGGGGGAGGAGAGGAAGGAGCGGTGTCAATCGTTGGTGCGATGTCCGGCGCCGCGGGACGAGCGCCCGGAGACGTCGATAATCCATCGAATGATGACGCAAGATCCGCCGCCAGGTCGCCCAAAACACCCGCGCCTCCGCTGTTCGCGGCCACCGATTCCTGTATCACAAGCTGATCCACAGGCGTCGAGGCTTGTGGCTCCGTTACGGGAGGTGGAGTCACGGCTTGCACCGATGCGTCGGGTTGGGGCGTAGCGTAGCTAGTGGGAAGCTCCCATTCTTCGTTATCGTCGTCTTCCGCCATCAAAACGGGTTCCGGCGAGGGCCCAACTTCTTGCACTGCGGGCACAGAGCCTATTGCTGATTCCGCGGGTTGCGTTTCGTTTGCAGGCTCAGACTTCGCAGGCGGCTTCGCGATGGCTGTTTCATCCGCCGGGGGAATCTCAGCCGATGGTCGATTGGGGAGAGTCCCAGCGGCTCGCTCATCAAACTGCTTCCGGAGTTCCGTTACCACTGAGCTGCCCGGGTACTTGCCCTCAAGCTCAGCCATAGCTTGCCGGGCCTCTTCCACAAAACCGTTCTCAAGGTAAAACTCAACTTCGATCTTGCCCTCTTCAAGGTCCGTGGATATCGCTTCTCCGGGAGCAGGCGGCGGTTCAGGGATCGCGGCGGAGGCTTCGGCGGGCGGTACCGCTGGCCCCACTACGGGCGACGGAGTTGGTTCTTCCGCAGGCACTGGGAGTTCTACCGGTGATGCTTCCGTGGCGGGTGTCGCAACGGGCTCGGAGTCCAAGGGTATCAGAGGCTCGGGTCCAAACGCCTTGAGGGCCTCCAATTCTCCCGTCAGATCCAGCTCCATCGGAGGCACAGCCGAGACTGGGGGTTCCGGTGGCGCAACCGGAGGTCCGCTTTGAACTGCGGGAGGCGTTAGATCAAAAGCGACTTCTGCCGGCACTGGAGGCGGGCTCGCCGTTAGCGGTTCCTCGGGGCTAATCGAGGGAATCGGAAACTCTATAGCTGTTTCCACGCCCGGCCATTCGGGGACAGGCGGGGGCGGCGGCACTGGCTCTGGCGCCACAGAACTTTGGGGAGCTGGGGGCAGGGGAATCTCCAGCAAAGGGCCATTCGTTGACGCGATGGCTTGGTATTTGTCTGCCGTCTCGACATCACCAAGTTCTGCGAAGATTCGAGCTAACTGCGCGGCCGCTTCGGCACCTCGTTCGGGAAAGCCTTTGCGCGAAATTTCCAGGATGCGCCGATGAACATCAATCTGGTTGGGGTAAACCTGCAACACCTTTTCCAATTCGGAAATCGCCTTCTCGGGCAGGTTGTAACGCGCAAACAAGTCGCTGTTCTCGAGGGCTTCTTTCACCATCACTTCCTGGTCAGCGTCGACGCCCGCCGGTCCCGGCGCGGGTTCGTCTTCGGCCGCCCCGAGTGCCATCTCCTTGGAGGCGAATTCGGCGGGCTTGACTACTCTGCCCAGCTTCTGCTGAACCGCATTCAGGAGAGCATGGTAATTTTCATTTTCGGGCTCGCGCTCAACCAGCTTCAGATAGGCCGCTTCGGCCTTTTCCAGATCGCCCGCCTGCCGGTGGACGCGGCCCAGCGCTTCCAGCACCTCCGGCAGAGTCGATTCGTTCGCGGTTCGTTCACAGAGTCGATGGATCAGTTCCAGGGTGGGAAGGTGATCGGGGGCAGCGGTCCAAACTCGGCGCAAGGCTTCTAACAGGGCGCCGGCGTTATTTTGATTGATGAGCGGTTCTGCCAAGCTCGCGAGCAACTGGTACGCACCGTCAATGTCCCCGTTTTCCACCAGGAGCGCAGAAAGACTGGCGACCGGCGCGAAGTCCGTAGGATTGGCATGGAAGACTTCTCGCACCAGGTTTTCCGCCTGAGGGAGTTTTCGCGCCCCCAGGTAAGCGTCCAACAAGATCCGCCTGCCCGCGGGGTCCGATTGCAGGCCCGGCGTGGAGTTGATGATTCTCTCGGCTTCCTCCGGCTGCTGGCAGGCGATGGCCACGCGCGCTCGCAGAATCTCGATCTTCGAATTCTTGGGATCCAGTTCGGCAGCTTTTTTCAACGCGGGTTCGGCCCCTGCCGGATCGTCGCGGCGAATCAGAATCTCCGCCGATTCCAGATAGGACTGGGCAGCCTCTTCCCGCTTGCCGAGCTGCTCGCATTCCGCCGCCAGACGGTTGCGGAAATTGACGTTCTCCGGGTCAAGATGCACCAACTTGCGAAGGGATTCCAGTGCGCGTTCGGGTTGATGTCGCTTCTTAAAAGACTCCGCCGCTTGGAGATACTGTTCTCGAGCCTCGCGACTCAAACCCTGGAGCTGATACAACTCCGCCAACTTCAAGAGCGTGTCAACGACATTCGGATCAACCTTGGAGATCTTTCGGTAGATCGCAATCGCTTTAACGTTGAAGCCTTCGCGGACGTAGGCCTCGGCCAGTTTGTGGAATTGTCTTAGTCCTTCGGTGATGTTCCGCTCGCGGATATAGAGATCACCCAGCGTGTTGAGCAGAGACACGTCGGAGGGGTCTTTATCAAGGATGTCTTGATATTGCTTGATGGCTTGAGGAATCTTGCCTTGAGCTACGGACTTCTCAGCCGATTGCAGCGCTTTGGCCTTGTTAAAAGCCATCTATGCTTTCCAACTGTTCACAGAGGGTCTGAACAGGTCGCTAAACGTACCATATGCACCCATTCAAGTCAACGGAATGACGGCCCTTGCCTTTGCCAAACATAACTAACTAAACCATTATATTGCTTGAGGTTGGCAAAAGCTCTGAAGCATCCTGAGGGGGCAGGGAATGGGGTCTCCCCAGTGGCAAAATGTCCCTGGCTGTCTCGGTGCGTTCACTCGCAGGCATGGGGTGGAAACCGTTTTCGTGACACTGGTCGGCCGCCATATCCTGAAGACAATCCATTTACGCGGGCTTGGGAACCGGGGGCGGCAGGGTCCGAGCCTTTACCTCCGACTGAAAACTGATCTTTCGGTGGTTGCCGTCGCAAAAGGGCTTATTGTCCGATTGCCCACACCGGCATAGGCCAATCGACGTTCGACCTGACAAGTCAAATACGCCGCCGGTTGCGTCGCAGATGGTGAATTCTCCTTCCACCCGAATCGAACCATTGTTGTTAATCGTAATTTTGGCCAAAACTAACCTCCTATATTACTAATTCTAAAACTGTTATATCCAAGCACAAGAAGCTTCGCCATGGAGCGCACGGAGATCACACAGAAACAGCACTCCTACGCGCATGTCCGTCGCGACCATACACCTATAATCGAATCGCCGCTTCTCCCTAGCTGCGCCTGGCTCCGGTGGACACCAAACGGTTTGACCAGTACCAGAATCAGAATTACCAGGAACACCAGGGAGATGGCTCCGTGCAAAACCATGCATTCGCGGCGGCTTAGCTCGATCTTCCCTTCCTGAAACGCCCTTGCTCGAAACGTCAGCCGAAGATCAAGCGCCACCAAAACGACTACGAAAAGGAGTTTGGCGTGTAACCAAGTTTCCCGGAGATAATTGGGGTCATGTGATACCAGAATGAACCCGGTAATCACCATGATGGCTGCGCCGGGGTGCGCCAACCCTTTCAATAGTTTCGATTCCAGGCGACCAAGGGTGGCGCGAGTTTCTGGGGCAGTTTCCTCGGTGTGAATCGCCAGAATCTGAGTCACCACCAGAAGGCTTCCCAGCCAGAAAACCAACCCAATAATGTGAAATACAAGAGTCCAAGCTACCATGGCACCTCGCGAAGATCGGGTCATTTGGTGATCGGGTCATCTGGCCATCGGGTCATTGAAAAGCAAAAAACATGTGCTTGGCGGCTAATCGTCCGCAGCTACCCGCCACTCGGCAGCATCCGCTGGCCTCGCAATGACCCGATGACCCGATGGCCAAATCTCCAGATGACCCAGTGACCCGATGCTTCAATTCTGCCAGTTGACCTTCCCTCCCCCTTCTGGGAGAATGTCTCTACATCCAGGGTGGGGAGGACAACTTGACCGAGTATTACATTCCCGTCGGGGAAGTCGTCAAGAGCGAGCCCAAATCCATTGGCATTGAGACCCCGCGCAAGAAGCGGCCCAAGGAGCTTGCCGTCATCACGGAGTGTTGCACGGGTTGTTCCGGCTCGCCGGCTTGTGTCCCTTACTGCCCTGTGGCCGACTGCATGTACTGGGTCTCCGACGAAGATCATCCCCCCTTCGGCCGCATTGAAGTCGATCCGGTGCTCTGCATCGGCTGCAAGAAGTGTACCAGCAAAGGTCCGGACGGCAGTTTTCTGGACGGTTGCCCGTGGGACGCCATCGAGATGGTCCCGACCGAAGAAGTCGAGTCTCATCTCGGAATCAAGTTCTCGGTCTGAACCCAACGCTGTTCTCCAGACCCTTCGCGGCGAGCGTTCCGGCACCGACCAAGAACCCGCAGCCAATTGCCCGTCTTTCCACAAGAGGTGAAAACTCGAAATCGCGTCCCTCGCCCCCTTGGGGGAGAGGGTGGACCGCAGCCGGCGTTTTCTCCAGCCGGGGCGGGACGGGTGAGGGGGTTCCAAGTTGAAAACTCTTCCCCTCAAGCGTGCTAAGTGAAAAGCATGGTGTCAAATTCCCGGCACCTCATTTCGCCCCCGACCGCTCCCGGATCGCGCGCGCGGTAGCCTCCGCCTGCTGGCGCACTCGGTCCGACATGTTGGGCGCGCCGCGGACGAAGCGCTCCACCTCTTCGAGATCCTGCGGTTGGCCCACCAAATAGAACGCGCGTAGAGACTCCACCACCTGGGTTTCGTCCGGATCGATCACTGCCACAGCACCCCCCGCTGCAACCGTGGCGCCATCCTTAGCCAGCAAACGCGCAATCGTTCCCCCCACGGAAGAAACGACATCCATCTGATGTTCACTACCGATCGGGCGGATGCGGGCGATGATGGTGCCATTGCGAACGTCGTCCTGTTCCTTTATTCGAAACTTTATCGTACCCGAGTCCGGGGCGCTGAGAGTAAATGGTTGCAACATGGACCGCAACTGCGGTTCGCCCGTCCCGTCGCCAAATCGCGCCAGCGCCAGCGCGGCATTCCAGCGCACCATGGGCACGGGATCGTCGGTCAACTTGCGCAAGGCCTGATGGAATTCCTCGGAATGATTATCCTGCCCCATCGCCCACGCGGCTTCCAGGCGCAATTGTGATTCCTTATTCTGCGCCAGCGCTAGCAGTTGCGGGTACCAGCGCTTCGCCGTCGGGTCGCCGCGCGCAATGCGGTCGGAAAGCTGCGCGAGGGCGTGTTGCGTCTTGTGCGGTGCGGAGGTATCGGCCAGAACTTGTGCCATTTCGCCGTCGGAAAGCGCCCGCCCGAACCAGGTTTGATACCAGAAAACGAAAGTGATCAGTACCAGAAGGATCGGAACGATAACAATCATTGTGTTGCGCGGTGAGCCCAGCGCCTGATTGTTACGCGTCGATGAGGACGGCCTTTCGCCTGCGATAGGCGAGGCCGCGGAACCCGGCGAAGTTGGCGTCAGTGACAAATCAGTTTGTTGTTCCACCGCAGAGCGATGCAAGCCTTATCAGTGAAGGTATTCCGCCCGAACATTCACCATTATATGAGAATACGGCGCCCCGCCGAGAAAAATCCCACGCCGGGCCGGCCGAACGGAACAAAGCTCCGCTCCAAATGCAACCGTAGCGCGGACCTGCTTTATAGGTCCGCGGTTTTTGATGTTTGGGGGCGAACCGCGGACCTATAAAGCAGGTCGGATGCCGTTATAGACGCGCTACGCCGCTTATCGTCTATGGAGCGAAGCTTTGGAGTGCGCGCAGCCTGCTGCCGCTTTTGCCCCAGCCAGCTTGCTGGCTGGGACTCGAGTTTCTACATTTCTACTGAGGTTCCCCACTGGACCGGGTAACGTCCCGTCTGAGCTGGGAAACCCCGGACGCACATGGGGTGGCTTTGGTCCGCTTGACCGCTCTCTTTTGCCGAGGTAGGGCGGATATGGAGACCTTTTTGACAGGGAGGCGCCCATGACCCTTGAGATTACACGACCGGAAACCGAAGCCCGCATCCAACGCCACCTCCAAAGCGGTCAGTTCCACGACCTCGACGATCTCCTCAAGAAGGCGCTCGATGCGCTGCCGGAACCAGAGACGGCGGCGACTCCGCCGGAGCGCCGGACCGGGCACGCGCTGATCGATGCCTTCGCCGAAATCCGTGGTCTGCTGAGCGACGAAGAAATCGACAGGATGCCGCGCGTCGAGCCCGCTTGGAGGCCTCGCTTGACAGCCACTTGAGGCTCCTGTTTCCGGGCCGGGTTCTGCCGGTGGCGCAGGCCATTGCGGCACGGTGGGGCCGACCGGGCGGAATGCGTGAGTTGGCGCGCCGGCCCTTGAGTGCCCCGGATGGTCTGATTGCCGCGACCGCGCTTGAACACGGCCTTACCCTCGTGACGCGGAACGTCAAGGACTTCGCCGGCCTCGGCGTCGTTCTTCTGAACCCCTGGGACGAGGTGTGAATCTTCAGCCCGCGGTGCTGCTTTTATAGTGCTCATAGCCCTCCCCACAAACCACGGACCACTGTTCTTATAGAGCATCCGGCTTGCAGTTGCTGTACACTAAGGATTGAGATGGCTGGATCAATGCTCGTGGTTACACGAATCGAGTCATGGAATTTGAATGGGACGCCAAGAAAGCAGATTCGAACGTCGCGAAGCCCGGCGTCACGTTGCCCGAAGCGATGACGGTGTTTGGCGACCCGCTGGAACTCGCGATTGCCGACCCAGATCATTCAGAGGAGGAACTCCGATTTCTCAGTATGGGCCATTCGGCACTGGGACGCCTACTCGTAGTCGCATATACTGAACGCGAAGGCCGAACCCGTATCATCAACGCCCGGGAAGCGACTCCCCGAGAGCGGAGAGAATATGAATCAACACGTTCACCAAAACGATAACGACGAAATGCGACCCGAGTACGACTTCTCGCGTGGCGTTCGTGGAAAGCACTATGAGGCTTACCGCGCCGGTACGAATGTGGTGTTTCTCGATCCCGATGTGGCCAAAGCGTTCGCCGATTCAGCCTCGGTCAATCAAGCCTTGCGCCTGCTCCTACAGCTTGCCCGGACGAACATTTCTTTAGACAGTCAACCCGCCAAGGCTGTGCAACCCACGACCCGTGCCCCGCGCCGCGCCAAGAAGCCCAAGCCCGTTCGCGCCACTCGCGGGTAGGTGCAACCGGCAGTCTTGAACCTTGAATCTATCTTGAATCTCGCGTCCCGGCCTGACACCTGACACTTGTCTCCGATTTCTCGCCACTCGCCACTAACCACTGGCCACTGTTCTTATTGAGCGGGTAGCGCAGACGTACGCGTTCTTTGCGTTCGTCTGCGGTTCTTCGTCCGTCCGTGGGGTTTCATGTTTGGATGTTAATAACATGGTTGATGTTCCCATGTTAAGAACCGCAGAGGAAGCCAAAATGTGGCTACCTCTGCGCTACACGCTCTCATTTGCCGCTCCCGCAAATCACTTCGGGAAATCGCAGATCCCCAAGAACTGTGCGCTACCCTGCTCGAGATCGAAGATTGCAGAGCTCAACTGCGCGCTCAAGATGGCTCCTGACTTAAGTTAGCGGGTTGGCGACGCCGAAAAGCTTGCTTGACTCACAGGTCGCTTCGCATTCTAATTTGGGTATCATTTGCTGCAGCTTGTATGTGGAGGCTTCACCCCGCGAACACGGATATTTATCAGGATTAGTGCAGCGAGGTTCAGCAATAGCATGGGGAGGGAGTGGGCAGCAGGAGACACTTAACCATGGGGCATCAAAACAAGATATTGTCGGCACTGCTTCAGGGGCTTGATTTGGGGTCCTCGGTTGCGGAATCAGACACGCTCTTGGAAGCAGCGAGAGTCGAAACATCTGCCTTCAGCGATCTCATTAATGATTTGGTCGACATCGTCCCTGGAACCAAAGGCTCCGGCAAGAGCGCACTTTTTCGCATCTTTGTAGACTTCCTGCCCGATTTCTTGTTGAGCAACCGAAAGGTCGTTGTCGCCCATGGTGTGCAAGCGCCCGGCGACCCTGTATTCCACGCTTTCACCGATCGGTTTTCAAAGCTTTCCGAGGAAGAGTTTGTCAGCTTCTGGTGCGTTTATCTTGTGTCCCTTGCGCACGAGCAATTCATAAAGGGCAAGCGTTACCGCGAATTGCTGGCGGGCGCAAATAACGAAGTTCAAAGGTTTCGGCTGGCCTGCGCCAACGCGAAAATTCCCGAAATTGAGGCAAAGAAATCCTTGAGAGATATTCTCGAATGGTCGTTACATGTCCTAACGTCTTGGCGCCCGAAGCTGAAGTATCAGCCTCCGGGTGATGGGGGCGAATTCGAACTCGATCTATTCGGGTTTAAAAATGATTTCCCTTCGGAGAAAAGCGAGGAAGCCTCCGAACATTCTCTCCCCAAATATGTAAACGACATAAAGCAAACTTTGGAGGGGGTACTTGAAGCAAGCCATCTGTCCCTATGGCTTATGGTCGACCGGCTTGATGAGGTATTTCCTCGCCGTTCGGATGTGGAGAGGACGGCGCTCCGCGCACTCCTCCGCGCGGTTAGGTATTTCGCTTCTGCAAGTATCAGAGTCAAGGTATTTCTGCGTGACGACATGCTGGAACAAGTTGTTAGGACTCAGGAGGGATTTACAGCCCTCACTCATGTCACAGCGCGGCAAGCAGATACTCTCCGTTGGACTCAAGATCAAATCCTAGCAATGGCTGTGAAGCGATTTTTCGCGAATAAACCTCTGGCAGCTTATCTTAATATAAATGGCGACCAGTTAAATGCGAGCGCCTCCTATCGAACGGAGTGTTTTTACAAAATATTTCCTGCAAAAGTGTTCAGAGGACCCAAGCAGAGCCCGACCATTCGGTGGATTTACAATCGCTGTGCTGACGGGCGCGGAGTCGTAACCCCACGTGATGTTCTTGATTTGCTGATTCGCGCTCGCCAAAAGCAGCAAGACATATACGAAGCAGACCAAGAGGGGGCATCGGAGTGGGTCATTGGTGCCGCAGCGATTCGATACGGATTTGAGGAACTGTCAACGCGCAAACGCGACACCTACCTCCAGGCTGAGTTCCCCCATCTTTGGATTGACATCGAGAAATTTTCAGGCGGGAAGACTGACTACAACGCAATCGCCCTTGAGGCACTCCTTGGTTCGGGTTGGAAAACTACTGCTGATAATCTTTTGGCGATTGGATTCTTCGCCAAAGGTAGCAAGAATAACGAAGCGGTTTACTCAATTCCATTCTTGTATAGGCATGGGATGAACCTGACGCAAGGCATGGCGTGATACAAATGCGAGAGGGCTGGTGCGGGCCTGGAGTCATGCACTGAAAGGAGCTATTGCTATGAAGAACGAAACAGTAAACGCGCTCAAAGGTCTTTTCGACGCATATGATAATAGGCAACTAACCGCCCAAAAGCAGCAGGCAAGAGCCAAGACTGAACATGAACTTTTCTTGGGGAATTTTGACAAACTGGTCTTGGAGATAATTCGTCCAACCATGGAAGAGCTATCGGCTCTAATTAAATCTAGAGGACATCATTGTGAAATCACTTACGAGCCAGAAACGCATAATTCGCGAGAGAAATCAACTGCCGCAAGGGTAAAAATGGAGATACATCCTAGTCAGCAACTGCCAAGGTATGTACCGCCTGGGGAAATCCCGACCTTATCGTTCAGTGCCGAAACCTACGGCGATAAAATCTGGACACATGTCAGCACAATGATGCCAGGCCGCGGCGGTTCCTCGGGAAAACACAATGAATACACGCTGGAAAGCGTAACCCGTGAAACCGTAGAGAATGAAGTGATGCATCTCCTAACTGGAGTGTTCGGTAGATAGCATCTTTAAGCAAGCGCAGCGCGGAGCTGTTTTGTAGGTCCGCGGCTTTTTGCTGTCGATTGGGAACGAGTCGCAGACCTCCAAAACGGGTCTACCCTGGCCCGCGACTGGATAGAACGATGGCACGCTGCATCTTCTGTAAGGACAGCTCGGGCCAGTTTACGACCCGCGAACACATTCTCCCCGAATCGCTCGGGGGTAGCGACTGGGCCGTACTCCCCGGTGGACTCTACTGTGATGCGTGCCAGAATCGTTTCGGCTCCGAAATTGAGCAGCAAGCGCTCGGGGACTATCCCTTCTCATTCTTCCGTGTCTTCCTCGGAATTCCCACAAAGAAGGGCAACGCTCCATGGTTCAAAAGTTGGGAGGGGACGATCAGAGCGTCGCTTCAGCCGGGGGCTTTTGGATACGATCCCGCCCTGCCTTTTCAGAAGGCAACAGAGGATGGTAGCAAAACGCAGATTCGTTTGATCGCCCACCCTCTGAAGCCAGACATGGTATGCAGGTTCCTCCTTAAAATGGGGATTGAGGTATTCGCAGCAAACAGTCCAGACGATGTGTTCCATGGCAAGTTCGATGCCGCACGCCACTACGCCCTCACCGGTGAAAAGGCGGTTGAGTGGTGGTACCTCCAACATGAACGCATCGACGAGGTGTCCCTTTTTCTGACACGAGGTGCGTCAGAGTACGAATGGCCCCAAAATGTAAGTCTCGAGGTGATTGATCTCGGAGCGGAACAGGAGATGTTCCATCTCAGCCTTCTTTATCTCGACATGTTCTCGCCGTTGACAGCGCACGTTCAGCCACAGATCGAAGGACTTGCGGAGCCAGATTTCAGGCTCTTCCGTGTGTGAGAGCATTTTGTTGCCGATGGTAGAGGAACCGTCCCGATGCACGGGGCGCCAAAACGGCCCGATTTCTGTTCATCATCCAGAATTCATAAGAAACTGTCCGTGGTCAGTCGTCCGTGGTCCGTTACGTTGTTCGGTGCCAGCTAACCAGTGACGTCCTCATCGTGCAGAGTTCATAATTCACCCTTCATCCTTCACCCTCTATTCTTGACCATTCTTGTCTCGACGGAGGCGGCGCGGTTTGCCATACTATAGCCAGGAAGGACACCATGACGGAGGATATGAAGGGATTGGTTGACAAGGCGGCATCCGCGCTCAAGGCGGTCGGAGCCAAGGAAGTGTACATTTTTGGCTCGGCAAGCAAGGGGAAGATGCGGCCCAACTCCGACGTTGACATGGCGGTTTCGGGCTTGCCGCCGGAGGTCTTTTTCCGCGCGATGGCAGCCGCCCACGATGCCCTGGGGCGCCCCTTGGACCTGGTTGATCTGGACGACGATAACGACTTCACGCGCTACTTGAAGAGCAAAGGGGAACTCTTGCGTGTGGGATGAGCTGAGGGAGCGAGTCGCACTGGAGCGAAGGCAGATTCACCGCTTGTTCCGCGTTCACCGTGCGTTGCTGGAGAAATGTGCAGCAAGCGCGCCTGATGACATTGAGCTTTCCGCCCTGGCAGCGATGCTCCACTCCTTCTATAACGGCATGGAGAACATTTTCAAGCGCGTTACCCTGGAGCTTGGCGACCCGATGCCCGGGAGCGAGTCATGGCACAAGGAATTGCTGGATAGCATGACCGAAGCCACCGGAAATAGAAATGCCGTCCTCTCCCCCCATCTGCGAAGTCGGATAAAGGAATACATGGAATTTCGCCACGTATTCCGCCACGCCTACACTTTCGACCTGCGTTGGGACAGAATGAAAACGCTGGTGCTGGGCTGCGAAGAGACACTCCAGTTGGTGGAAGGCGAGCTGGATCGGTTTTTCGAAGCCGGGACCGGCGGCCAATAACCCCTGCCCGCCTACGACAGCATAGACAACCGCAGCGGGCAGGGATCCGGCATTATGACAAGCTGGTGGTGATCTGCTCCAAGAATTCACTTCAAAGCCTGCCGGTCATTCGCGAAATCGAGCGCGCCTTGCAGAAGCAAGACCGCGAGCACAACAATGTACTGTTCCCCATCCGCATTGACGATTACCTCTTCGACAAATGGGATCACCCCCCGCAAGGCCGATGTGGTGAGCAAAGTGGTAAGGAAATCGAGAACAGGCAGGGGTACCGCCACGGTTTGGCGTAGAGGCGGCTTTATCCGTCACCTGACGGACCATTTGGCGAGGTAAACTCGCCGCCACAACATCAACCTGTACTACTACCCGGCTAGGATGTGGTGCTTGTGGTTGAGATTCCCGCAAGCAAGCTTGCGGGAGAGAAAGCGGTAGCAAGCTGCACGCACTCCAAAGCTCCGTGGCCTGTGCAATCGTGGCGCGGACCTGCTACCGATTCCCCGAAGGGGAACAATGTCATTAGCCGTGGGTGAAACCCACGGACTGGAGTTTCTACATTTAGGTCTGGCAATACAACATTTCTATTGACAGACCGACCTTCTCTCCGCTATCCTCCTCGGGAGCTTCGGCTCTGGAGGTTCCCATGCCCGACGATCTCAAGGATTCCATC
>JBKQVI010000248.1:0-13181 GCA_052139985.1 Terriglobia bacterium
TTGGGAAACCCCGCCGCCATCGATTCGGAAGTGCCGGGGATTGATCTAACTAAGCTGACCGCCGATCAGAAAGAAGCCTTCAAAAAAAAACTGGAAAGCCAGCAATGCAACTGTGGCTGTAAGTTTACCCTGCTCAAGTGCCGCCAAGTGGACCGTCAATGCTCGGTCAGTAGAAAGCTTGCGCAGGAGCAATTGGACGCGTTTCTCAAGGTCAAGAGCCCGGGCGACGCCACCAAGTAGTCGATGCTAGCCGTGACAGCTCAAGATAGCTGACTCGGATTATCTTCTCAGGAATGCAGGATCAAACTTCGAACGAGCGAGATATGGGCGATATGCGAATGCTTCTGTGGTGCTCGACTTTGACGCTGATGACAATGAGCCTGGGATGGGCTCAAAACAAGAATCCCGTGGTGGAAGCTCACGCGGTAATGGCCACTGATGCAGCGCACGCCAACTCTCCGGTAAAACTGGCTATCCTGGCGCAAGTCGCGGCCGGCTATCACATCAACGATCACAAGCCATCGCTCGATTACTTGATCCCGACCGACCTCAAATTGGACCCCAGCGATCAGTTTACACTGAAGAATGTGGTGTATCCGAAGGGAGCGCCCAAAAAGTTTGAGTTTTCAGACGTACCGCTCTCCGTTTATGAAGGACCGTTGGTGGTAGGTGTGCTGCTGCAGGCAGGAAAGGATGTGCTAGCGGGAACGTATGCGCTTAAAGGCAAGTTCGCTTACCAAGCTTGCAATGATCACGCCTGCCTGCCGCCCACCAGTGTACCGCTGACCGTGACTATCAAAATTGTTCCTGCCAATATGCCGTTGAAACCGGTGGAATCCAATGTCTTCCAACGAATCAAATTCGAATAGCTCGCCATCTCCCCCCACTCCCGAAGGAAACCGCCGCAATGCCGCTGGACTGGTGGCGCTAACTCTGATTTTGCTCGCGGGGCTGGTGTGGGCCATGGCTCCAACCCCCGCAAGGTTTCAACCGGCCCCCCTGCGGCCAGTACCGGCGGGTTGTCCACACACCGCCCCCGACTTCGTGCCATCCGACGCGACAGAAGTTCCCGGCATCGATTTGAGTTCGCTTTCAAAGGCCCAAAGAAATCATGTCCTCTTTCGCCTGAACATGGAGCCTTGCCCTTGCGGTTGTAATGTCAGTATTGCAGCCTGCCGAATTAATCATCCCACCTGCCCTCTTGGCAAGGATCTGGTGGAAAGAATTGTTGCTGAAGAGCGCACAGGGAAGCAGAAAGAATACGGTAGACAGTAGGCGATAGACAGTATACCGGAATACGGTCGCGGGATATCATCCTTGTTTGCCGTCGACCGTACTCCGTCTACCGCCCTTCCTGACTTCTATGAAAATCGGCGTCGTCTCCGACACGCACGGCTATTTTGATCCGCATCTTCCGGTATTCTTATACGGTGTGGATGGGATACTACATGCCGGTGATGTCGGATCCGAGGCCCTGCTCGACCAACTCCTTGCCATTGCGCCGGTCCAGGCGGTGCGGGGGAACATCGACGCGACCAACCTGGGGCTCCCACCCTCTTTGACGCGACGGTTTGGGAATCTCAATGTCCACATGTTGCATGAGTTGCCCAAGCCGCAATCGGCATTGCGCGACTGGGCCCAGGCCGATCACCTCGCGGGGAAACAGGCTGAGCATTGCCGACGGTTTCTGGAAGGTCTACCCGAAGAATGCGAGGTGGTGATTTTCGGCCACAGCCATGAGCCCTGTGCCTTGATTCTGGGCGGCAAGCTCTTCTTTAACCCTGGCAGCGCGGGCAAAAAGCGCTTCTCACTGCCCCGCTGTTGCGGCTTGCTGGAGATTGCAGCCCAAGGCGTACAAGCAACATTCCTGGGCCTGGAAAGGTATAATGAAGACTTGCCGGAAGGCGCATGGCTGCCAATCGGAGGGGCGAAAGCATGGGCAAACTTCTGAGGTTTTTGAAAGCCGCTACAGAAGTGCTAACGACGGCGGGAGCCGTACTCGCAGCCGCAATTGTCGTGGTGGAAACCTACCAGACCCTGCGCAAAAAGATGGACGCCGCCGAAGAGAAGTGACAAGTGGCCCGTGACGAGTACAAGCCCGTGCGTTTCGGCTCGTGACTTGTCACTCTTCTCTCATCACTGATTTGCGTCTTGCTAGGGCCCAGGATGAAAAACTCAAAGTCTTACGTCTCGGCGGGGCGGCGACGACTATCTTGGCCGCCCAATTCCCCGTCGGAACGTAATTGACCCGCCGCGCGACGCAAGCGGGACGCCACGCGATCGCGCCCGAGAACCAGCATCACTTCAAACAGGCTAGGCGCCACAGCCTGCCCGGTTAGCGCCACGCGCGCGGCATTGATCAGCAATCCTGCCTTTACGCCTTCTTCTTTCGCCAAGCCGCGCAAAGCCCCTTCGGTTCCGGCCAAATCAAATGGCTCGGTTGCCGCCAAACGTTCAGCGAGGTTGCCAAGAAGGTCTGCTAGCGTGGCGTCCTTCCAAAACTTCTCCACCGCTTCGGGATCGTAGGCGAATTCGTCGGTAAAGAACGCCCGGAAGGCGCCAGCAAAGTCCTTGAGCGTCCGAGCCCGAGACTGAAGCAAAAGCACAGTCAGCCTGAACCTCTCTTCCTCCCGAGTCCCGAGTCCCGAGTCCCGAAACCCTAATCCCGAGTCCCGTAACTCCGCTCCCGCTTTCGCCAACTCTCGCTCGACCAGCGGCAGCAGCCTTTCGAGTGGCAGGTGGCGCACGTACTCGCTGTTCATCCACGCCAGCTTTTCGAGGTCGAAGACCGCATTCGACTTGGAGACCGTGGCGAGATCGAAATCGCGAATCATCTCTTCGATTGGCACAATTTCCTTTTGGCCCGGAGGAGTCCAGCCGAGCAGCGCCAGGAAATTGACCAAAGCCTCCGGCAAAACTCCCTGCTCGCGATAAGCACCCACCGCGGTCGCCCCGTGCCGCTTCGACAGCCGTTGTTTATCGGGTCCCAGGATCAGCGGCAAGTGCGCGAAGATCGGCACGGGAGCCTTCAATGCCTGGTACATTAGAATCTGCTTCGGCGTATTGGAAATGTGGTCGGCACCGCGAATGACATGGGTGACGCGCAGGTCAAGATCATCGGCAACCACGCCCAGGTGGTAGGTCGGATGGCCGTCGGAGCGCAATAACACGAAGTCCTCAAGATCACGATGCTCGACTTCAATGTGCCCAAAGACTTGATCCTCAAAGCTGGTCTTACCGGAATCGGGTATGCGAAAGCGAAGCGCCGCGGGGCGGCCCTCCGCGCGTAGCCGGTCCCGGTCCGCCGTAGAGAGCTCACGGCATGTACCCTCATATTTCCAGGCGCGGCGCTCGGCTTCCGCTTTGGCGCGCTTGGATTGGAGTTGCTCCGACGTGCAAAAACAAGGGTAAGCGTGTCCCGAGCGCTCAAGACTCAAAGCAATTTCGGAATAGCGATCGAGGCGCTGAGATTGGTAGATGGGACCTTCATCCCAGGTGAGGCCAAGCCACTCCAGGCTTTCCAGAATGGCCGTGGTGAGTTCGGGCTTGGAACGGTCCACATCTGTATCCTCGATGCGGAGGATCAAAACCCCACCCACGTGACGGGCATACAGCCAGTTGTAAAGCGCGGTGCGCGCGCCGCCCACGTGCAGGTACCCCGTGGGTGAGGGGGCAAAGCGAACGCGGATGTTATTCATAATCAGGGCCGGTATTCCGGTGCAGCTTCTCGATTCCGCCGCACCCCATACGCGAGTAGCTAATTTATTATCCTAAGCGATTACGCCGGCGAAGGCAAAATTGCCTATCATGGGGACATTGGTGCGCGGAGGCACACCCACTAGGCTTTCGCGGGGGCTTTCCGCGGAATCGACGGAGGGGCAGGTAACTCTGAAATGTACTTCCCCAGAATCGAGCCTACGGTGGCAAGTTGCAGCAGGTCCGCCTGAGTAAAATCAGGACCTACAGGGTCTCCAGGCCGAGCCTTGCGGCTGATTTGGATCACCCCCACAATCTTGCCTTCCGCGACCATCGGTGAACTTATGATTTTCTGGATAGGCATCGCTTTCACTTCGTCGGAGAGGTCAACAGCCTCAAAGACGGTTGGGTGTTTATAGTTGGGGAAGTTATTCACGATCTCGCCGCGTTTGTCGCGGACGTTCTTGGCGGCCAACGAGTGTGTGATGGTTATGGGGATAGCCCCGATCACCGACAGTTTGATGGGAAAGAGAAAACTCAGCATCTTGGCGTCGGCGGAAAGGCGCAAGATGGCAACCTCGTCCTTCGTCGCCTTGAAACCATTTGAGATTTGCGCCGCCAGGCGGTTCAAATCCGGAAGAGTGGGAGGGGTTCCCGCCTTTCGCATCTCGTCCACAAGCTTGGCGACAACGAGAGCCAAATCCACTTCCGCCATTACACTTCGCTCCGTAGAGAGTCCCTGGGAAATAAACAATTATACCGAAGGTAATGACGCCAAGCAACAACGCTGGAATCTTTGCCTGCATTACTGACCTCTCAATACGTCTGATCCTGTGGGCATCGATTAGGTTTGACAAAACCTTTCGTGCATCCCGATAATTGCTAGCATCTGACTTATGTGGCTTAGACGATGGAAAATGCGCGCGCTGGTGTGTGTTCTGCTTCTGGTCGGCGGGAAGCAGCCTGCCCTTGCACGCGCCTCTGCCGAAACGACCAAGAATCCCGACCAGGTGGCAGCGCGGGCGCTGGACCACGCAATCATCATTGATACTCACGAGGACACCCCCCAAGCCCTGCTTGAAGAAGGCTACGACCTCTCAAGCCCCGACAGCCCGTATATGGTAAGCATTCCCAAGATGCGTGCCGGGCATATGGGCGCTGAGTTTTTCTCCATCTGGGTGGATGTGGCTTGGCCGAAGCAGGACCTGATCCGCCGGGCGCTGGACCTGATTGACGCCACCGATCAGCAAGTTGCGAAGCATCGAGATGCACTGGGCTTGGCCGGCACCGCGGATGATATCGTGCGCCTGCACCGTGAAGGGAAGATTGCCATCCTGATGGGACTTGAGGGGGGCCATCAAATTGAAGGCGATCTGCGCGTGCTCGATGTCTTCTATCGCCTTGGTGTCCGCTACATGACGCTGACCCACACCAAGAACGACGAATTGGGCGATTCCTCGGGCGACAAGCCGGGTTGGAAGGGGCTTTCGCCACTGGGGAAGCAGGCCGTCGTACGCATGAACCAACTCGGCGTGATGGTGGATATTTCCCATGTTTCCGACAATACTTTTTACGACGCCCTGGCAGTTAGCAAAGCGCCGCTCATTGCATCCCACTCTTCCTGCCGCGCTCTGTGTACTGCCCCGCGCAACATGACCGACGATATGATTCGCGCTCTCGCCAAAAACGGCGGGGTTATGGACATCAACTTCTATTCCGGGTTTCTCAGCCAAGCCTTTAATGACGGATACGCGAAAATAGAAAAACAGGTCGAGGGCGAACTTGCCGCGGCGCGGGCGCGTTACGCAAAGCAAGGGAAACGCCTTACTTATCTGGAAGAAGTCGAGATCCAGAAGCGATTAATCAAGGACTTGCCCGTGCCATCTTACACCGCTATTGCCGACCACATTGACCATGCCGTCAAGGTGGGTGGAATCGATCACGTCGGTCTCGGCTCCGACTTCGACGGCATTGACTCCGCGCCCCGTGGCATGGAAGATGTTTCCAAAATCCCTGCCTTGGTCCGTGAACTCGCCCGCCGCGGTTATAGCGAGGAAGATCTGGAAAAGATCCTGGGAGGCAATGTCCTGCGAGTCATGCGTCAGGTAGAACAGGTGGCACACCAGATGCAGGCAACCCAATGAAGCAGCAGGCAGCCCGCTACGAGCCGGGATCTGAACGCATCAAACTCTGCCACTAATCACGGGCGAGGCAAGAACTCTGGAGGATAAATGAGCAAGTGGACCGTTCCAATCATAATCGTTACAGCGTTGGCGTTGGCTGATCCGGCAGGCGCCCCGGCTGGGGCAGCTCCACAAGCGAGCCCAGCGACGAAGAAAACTACCACTACGTCGGTGCACCCAACTGCGACTACGCAACGCACCAGCGCATCGCTGCTCCACCCGGCGTCGCTCAAATTGCAAGCTCCTGCGGTCTTCCATGCTAGATTCACCACCACCAAAGGAGATTTCGTTGTCGAAGTAACGCGTGCGTGGGCGCCTCGAGGGGCCGATCGATTTTACAACTTGGTGAAGTATCATTTCTTTGATGGCGCGGCGTTCTTCCGCGTAGTCGAGGGATTTGTGGTTCAGTTCGGCATCAGCGCCCGGCCGGATGTTTCTCGGGCCTGGGAAGACGCGAAGATCCCGGATGACCCCGTCACGCAGAGCAATGCTCGCGGGATGCTCACCTTCGCGACTGCCGGTCCTAACACTCGCACCACCCAATTATTTATCAGCCTGGGCGACAATTCCAGTCTCGACGGCAGGGGGTTCTCTCCCTTTGGCAAAGTCACCAGCGGCATGGACGTGATCGACAAGCTCTATAGTGAGTACGGCGAGGGCCAGCCCAACGGTAACGGTCCCGACCAGAACCGGATTCAGAACGAGGGTAAAGCGTACCTCGAAAAGTCGTATCCCTTGCTCGACAGCATCAAGACCGCGGTCATTGTGCCGCCCGCACCGGTCGTGCCAAGCAAACCGGCAGTACCTTCGAAATGAGGGAATTCCACACACAACTTGTAGCGGCGCTCGATGTGGCACGGGCGTCCCGCCCATGGCAAGTCATGGCCAAGATGGCCATGCCACAGTGGAAGAGGAGAATTTATGAGCGATTTGAAACCGGGCCATTATGCGGTGTTTGACACCACCCTCGGTGAAATTACCTGCGAGCTTTTCCCCGACAAGGCGCCAGTGACGGTACAAAACTTTGTGGGGCTCGCGAATGGAACGAAGGAATTCGTGGATCCTAAGACTCGCCAGCGCACCAAGCGGCCTTTCTACAACGGTCTGGTTTTCCATCGGGTGATACCGAAATTCATGATCCAGGGTGGCTGCCCGCTGGGATCAGGCAGCGGTGGGCCGGGTTACAAATTTCAGGACGAGTTTTCCGATGACCTTTCGTTCGACCGCCCCGGACGCCTCGCTATGGCCAACGCCGGACCGGGCACGAACGGGTCGCAGTTTTTCATCACCGTGGCGCCCACGGATTGGCTGGATAACCATCACACCATTTTCGGCCAAGTCATACAGGGTCAAGACGTAGTGGATAAAATTGTGAACACTCCGAAAGGCGCGGGCGACCGGCCCAAGAGTCCGATGGTAATGAACTCCGTGACGATTGTGGAAGTGAAGTAGGCGTAATCGTAGCGGCCTGTTCTTTAAGTCCGCGGCATTCTTTGCCAATAAGGTTTATTGCCAAGAGGGAACGAACAACAGGCATTCTAAACCAGCGTGCGCCAGCCCGCCCCATTGTCTGACGTCTAGGATTCATCAGGTTTACACAAAGATCATAAGGAGTACGGGTATGCCACGAGATCGAATGGAATGTTCGCCGCTCGCAAAGAATTCGCGGCGCGAGTTCCTGAAAGACGCTGCGGTTCTGGGCGTGGCTGCGCCGGCCTTCGCTGAGGCCCCTCAAAGCTCCACCGATCCAGCGCACCACCCCATTTTCGCCTACGTCGGAAGCTACAGTTTACCGCAGGGGCCGGATGGCTCCGTCGGGCGCGGGCAAGGCATCTACCTGTTTGAGATGAATCCTGCCACTGGGGCTCTCATCCAGCGCGAGCTGTTTCGGCGAGATACCAACCCGTCCTTCATGGCCTTTGACTCCTCGCGGAAGCACCTTTACTCAGTGAATTGGACCGCCACCTACCAGGGCGCAAATTCCGGCTCGGTGAGCGCCTATGCGATCGATCACGCCAGCGGGCATCTGACCTTGCTCAACACCGTTAGCTCCGAAGGGGCCAACCCAACCCATTTGAGCATCCACCCTTCCGGCAAGTTCGTGCTGGTGGCAAGCTACTTTGGAGGGACAGTCGCGGTGCTTCCCATTCGGGCGAACGGCGAGTTGGGTCCAGCCACGGACGTTGTGCACGATCGGGGCACCGTCGGCCCGGAACACGCCGCCAGCGCGCCCCCCGGAAGCTTTGCCATCAGCGGGCACGATAATCCGCATGCCCACATGATTCAGTCTGACGCGGCAGGCCGCTTTGTCTTTGCCGCTGACCTTGGGCTCGACCGGATTTTCATTTGGAAGTTCGACGCCGAGAAAGGGAAGCTCATTCCCAATGATCCGGCTTCGGTCGCACTGCCCTCGGGAGACGGGCCGCGGCACTTCGCGTTTCATCCGAACGGCCACTGGTTTTATTCCCTGCAAGAAGAGGGTTCTACGGTGGTCGTTTACGACTATGACTCGACCAAGGGCGCACTGACCGAGAAACAGACTGTTTCCAGCCTGCCCAAAGGCTTTGCCGGCTCGAATTTTCCTGCGGAAGTCATGGTCTCTCCGGACGGCAAATTCCTTTACGCTTCCAACCGCCTGCACGACAGCATTGCCTGGTTTTCCATCGGCCCAACGGGAACGCTGGTATTTCGCGGTGAAGAGTGGACTCGTGGCAACCATCCGCGCGCTTTCAATTTCGATCCTACGGGGAACTTCTTCTATGTGTGCAACCAGTTCGCGGACGCCATCACCACTTTTCGCCTCAATCGGACGACGGGTGCGCTTACGTTTACCGGCCAATACACTCCTGTGGGCAGCCCGGCTTCCATCATTTTCCTTGCGTAGGGGCGCGTTGGCGTGACGCCGTAGGAATCGAGCAGGTCTGACGGGCGTTAAAAGCCGCGGACCTAACGAGCAGGTCCGCGCTACGCTTCACTGGCGGCCCTTACACTCCGATAATCTCGACCAGTTCTTTCACTGCGGCGGCGGATTTCTCGAGTGCGGCTTGCTCTTCCGGCGTCAGTTTGATCTGGACAATCTCTTCGATGCCATGCGCGCCCAGCTTGACGGGCACGCCGACGAACAAGCCCTTAATCCCGAACTCGCCTTCCAGATACGCCGCGCAGGGCAGGATTTTATTGCGGTCGTTGAAGATGGCGTCGATCATCTGCACTACAGCCGCGGAGGGTGCATAGAAGGCGCTGCCCGTCTTCAGCAGATTCACAATCTCCGCTCCGCCTTTGCGGGTGCGGTCGATGATTTTGTCGAGTTGCTCCTTGGGCATGAGCTGCGCAACCGGCACTCCCGCCACCGTCGTATAGCTGGGCACGGGAACCATGGTGTCGCCGTGGCCGCCCAGAACCAGACCCTCCACATCCTGCACCGATACATTCAAGGCTTCCGCGATAAAAGTCCGGTAACGCGCCGAGTCGAGCACGCCGGCCATGCCGATCACCCGGTTCTTGGGGAATCCACTTACGCGGAAAGCGGTCTGCACCATGGCGTCGAGCGGGTTCGTTACCACGATCAGGATTGCTTCCGGTGAGACCTTCGCCGCTTGTTCGATGGCGGTGTGCACAACTTCAAAATTCGCCCGCAGCAGGTCGTCGCGACTCATGCCCGGCTTGCGCGGAAATCCCGCCGTCATCACCACGATGTCGGAATTCGCGGTGTCCTTATAGTCGTTTGTTCCTTTGACCTTAACGTCGAAGCCCTCAATCGGGCCCGCTTCGAGCAAGTCCAAACATTTGCCTTGCGGCACGCCCTCCAGGATGTCGATGACCACAACATCCGCGAGTTGCTTATCCACGATGCGGTGTGCAACCGTCGCACCCACATTCCCTGCCCCAATCACGGTTACTTTTTTGTGCATGCGTTTCTCCCTTATGGATTGAGCCATTTGTTGATCGGGTCATCGGGTCATCGGGTCATTTGAAAAACAGATCATCAAATGACTCAATGGCCCGATGAGCCGATGACCCGATCCATATTTTCGATGATGGCGCTCGCAAACCCGCTGGTGCCGAGCGTCTGCACGTCCTTGATGCCTTCCATCTGCATCAGGCGCTCAAGGTCGTAGGTCACGCGGTGCTGCACGATGGTGGCGGCGAGAGCGTCTTCAATCAACTGTCCAACTTCCGGCCAGCCCATAAACTCAAACATCAGCGCGCCCGAGCGAACCACCGCGCCGGGATTGATCATGTCCTTGTCGGCGTATTTCGGAGCTGTACCGTGGGTGGCCTCAAACACGCCAAAGCCGTCGCCGATGTTCGCGCCCGGCGCCACGCCCAGCCCGCCGATTTGGGCCGCGCAAGCATCGGAAAGATAATCGCCATTCAGATTTGGCGTTACAACCACCTGGTATTCATCCGCGCGCGTCAGAATCTGTTGGAGCATGGAATCCGCGATGCGGTCGTTCACCAGAATCTTGTTTTTCCACTGGCCTCTGCCGTGCGTCGAGTAAATCGCATCGAGGCAATCTTTGACTTCCTTCGCGACTTGCTGTTGGAACGCCGGCGAGGCCATCTCCAGGCCGGGTTCCACCATCGCGGCGTTGGCTTCCACGGACAGGTTCGGGTCCTTATCCTTGTTACCCAGAATCCAGCTTTCACGTTCGGTCACGATTTGGGCGCGAAACTCTTCTTTGGCCAACTCGTAGCCCCAGTCGCGGAACGAGCCCTCGGTGAACTTCATGATGTTGCCCTTGTGAATCAGGGTTACCGTTTTCAGGCCCTTGGCAATGGCATACTGCAACGCCCGCCGCGCGAGCCGCTTAGTCCCGGTGATCGATATCGGTTTGATGCCCACACCGGAGTCGAGCCGCACCTGCTTTTTGATGTTGTCTTCCTTCAGCAGCGTGTTTACAAATTCAATAACCCGTTTCGCCTGGGGAGTGCCTTCGCGCCACTCGATGCCGGCGTAAACGTCTTCGGTGTTCTCGCGGAAGATGATGATGTTCATCTTTTCCGGGTGGCGCACGGGCGAGGGCACACCCGGAATGAACTTCACCGGCCGCCAGCAGGCGTAGAGGTTCAACAGTTGCCGCAATGCCACGTTGAGGCTGCGAATGCCGCCGCCGACCGGAGTTGTTAGAGGACCTTTGATGGCGATACGAAACTCCTTGATGGCATCGAGCGTTCCTTGCGGCAGCCACTCGCCGAACTGGCGGAACGCTTTCTCTCCCGCGAAGACTTCGTACCAAACAATGCGGCGTTTCCCGCCAAACACTTTCTCCACGGCCGCGTCGAAGACCCGCTGCGATGCTTTCCAGATGTCCCGACCTGTTCCGTCGCCTTCTATATAGGGTATAACCGGTGTGTCGGGAATTACAAACCCGCCGTCCACGTAAGTTATGGCCTGGCCTTCCGGCGGGACAGGCTTGCCATTATAAGCTGTCATGGGCAATATGACCCTCCCTGGGTCGATTTCTTGGGCTGGCAGAAATGAATCGGTGCTAGATCAATTGACGGGCGGCTCTACGCCGCAATTTGGCGAGGTGAACTCGCCGCTTCACCATCAATTCAACCTAGCTCCGCCGCATCGTCGGGCTCTATCACCAAAGTAATTGAGCATAGTACAGTTAGAATCACGGTGACAAGGACAGAATTGCTCCATACCGGGGCTCTCCTTGAGATTGAGCCGCGTCCAGCCCAATGTCCCCGTGCTCACAGCTAGACTTCCATCGTGGGGACGCGGTGACCGAGGGACAAAACCGGGGCGGTTTTAGGCGAGCGCACGCCTTGATTTCAAACTGCGATTTGAGATAAGCCCTTTTAGTTTCATACACATCGTGGGGTATAAGAAATAAGCCGTTTGTTTTCATCAACATCGTGGCATTAGTCAATATGTCACTTCTTTCTTCCTTTGTTTTCATCAACATCGTGGGACTATCCCCTATTTTTTGTTCCCCTTTTTCCCCTGGCCGATACCCAGCCGGTGCGCTAAGTTATTTATCATCAGCCACATACAATTTCCTGGAAGTTCCACGAATTTTCTCTAAGTACTTGTATTTTCATGCACATCGTGGGATAGCGAGCGCCTTTCGAGGGTGAAGGCCACCCATCGGGGCGGGCCGAACAACGGCTCCCCTCTTGATTCAGGAAGGCCGGAGCCTTGGAGCCAGGATGGCCGCCCGCCACCGACCAATGGGTAGAGCCCGAAAATGTACCGCCGCCATCCTGGCGGCCTCGTGCCGGCTGGAAGCCGGCGTCACGACCCGTACCGCTGGCATCTTGCCGGCCTGGCGTGGGTGCCGGCGGGAAGCCGGCGCTCCCTCCGAAAGGAATTCCATTCGGCCGCGTGATCCTCACCCTCTAAGCCTAGCGCGGAGGCAAGATAGGTTGTCAACAAGAAAATCGGCCGATTTCCTACCGGTAGGACAAGATTTTACAATTCCGGCCCGCTATTTCCTACCCGTAGGAAACGGGCTGCGAGGCTCGCCGGCAAAGGTGACAATACGTCATGATCGCCGGGGACGCCGGATCCAACCGTGGAGAGCTCGATGGTGCGCGACACCGGGCGAGCGCACACCATTGCTTCGCTACCGCGCCCAAGCTTGTTCGCGACAGTGGCTTACGGAGCAGGCGCGGCGGCGCTGGTCGGGTTGGTCTTAGGCCGCGCATTAAAGTCTTCCGGGATGTGATTTACAATCCCGTGCGCTCGGTCTGTGGTGACAATCCCCAGGGACTGGCATCCGTAGCCCGTCTCTTCTGGCAGGTGCTGCACCAATCCATCCTCAACATGCGCGTAGCTCACCGGCAGCGGAGCGGTTTTCCCCAGTAAGCGCGCCGGACTGAACGCGCCGGTGAGGTCCGTGATGCCGGGCGTCAACGCGTCTTCGGGGCCCAGATTTTTCTGCCCGTATCGTTCTTCGCCCAGCCGCCGCCCACGCTCCTCGTCGGGCAGGAGCGCGAGAGGCGACAGGTTGAAGATCCTGTCCGCCAGCTTCACCACCGAGGCCTGGTTCCCCTGCGTGTGCACCAGGTAGCCCGCGCGGGCGTATGGCGAAATCAGGATGAGCGGAACCCGGGGCCCGTCGCTGATGGGCTCGTGGTCCGGGCCAGTAGCGAGGACCGGTGGCGGCACGTGGTCATACTCGCCCTCGGAATCGTCCCAGGTCACAATAATGACGCTTTCAGGCCAGTACGGGCTGTCAGCAATCCTGTTGATCGACTCCGCCACCAGCGCTTCGCTAATCTGGGAGTCAGAGTAGGCCGGGTGGTCGTCGTCTCCCAGAAAGTTCTTCTGAACGTCCGGGTCCGGAT
>JBKQVI010000249.1:0-8441 GCA_052139985.1 Terriglobia bacterium
CAACATTTGCAGTCGTCGCAAATGTAGAAACTCCAGGGGCCCTTCGAAACCCCGCACTGACGCAGCTACCGACCACTATCCCCTGACCACTGCTCTACTCATACCTCAGCGCCACCATGGGATCGACCTTGGCGGCCCGGCGCGCGGGAAGCCACGCTGCCACGAAGGCTGGAACGATCAGCGCCGCTATCGCTGCGCCGTAGACGACCGGGCTCCAAGGCGGCACTCCATAGAGAAACCCGGCCACTGCCTTCGCCAAGGCCAACGAGGCGGCGCCCCCGCAAGCGAGTCCGGCCACAACCAATCCCAACGTACGCACCAGTGCCAGCCTCAACAAGTCGGTGGCTTCGGCGCCGAGCGCCAGACGAAGCCCAAACTCCCGCGTGCGCCGCGCGATGGAAAGCGAAGCGATGCTGAACAACCCCAGCATCGCCAGAAACAGAGCGGCACCGGCGAAACCCGCAACCAAGCCGGTCTCAAATCGCCTGTCGAGCGTCACGGATTGCAGGAGGCGCTCCATGGTTTGCGGATGGCTGACGGGCTCTTCCGGGTCGAGCCGCCACACCGTCTGCTGGATGGCCGGCAAGAGGGCCGCAGCGTCGATGCGTGAGCGGATCATGAAGCATTCGCCGTACCAGGGGTTGGCGGCCAGCGGCAGATAGAACTGCATCCTGGGCTCACGTTCCAGCGATCCGTCGTGAATGTCGCCCACGATTCCGACTACGGTGACCGGTGGGTTGTCGCCATCCCTGAATTGCTTGCCTAGCGCATCCTCATCCGGCCATAAATGGGAGGCCATCTTGCGATTGACGAGGGCGAATCCTTCCGGTTCGTCCTCGCGGAACTCGCGGCCCTCGACCAAGGGAATGCGCATGGTGCGAAAGTAGGTTGCATTCACCACGCGATACTCCGCGCCTTCCGTCAAGCCGCCGAGTGGTCTTCCCACAGCCCGCGGATCATGGATGTCCACTTCTCCGGTCAGGGGAACGTGGTTCACCACTGCGGCGGACTCCACGCCCGGGATGCTGCGAAACGCGTCGAGCAGTTCATGCAGATGCGCCAGCCGGGTCGCCGAGTTCCGGTTGATCTTCGGATCAAGCGACACGGTGATGTTCAGCAAGTTGTGGGGGTCGAAGCCGGGTTTGACGCGCATGACATTCGTAAAGCTCTGGATGAGCAGGCCGGCTCCGATCAGCAAAACCATCGACACGGCAATCTGCAACACCATCAGGCTGGATTTCAGGCGGTTCGTGCGCCGGTCACCGGTCAAGCTCCGGCCTTCGCTCTGGAGAGCGCCGCTGAGACGGGAATTCCGCACCACCAGCAACGGCAAGGCCCCGAACACGATAGCGATCAGGAAAGAAAGCGCCGCCAACAGCGCCGTGACGCGCAGATCGATACTGAGCCCATAGAGCCGCGGCAGCCGTTCCCCGGCCACCGCTCGAATGGCGGAAACGCCCCACTCCGCCAGCCCCAGACTGATGACCGCGGCCCCGGCGACCAGCAGCATCTGCTCGATGAAGCTCTGCCGGAAAAGCTGCCGATGCGTGGCCCCCAGCGCCTCGCGCACCACGAACTCGCGGAAGCGGTTGGTATTGCGGGTGAGCAACAGGTTGCCGAGATTGAACAGGACCAGCGCCAGCAACAGCCCCACGGCGGCCAGCAGCATCCAAAGCGTCTCGCCAACCCCCCAAGCCATGCTGTCCCGCAGAGGCACGACGTAAACAGCCAACGACGCGATGATTTGTTCAAGCTCGCTGCGGTCGGCTGGCTCCTTCACCTCTTCATCGCGGAAAATTTGGATGGCGCCGGCCCGGAACTGCTCCGAGGCGCGCTGCGGCGTGACCCCGTCCCGCAGCCTCCCGAGCATGTAGTAGTTGAAGTTGCCTTCCCCGACGAGCCGCTCGGTAATGGCCAACGGGGTCCAGAAGTCGGTTCGCTCGGGGGCCCAGAACATGATCGTCCGCACGTCAGCCAGACGCGGAAAATCGAACCGCGGCGGCATCACGCCGATGACCGTCATCGGCCCCTCGCTCATTCTCACCGGCTTTCCCACCACGCCGGGATCGCCTCCGAAGGAACCCCTCCAGACCCGGTAGCTGAGCACCATCACGTTGTCGTGGCCCGGAGTCGCATCCCCGGCCACGAATCCCCGGCCAAGGAACGGTTGCACCCCGAACACGCGGAAGAAATCGGGCGTTACGCGCACACCCAAAAGCCGCTCAGGATGCGCGGACCCGAGGAGGGTGTGTTCCGTCGTGTCCATTGCCGCAGCATGTTCGAAAAGGCCGGTTTTCTCCCAGCGCTGAAATTCTCTGAGAGTGACAACCGTGGGGCCGGAACCAAGAGTCGGCATGGCCTGAGAGATTGAGAAAATCCGCTCCGAATGCGGGTAGTCCAGAGGGCGGAGCAGGACCGTTTCCACGACTGCGAAAATGGTGTTCACCGCCGCCAGCCCCAGCGCCAGCGTCAACACCGCCACCGCCGTGAAGCCAAAACTACGTCGGAGCTGTCGATGGCCAAACCGAACGTCCTGCCAAAGCGTTTCCAACCGGCCCAGACTGTTCATGTGATAAATCTCCTCGCGAATCAGCGTGGTGTTGCCGAGCTTGCGGTGCGCGGCGTAGCGCGCCTCTTCCGGCGACATGCCGCGGGCAATGTTCTCGTCCGTCTCGGCCTCGAGGTACGCTTCGAGTTCGCGCGCTCGTTCCTCATCCCAATAGCGGCGGCGAAAGAATCGAGTCCAGCTCATGAAGAACCTCAGTGGCTAGTGGCTAGTGGTTAGTGGCTAGCAACGGCCGAGCGCTGACTTCCGTGCCGCTGAGAGCCGATAGCCGACGACTGACCTCTATCCACTAACCACTAGCCACTGCCCTCCTCCGGGCGCAACACTCGATTGACGGCGCGCACCAGTTCATCCCAGCGGCTGGTTTGGTGGGCCAATTGTTTGCGGCCGGCGGGCGTCAGCCGGTAGTAGCGCGCGCGGCGATTATTTTCAGAAGTGCCCCAGAACGAGGCGATCCAGCCGCGGTCTTCCAGGCGGTGCAGAGCGGGATAGAGCGAGCCGTGTTCGACTTGCAGGACATCTTCGGAGCGGTGTTCGATAGCGTAGGCGATGGTGTGCCCGTGCGCGGCACCCAGCACCAGCGTTTGCAGAATCAATAGATCGAGCGTGCCCTGGAGCAGCTCGCCTTCCAGCGGAGGTGAACCCTTCTTTGGCATGCTGCCGTTATACTCCCATAGATCATCTACCACAAGGGGAAAATGACAACGTCTTTGCCGCTTTCGGAAGTGTCCCTCTTAGGTTATGGCCTGGAGAATTCTGTAACCTTTAAGATCTTCAACGAGCCTCAGAATTTCCGCCAGTGGTTCGACGCTGACCATACGGGTGAGGAGTTTGTCCCGGGAAAGAATGTGGATCTGCCCGCAACGTGCAACTTCTTCGGCGCCAGGAATAAGCAGACCGGCGAGGCGTTCGCGCTTCTGCCGTTGGGCCCGTTTGCCAAGAGTCAACTCGCGGTTCACGCGCACGCCGCCACGCTTCGCCTGATCTATCCGGATTTCACCGAGAAGAACGCAGCTTCCACGTATCGTGTCGCGTACTACTTTGGCAAAGCCACCAGCGAGGATATTCAACAACTGTACACGCGGCTGAAGAACGAAAACAAATAGTTGGGCCGCACAATTGTCCGCGCGGCGCAGGCGGTGGAAAAACTCAACTAAGCGGGAAGGTAGACAACGTGCGGTGCGCCGCAGGCGCTTTGATGGGCTGCGACCGCGAAGCTGCCGCTTTTTCGTCCGGGTGATACGAGGGCTGTATGACGACGGATCGAGCGTATCGCCGTAAACGACATTGCTTCTCTGCAACGGTGCTTTGGGGAGAATTGGGTGAGCGGAAAGCGATAGCTGCTGCGACCGCACTCCAAAACGGGCTGCGCGCCCGTCGTATTTCGAGTGGGTCAGTGTGAACCACGAGCGACTGGCCCAGCGAGGCAAGAGTTGTCCTACGTTGCGGCCCTTACTTGAGCGAGGAGGCTGCCGACAATTCTCTTCGTCCTTTCCGAGTTCAAGACCTCCCGGAGGTAATCCACCAGTGCCTTCTCGGACCGAATCTTTAGAGTCTGAGGATAAGGGCGGCGGCCAGGGTCCATTCTTCGAGGATGTGGCACGGTAACCGGGTACTGGTCGGCGCCATGTGTTATGGAAAAGAGTCCATACGAGTAATTGTCCAGCGTGGGGGCAACCACGTAGAACGAATGGATGAAGTTTCCATCCTCACCGATTCTGCTATTAACTCGGCCCTCCAAGAGGTGGCCAGTTTTCTCCCCGAGCGCCGCAGCCTGCTCCCGAAGGATTGCTACTGGAGGCACCACCTTGGATTGCTCAATATCCGGCCAGAGGTCGGGAATAGCGTTTACCATTGTTGACACTCCTCTCACAATTCTACCTCAAACAAAAGCGGGAGATGGTCCGAGAAATCTCGTTTGTTGGGCCGGCCGTCCTCAAACAAAAGGGAGGTTTCGCCGATCTTCGTCGGTATTCTAACCGTTCCGCTGTCGAAACGATCCATGAGTTCCGGTCGGACCATTACTTGGTCAAAAATATTCCAAAAGTAATTCACTTGGCCCGACCGATTATAGTAGTGCGTACCAGGCGGGTCCTCTTGGCGATCTCCAAAATGCGCCCACATGGGATTGAAGAAGAAAGGGTAGGCTTGCCGCATGACCGTCCTGCTCTTTCGGGAAGCAACCTGACGGCTCATCACGGCATTCATTCCGTCAGCGTTGACGACCCCCTTCTCGAAGGGGTTCATGTTGAGGTCTCCCACTAAAACTGTTCTTTGATGACCGACATTTTTCTCTTGCTCCATGATGGTTCGTGCAACCGTGATGGAAAGGTGTTCTTGGTCATGTTCATTCTGAAAGCGCTTACTCGGAAGATGCGCCGCGACGAGGAGAATTTCCAATCTTGCCGGTAATTTCAGTTGACGGATGGAAACCCAGTCGTCCTCATACTTGGACTTCAGGAAGCTCGAAGAGAACCGGGTGAAAATCCAAATACGGTCGCACTCCCCGGGCGCAAACTGGAAGTCCCTTGCCCCTCCCGAGTTCAGATGCTCAATCAGGGTCGCCGGACTTTCGACAAATTCGCTGAGTATAACGACATCGACATCATGGACTTCAGTCAGTGCGCGAATCTCACTGTGCAAGGCCTTGCGGTTGGTGTTCCAGTACAGGAATGTAACCATTTAGTGTCGGCAACAGTTGAGCGTTAACTCGTCGGGCGGGATTCTATCACATCGCGTAGCCGCGAACAGGCAAGTTATGAATTTTACACGTCTCGTAGGGGAACCCCTCGTGGGCATAAGCGTTGACCCGAAGGTATGCGTCGCACTGAAAGCCCGCGTAGCGGGCGCTGTCATTTGGCCCACGGCGAGCCAGCCGTGGGAACGCCGACAGGACAAGTAACAGATTGAGCCCCATAGGGGCGACGTCGGGTAACGGTTCGACATGATGTCGCCCCTTACGGGGCTGGAAATGTATTTTCCGGAACGCGTCGGCCCACGGCTGGCTCGCCGTGGGCCACAGGATCTCGCAGCTACGCGGCTTCGGAAGCGGAAAGCGGTAGCTGCGACTGCACTCCAAAGCGGGCTGCGCCCGCACCGCATCTTGGGTGAATCAGCGTAGAACGGCCGCTTCCGGCGTGGAATTAACTGACTCCCCCAAAATGCACCACAGGAGGTCCCTCCCGAGGCGTCTAGCCGGGAGGCAGGCGCCTCAGTGTCCGGCGACGGACGCGCCGGTGCGGGGCTTGGCGCTTTTCATGAAGAACATAAACGGGATCATGGCGATGAAGGTCCAACCCAGCAGCCAGTAAGCATCGACGTACGCGAGCATGCTGGCTTGGCGAATCAGGTTGCCGTAAACCAAGCCCTGCGACTGAACATGGGCGAGCGCGGGATTTGAGCCCTGCGCCATTAACATTTGCTGGGCGCCTTGCACGGCATTGCGGTAAGGAGCATCGTAGGGAGTAAGGTGGGCCACCAGCATAGCCTGATGGACCTGCGTGCGGCGCGAGAGCAGAGTGGCCACGTTGGCAATGCCCACACTGCCGCCGATATTGCGCGCCAGATTGATAATGCCGGTGGCGTTGTTCATCTTCTCTTTGGGAATGAAATAGAAGGCCGTGACGTTGATGGGAATAAACAGGAACGCCATGCCGATGCGGGAGAAGGTCCAAGCGCGGACCGCCGTCCAGATATCAAGCTGCAAGTTGAAGTGCGACATGTGCAAGAGAGCAAGGCCGGTAATTCCCAACCCGAACGCCACCAGCCAGCGCGCCTCCATCTTCTGAGTCAGGCGGCCCACAATCGGCAACGCCAGAATGGTGAAGATACTCCCCGGAGATAGCACCAGTCCACTGAGCAAGGCCGTGTAACCCATGAGGGTTTGCAGCATGAGGGGCAACAGCACGGTGGTGCCGTACAGCACGAACCCGAGCATAAACATGGTGAAGGTCGCGAGAAAGAAATTGCGGTCCTTCAGCATTCGGAAATCCACAATAGGGTCCTCGCGCGTGAGTTCCCAAATGAGCGCGCCGATCAGCCCCACAGCGGCGATCATCGTACAGCCGATGATGAAGTTCGAACCGAACCAATCTTCCCGCTCGCCCTTATCCAGGACGACTTGCAGAAAACCCAACCCCACACTTAGCAAGCCCAGCCCCATGTAATCAATCCGCAGGCCCCGCAGGCTCCTACGGACCAGGTAGGGCGGGTCGTAGATGAGAAAGGCGGTCAGCAAGAGGGAAAGGGCGCCGACGGGAATATTGATGAAGAAGATCCATCGCCAGGTGTAATTGTCCGTAATCCAGCCCCCGAGCGTAGGGCCGACGACGGGCGCCACGACCACGCCCATCCCATAAACCGCCATCGCAATGCCCTGCTTTTCCTTGGGGAAACTTTCCACCAGAATGGCCTGCGAAATGGGCTGCAGCGCGCCGCCTCCTGCCCCTTGCAAAATGCGGAAAAACACCAGCAGCCCAAGGCTGGGAGCAATGCCGCAGAGGAAGGAACAAATGGTGAACAGGGCCACGCAAACCATGAAGAAGCGCTTGCGGCCGAAAAGGGATGACAACCAGCCGGTGAGCGGCAGGACGATGGCGTTGGAAACCAGGTAGGAGGTCAGAACCCAGGTGCTTTCATCGACGCCGGCGGAAAGGTCGCCGGCAATGTGCGGCAGCGCCACGTTGGCGACGCTGGTGTCAAGAACCTCCAGGAACGTCGCCAGCATCACCGTCACGGCAATGAGCCAGGGATTGATTTCTCCGTGCTTTCCCTTCGGATTAAAGAAAAGGTCCATGAATATTTTCCGGCGACGCGAGCAAACCACCCAAACCCATTGGATGTTGACGAAGCCTCAAGGGCTCAGCCAGCGCCCTTCGCGGGCTGCCAAATTATTTATAAAATCCCATGTATTTCCGAATGCCCTGAGCTTGCCGAAACAGAACGATCGAACCCTTGTGATCCCCACCGGGGGCAGAGTCGTTCCGCGGGGCCGCACCCAAAGTCGTTGAACTGACCCCTCACCCGGCGGCGCATGGCCGCCACCCTCTCCCCACGGGAGAGAGTAGGGAACACTTTTCCTTCTCCCCTGGGGAGAAGGTGGCCGAGGGACGAGGTCGGATGAGGGGTCTCGTCATATCTACGATATTTGCTCAGAAATCAAGCATTTACGATTTTGCAGCGCAGTTCCGGCACCATTAATGCGCGACCGGATTCCCGGCTTGCGGCCGGGTTTTCTTCATCAAGAACATCAGGGGGATCAAACCCAAAAACGTCAGCCCCATCAACCAGAAGTCATCCACGAAAGCCAGCATCCCGGCGTGCCGCTGCAAAAGTCCATAAGCCATGCCACTGGCCTGCGCCTGCGCATCGGGGTAACTGGAGCCCGCCTGATAAAGGATTCCCGCCGCCCCGCGCACCATCCCCTGGTACGCCGGATCGTAGGGGGTCATGTGGCTGACCAGCATGCCCTGATGGAACTGGGTGCGGCGCGCCAGCAAGGTCACCACGTTGGCAATCCCCATGCTGCCGCCGATGTTTCGCGCCAGGTTGATAATCCCCGTGGCGTTGTTGAATTTTTCTTTGGGGATGAAGTAAAAAGCCATGACGTTGATGGGCACAAAGAGAAAAGCCATTCCCGCCGACTGATAGATGCGCGCCATCATGGCGGTGTTAAAATCGATGTCCAAATTAAACCTTGCCATGTGGAAAAGCGAAGCGGACACGATCACCACGCCGATAATCACCAGCCACCGCGCATCATAATGGGTCACCAGCTTGCCCACGATGGGGAGCATGACGATCACCATGATTCCCCCCGGCGAAAGCACCAGCCCGCTCAGCATCGCCGTATACCCCAGCAGGGTCTGAAGAAAAA
>JBKQVI010000250.1:0-11349 GCA_052139985.1 Terriglobia bacterium
ATTTTGGTGCAGGTAGGTTCAAGTGATCACGGGCAGCAACCGCAGGCCCTCCCCGTAGGCGGCCGTCCACTTGCCCAGAGCGGCCACGCGCAGGATCAGGCTTCGGGCATGATGAATCAGCCGCCCCGGCATATTGAAAAGGAGGAAGCGCAAGCGCTTGGGGCGCGCCGTCAACAGTTCCGCGGGCAAGGCCAGCCGCTTCAGCGCCTGGAGCACGTTGTGCGCGATCACCGCCAGGCGCAGCCACGCGGCGTTGGCGCCGAAGTATTTCGAGGGCAGCACGCCGCCGCCCAAGTCGTTCTTGATTACGTCATGGACGAACTCGATGGTGCCGGCCTTTTCGCGATGCCATTCGATCAAGCGTGCCGCCTTCAACTCCCACCGATTCGACAGCACCGCGAAATGGCGCACCGCGCTCCCGTCCTCGAACAGTTCCCCTTGCTTCTTGCGGATGCGGATGGCCACGTAGCGCAGCGGTTGCCAATCCTTCTTCTCCACTTTCTCGCTGGGCACAAAGGGGACGTCAGCGCACTCGCGGATTTCGGCCGGATGCGCATCCCCGTAGGGTTCCCAGGCCGATTCGGGAAGGACCTGAATAGCCCCGTGCAAAGCCTCGGTCATCCGCGCACTGATGGCAAACCCGATGCGCCCGTGCGGTCCGCCGGCGCGCTGTTCATCGCGCAACCAATTCACCAACCCGCTTTCGTGACACGCCGAGTCGCCGCGATAGTAATACTCCCCCACCGTGCTGGGCAGAGCGGCAAAGGCTCGGCGCGCCACTTCCAGCGGCTCCATCTGGGCGGGCACGTTGCCATCGCGAAACTGATCGGCCAGCACCAGTCCGGTCTCTGCCCATACGGCCAGCATGGGCTGGTAGCCTCGCACCCCTTCATAAGTGCGCAAGGCTTGCTGCTTGTGGCTCTCGATGATCGTCGCGTCCTGATCCACCGTGGCCAGGCGCTGGTCGGGCGCGCGCTCCCCGAAGCGCTGCACCAGATCGCGGCTCACTCGGCCCAACCCCTCCAGCGGCGGCGTCTCTTCCGGGATATAAGCGATCTGCTCCGGCAGGCGTCGTTGCTGGGCCTCCGCGATCTTCTCCTCCTGGTGGAACGCCTGCAAAAACTCTAACGCCGCCCGCGGCGAGGGCACCGCGTGCCCGATCATCTCCCCCAGTCCCGGGTCTTGCCGCAGGCGCTCAAAGTCCTCCACACATTCCCCCCCCCGCCGCGTGGAGAATCACGAAGCTCTCCACGAACGTCGCGTCGTCGTAACCGCGCTGCCGCTGTTTCACACGCACATGCTCCTGCACACTCTGCGGCAGCCCCAGAGAGCGGAAGGCCTGCACCACCAGCGGGATTCCTCCCAGCGCGGTCAGGGTTTCCTGCAGAGGCTCGGGATCAAGCTCGAACAACAGGGGCGAAGCGGTGGGCGAAGGCTTGGTAAGTTTGCGCATAGGGGAACAAACTCAGCAATTTCCTCACCCAACGGGTGAGAAATCCGAGAGCCTTCCGGTACTCTCCCCCCACCCCCGCCGCCCCTGCCCACGGCCCGCACCAACTCTGCGCCGCAACTCCGCCAGGACAAGCCGCCTCTTATCGGCGGATCAGGGACGTAAGGGGTCTGGTTGACATAATTCGGAAAGCCGGGACGGTTGGGTTCGGGCATGGAGGCCAAAACCTTCAGCGCGACGGAATCAATATTGGTGATTTGGTTGCCGGGGATGGGATTACCCACAAGAATCGTCGAACCTGCGTTGGCGCCGGACGGACACGTGAACAGGGACTCCGAGCTCGGATCAAACAGTTGACCCGTATCGAAGTTAAGATTTGCCGGTCCTCCTCCACCGCAGAGATTGGCCGTCTGGCCAGTCAGTACGCCACTGAGGTTCCCCTGCTTCTCGGCATCCGTGGGGACCAGATTGGTTAAGGACTGGCCTTGGATTTCGCGCAACGCGTCATAGTAAGCAAAAAAGAAGGTCTTGTTCTTGCGGATGGGCCCGCCGAGAGTAGCGCCAAACTGGTTGCGGCGGTATTCCGGCCGAGCCGACCCAGGAATCTCTGCCCCCGTGAGTGGGTTGGTCTGGTTCGTGGCGAAGAAATTCCTGGCATCGATGTCGTTGTTTCGCAAGAATTCATAAGCATCGCCGTGAAGCTGGTTCGTGCCCGATTTGGTGATCAGGTTCATGGTGGACCCAGCCGTCTTGCCAAAAGCGGCGGAGTAAATGTTGGTCTGAATCTTAAACTCTTCGACGGCATCGGGAGGAGGCTCAAGGGCGAAGCCACCGGTACTCCAGGCTCTCGATTCCATGCCGTCAATTAAAAAAGTGTTGCTTGAGTCGCGGCCCCCCCCGGCGGAATAGGTTGCTTCGCTGAACGGCGAACCACCTACGACATATGCAGCATATCCACTGCCGAGGTTGTCCACGGTTCCGGGAACCAGCGTCGCTAGCGTGGTGACACGCCGCAAGTTCAAGGGCAGGTCCACCACCTCCTGCTCGCCGACGACGGTTCCCACGCTGGCGGTGTTGGTCTCAACCATGGGCGCCGCGCCGCTGACTTCCACCTTCGTGTTGACCTGGCCCACTTGGAGTTGGACATCCACACGGGCCTTCTGGTCTACCAACAGCGTAATGCCGGAAATCACGGTGGTCTTGAATCCCTCTTTTTCGACCGCAACGCTGTAATTGGCAGGAGGTAGCGACGGAAGTATGTAATTCCCCGCCGAGTCAGCCGTGGTTTTGGTTTCGACTCCCGTTCCGACGTTCCTGGCCGTAATCGTCGCTGCGGGTATGGCGGCGCCCGAGGGGTCCGCCACGCTCCCATAGAGCGTCGCGGTGGCGATCTGTGCGTGAGACAGTTGCGGTAGCGCCAGCAGCCCTAAAACGAAAAGCAACATCTGGAAAATCAGCGAGCGCCGGAGCGTTGCGCAGTCATCGCGCTTCATCTCAGACGACGAAGGCAGAGGACACGTATGCACCATGACCGACCTCCCACGACGATGGTAAGCAGCTTTGACAGACCTGAACGTTGCAGGATATAGCACTCGGAGCATAGGTTGTCAATAGTTTCTGCGCACTGGTAGTGGTGTCATCTGCTGTGGCACGGCCATCTTGGCCGTGACCGTTCACGGGCGGGACGCCCGTGCCACTTTCAAATGACACCACTACCTAGCGCACCTCGCGGCGGCTTCGGAATCCCCACGCAGGGGGCCGTTGAGCCTCGGACAGTGCCCAAACTCGTTGTGCGGAGGGCGGGAGAAATGTAAAATTCAAAGTTCAGGGCTGCAAATTGAAAATTCCGGCTTCGAGCAATGCGGTCACAAAGGCGGGCCTATTGCTGAAACCGACACATAGGGTTCAGATGAGCCGCGCATTTCCAAAAGGAAATCGGCAATGAGAATAGTCCAAGTTTTGCTCTTTGTCGTTGTGGTATCAAGCGTGTCCCTTTGCTTCCCGGGCGGCGTGCTGGAAAACGTAAGGAAGATTCAGGTCGATCCGACGGTGATTGAACAACCCGAGAAGGTCAAGGACGCCGTGGCCGCTAATCTGGTCCGCTACAATCTGCGCGCGGCGGTTAGGGATGCCCTCTTTGAAGAGGGCGACTCTCCCCTGAGGGCCCACTTCGCTCTCGACGAGTTTTCCCCGGAGGGTACCGCGAAGCGACTAATCGGCCTTGGCTCGGGCCGAAGCATTTACACTGTGGACGGGAGATTAGTGATTCAAGATGCGAGCGGAAAGGAATTGGCGAGCGTCAAGATCCATGTCCACGGCAGTGTCGCGTCCAGCCCGGCCGATGGGAACAACTCGCAGGGTCGTCAACCGGCTTCGGACCTCGAGCGGCGATTGCTCGAAGAGATCGAGAGGCTCAAATGAAAGTCGAGGATTTAAGCGGCTCCGTCGCCTCCATTGGCTCGCCATTGACGCAGCGCGGCCCGATGCCCTCCAGGTCAGCGCCAGGCATCCCAATGAACAGAGCGATTCTCGGGCTCGCTGCATGGGTATTATTCAGGGCATTGAGTCTCGCCGCGCAGGGAGACCAGATCTTCAAAGGTAAAATCTGCGCGGTACCGCGCGAGCGCGCAGCGATCCAGGATAACGGTGAGGGCGCGGCGGACTGCGCCGACGCGCGTGCGAAAAGAGGCGCCAAATATGTCCTATCGAACCGCGACAACAAAACCGTCTACCAACTCGATGGTCACAGGAAGCCAAAGGCCTTTGCCGGCAACAATGTCGTGGTCGTCGGGAGATTGGACAAAGCCACTGGCACGATCGAGGTCGCCGATATATTCCGCGCTTTGCCGCCGACGGTCACGAAGGCAAAATCTGTTTACATCGACTGCGACGCCTGTCCTCGGGGAATGGCGGCGGCGTGGCTGGCCGCGTTCCAGGAACTGTCGGATTGGGGAAGGTTCGACATACTCCCAGACCCGCGGAAGGCGGATCTGATCTTCATGTTTTCCGCGAATCCGTATCTTGGCGACTACGTTACGCGCGATGGGCCGGACAAAAGGCCCGTCAAGGTCGACATTACGTACATGGATGTCATCGACCCGCACACGGGAGAAAGCTTTTGGGATGATTCCAGACAGTGGGGGGCCTTACTTGTCGCCAGAGCGACCAAGGACTTGATTGCTGAATTCAAGCAAGAGTTGGCGGTCGAGGAGAGCGCCGGGAAGTGGGATAGCGCAGAGTTTGGCTTCTCCGAAGCTCAGCGGCTTTTTGCTTTTCGCAGGCCAACCCGTTCATCGTGCATAGCGTTCAGCAAACACGAAGCTGCTGACCTAATTCGAACGTAACGCCGCCATCTTGGCGGCACAGTGCCGGCTGGAAGCCGGCGTTACAACCGCCTGGACAACTCCTCGAAGTTGCTTCTGCCAAGAGGCTCCGGCCATTTACTTGAAGCTGTCCAGCGCCTGCAACTGCCGGTTCGCAAGGTCGTGTGGCAGGGGTGCATAGCCCAACGCCGAACATTCCCTTTGGCCTGAGGTCAACACCCACTGCAGAAGCTTCAGCAGGTCGGCCTTTTTCCGGCTGTCATCTACTTGCGGCGGCCAAAGGAGAAAGGTAAAAGTCGTTATGGGGTAAACGCCCTTTCCGGAGGCGTTGGTGATGGAAGCAGCGGCGGAATTACCCGTCTCGGCAGAATCGGCGGCAGCGGCGAGACTCTCAATATCAGCTCGAATGAACTCGCCGGAGGCATTTCGCACGGCTCCGAAACTCAACTGGTGCTGGATGGCATAGACCAGTTCGACATATCCAATCGAGTCGGGAGTACGCTGCACCGTGGCGGCCACACCTTCGTTGCGTTCCACCCCTGTCCCCACGGGCCAGCTCAGGGTTAGGCCGGCGCCCACGGAGGCTTTCCACTCGGCGCTGGTCTTGGAGAGATAGTCCGACCATGCATAGGTCGTGCCACTGCCGTCCGAGCGATGAATCACCAGGATCCCGGCGTCGGGCAGATGCGCACCTTTGTTCGCGCCCTTGATCGTCGGGTCGTTCCACTTTGTGATCTTACCGAGGTAGATGCCGGCCAGCGCCTCGGGCGTGAACTTCAGATCCTGAGTAAGATCACTGAGGTTGTAAATCGGAACCACCCCACCCAGTACGGAGGCGACTCGCGGAAAGCCCGCCGTCGATGGCAATGGGCCCTGATCCGACGGAGGCACATCGGAGGCCGCAAAGTCCACCTTATGCTCCGTGAGAAGCTGAGTACCCAACCCCGATCCTACGGCGTCGTAGCTGATGCCGACATCGGGATGTTGCCGCTGGAAAGACTCGAACCACTTTTGATAGAGAGGCGCCGCAAACGTCGAACCGGCGCCGTGCAGGCTGGTCTGGGCCACGCTCGCTTCTGGTGACGGCCCTCTGTTTTCGTGCGCGGTAGCCATCTCCCTGACGAGGTTTTCGGCGAGATTATCGGAGATGCTGCCCCAGGAAAGCTTACTGGGAGTCACGAGGTAAGACCATAAGACTGCATTGTCGGCGCCGACAACTTCAACAGAGAGAAAACCTGCATAGATGGCTTGGCGATTCGCTGCCGGCGTACGAGGACTGGTGGTGATGTGGCCCTTGACCCAGATCTGGCCGCTCCCCTTGAGGACGGCGTCCGCCTGACCGGGAGTGGCAACCACTTCGAATTTTCCGCTCTTCCGAAGCTGTTTGACCAGACTCTGGTGTAGTTCGGCCGCGCCATTTCCGCCGCTCATCGCGGGGACAAATACGTTCTTGACTTGGGATAAGTCCGTGGCAGTCTGTGCGTGGAGGGAAATAGCCGCCAGGATTACCGCCGTCCACCCCGCGACCTTCGGAGCCAAACCCCGCGTTCTGTTGAGACGATATTCCATGATCGCCAAACTTGATTCGTTTCAGCCTTCCGGCTGAATTCAGAACTCCGTATGCAGTCGGAACGAACAAACCACAATCGGGCCGCGAACCTGATTGTATCCGGGGTTGACCACATACTGCACATCCGGCCCGAGGTAGACCCCGCGCCACGCGTGTGCGGTGTAATAGCTCTCGAGAATATTCTCGCGTCCGTACGTTAGGCCACCATCGCCCAGGATAAACCCCAGTCCGCCGTAAGAGAGGTAGCGGGCGTGTTCGCGCGAGATGCCGTTGGACACAAAGGCGATTCCCGCGCGGTCATGTCTTCTTTTCCACAAGTGACCGGCAAACCCGGCGCCAGCCTGAACGGTATCGTCGTCTTCAGTGTAGGCCCAGGATTCCGTCTTGCCATTGTTCCACCCCACCCGTCCGTACGCGACGACGTCCCTGGTCAAAGCCTGCTCGAAATTGATCCCCAACCCGTACTTTGTGGTGACCTGTCGGGGATGGTTGGTGATGTCCGGCACTGCAACCTTTCCCTCCAGGTATTGTTCGTTGGCGACCTGGTAGATGCCCATGTTGGCGTTGTTAACATACCAGAGCAGACGTATGACTCCATCCTTCCTCCGCAAGAACCCGCGGTGCAGCTCGAATTCGATGTTCGAGGCATTGGCGCGGCGCAGGTTCCAAACCAAATTCGGTCCGTTAGCAACCGTGGGTAGCAGCGCCTCGGCAAAGCGCAATCCCCATTTCGGGCTCTGATATTCGGCCATGGCCCCCCAAGTGTAACCGCGGGTGTCGGCCGCATAGTCATACGCACCGTTCTGGTCGATGGTCCAGTTCATAAACTGCAAATGGCTGTCGGTGCCGACAGAGTTCACGTCGAAGAAGTCAGCAACGCCAAATTTGCCAAATCGGAACTCCAACCGGCGCGCCGGCAACTGCGCAAAGGTCGAAAGCGGGCTGCCGGCGTTCTCAACCTTGTCGTGGCTCAGCGCAATAACCTGGTGATATATCAACCGCGCGAGATAGGGGGCTTTGCTTAACGCCGGGTTTCGCACCACATCGAGATTGGTGAACCCGGCCAAGCCGAGCGCCTGGCTTAATCCCCCGCCCCCGGCTTCTTCGATATCAACCAGGCCCTCGATGGATTTGGTGAACTCGAACCCGGTGTAGAGCGTCAGCACACGGGAGGTGGCCTCCGCGAGGTCGGGCTGAAAACTGTTGGCGCCGGAGTACTTGGCATAGAATGGCGGATTCGTTTGGGAGATGAAGTTAGCCTGGCCTGACAGCCAGATGCGGCCCGCCTCGAAGTGAGGGAACAGGGTTTGCGAGCTGTCGTCGGCCACCTGCGGACCCGCGCTTTCCGGCGCTGCGCTACCCGCATCCTGACCGTAAGCGGGAGAAGCGATCATGGCCAACGCCATCCACAGTGCGAGAACAGTACCGAGCCTGCCACAGATTGTCGCGGTCAAAGTGTTTTTGTTTCCCTTTAATTGCCTGGGGATAAGTAGATTGATCGGCATCCACTTGCCCATCAAATTTCCGGCTGACGGACTGCCAACGTGAACATTCTTGTGCTCGGTTAGTTAGGGGGTAACCGGATCTCGCCAACCGGCATTCCTGAAGTCTCACACGTGCGTATTACACGGAGGTTACAAAGTGGGGGCCAGGTTTTATTGGGACGCCGCGGACGCTGGCTTTCAGGTATGCGCTCCGAGAGTACCCGGCACACCCTCAGGTTGGGTTGGGGTTACAGTTTGGTTTTGTAGCGGCGAGTTTACCTCGCCATTTGGCGGCGTAAAGCCGCCACCACCCCAGACTGGCGCTCTGTCCGTAGGATTCACTTACGGCTAATGATATTGCTCCCCTTCGGGGAATCTCGCTGACTTAGACTTGGCTCCGGCCACCGCCGCCGCAGTTTCGGAAACGCTGAAGAGACGGCACTAACCACGCCGAATAAGGAGGTGTCATTCGGCGTTTCTGCCGGGGATCGGCTAACTGCTCCTATTTTCGCCTTCGCATGAGGTTCCTTATGCCCAGATTCCGAAGCTGCCGGGCTGTAAACGCGGCGGTAGAAGGGCATGGCGCAGGAGAGTATACTCTCGACGGTGCGGGGCCGGAAGCGAACGTCCCTTCGGGATCGCACACTCCCAAAGTCAGGAGTCTCCGCCAGCCGGCGTAACCAGGGACGCAGCCAACCTTCTTCAAAAAAGAGTGGCCATGTTGATGTCGCACGAACGATACGTAACACTCGATGCAAATCCTCAGGGAGGGAGAATTTCATAGATGTCCAACGATTCACAATTAAGCCGTCGGAGTTTCTTGAAAAGCGGTGTAACCAGTGCGGCAGGCCTGGCCGCCGCGAGCAGCGTAGCTTTTATAACCCAGCCGGAACGAGTCTTCGGGGCTAACGACCGAGTGCGGGTGGCGGTCTGCGGTGTGCACGGCCGCGGCGTGTCTCACTTGGAAGGCTATTCCAAGCTGGAAAACGTCGAGGTCGCCGCCGTGTGCGACGTTGACGAAAACGTACTGGCGCAGCGCGTGGCAGAAATGGTTAAACAGGGCATTCCCAAGCCCGCGACGTTTGTGGACGTGCGCAAGGTTTTGGAGGACAAGTCCATCGACGCCATTTCCATTGCGACGCCGAATCACTGGCATTGCTTGATGGGAATCTGGGCCTGCCAGGCCGGGAAAGACGTGTACGTAGAGAAACCCTGCTCACACAATTGGTGGGAAGGCCGCCAGCTTGTGCGGGCCGGGCAGAAATACAATCGGATGGTGCAGCACGGAACGCAGAGCCGCTCGGCGCCCTCCGCTCTGGAGGCGATTCAGAAAATTCACGACGGGCTGATTGGTGACGTTTACCTGGCCCGCGGTCTTTGCTACAAATGGCGCAACACCATCGGCCACGCTTCCGCAGAATCAGTGCCCGCGGGCGTTCACTACGATCTCTGGACCGGCCCGGCGCCCCTTCGGCCCTTTACCCAAAACCGCTTCCACTACAAATGGCACTGGTTTTGGGATTTCGGCAACGGCGACCTGGGCAATCAGGGCGTCCACCAATTGGACGTGGCGCGCTGGGGTTTGGGTGTGAAGTTCCCGAACAAGGTTTCCGCTCTCGGCGGGCATTTCATGTTCGACGACGACCAGGAGACGCCCAACACCTTGAACTGCGCCTTCCAGTTTGACTTGCCCGACGGCAAGCGCAAGATGATGGAGTTTGAGGTTCGCCACTGGATCACCGATCGGGAGGCGGAAATCGGCGGCGTGGAAATGGGGGGCTCCAAGGGAGATTCCAACTGCTACGGCGACCTCTTTCTGGGCTCCAAGGGATACCTTGCTGTCGGAAATGAAGACATGCGGAATCCCTACCTGACCTGGCTGGGAAGGGAACAGACACCGGGCCCCAGCCGAGGGCCGGAAGAGGGCCAGCACTTTGCCAACTTTATCGACTGCGTGCGCAGCCGCAAGAGAGAAGACCTCCACGCGCCCATCGAGGAAGGCCACATCTCCGCGACCCTCATGCACCTGGCCAACGCATCCTACCGGTTGGGCAGAACCTTGAATTTCGATCCCGAAACGGAACAGGTGATCGGCGACGAGGAAGCCAACCATCTGCTTCGTGACGCTGGCCGCGGCTACCGTGCCCCGTTCACGGTGCCGGAGGAAGTTTAAAGAGGTGAGTCTCCGCAGTCGTAACGATGCCGGGCCACGGGACAAATCCGTGGCCTTCTTCGGTGCTGTTCTTGAGCCCCAAAGATCTATCACAGCCCAGGCCAACGGCCTGGGTCGCCAGGTCGGCCCTGTTTTTGGAATTGAGCCTTGAAAGGGCGGAATAGGCGAATTCCCATGCCGCAATCCCTCTCCCAACTGTCACAGCGTTTGGAACTGAGCGCGGACTGCGTAGTTCGCGCTTACAGGGCTCGGGATTGAGCACTCCCAGCGCATCGAAGTTGTGGAGTTGACTTCGGAGCTATGCAGAAAAGGCTGGCAGCTTTATGGTCAGCGCTTGGATAAAGAGTGGGGAGTAATCAACTGCATCAGTTTTATCATCATGCACGAACGCAGCGTTCTGGAAGCACTCACCGGCGATCGCCATTTCCAGCAAGCCGGCTTTGCCGCTCCGCTTTAGCTGCAGAGCAGGTGCAGTGCGGACCTGCATGGTAGATCTGCGGCTCGTCCCAATAGGCAAGCAAAAGCCGCGGACCTGCAAAACAGGTCCGCGCTCCTCATTTGAGCTTGCGCTGTAATTCCGCAACAAGTTTTTCGGCGTGGGAGATCTGGCGAGACACCTGTTTCGGGGCGGTGCCACCGGTGACATTACGGCGGGCCACGGAGCGCTCCATGGAAGTGGCCACATCTTGCAGATCGGAATCCCACCCAGGCACGAAATTGGCAGCTTCGTCCGCGGACAAATCCTGAAATGTCTTGCCCTTCTCGGAACAGTGCCGGACCAGCTTTCCCACCTGCTCGTGCGCGTCGGCAAATGGAAGGCCGCGCCGCACCAATTCGTCGGCAAGGTCGGTGGCAGTTAGGAACCCAAGTTGCGTCATGGCCTTCATTCGCTCGGGGCGGATGCGCATGGTCGCCGCAACGCGACCGGCAATGGTGAGGGCGTCAAGCGTAGTGTCTACGCCAGAGAACAGAGCCGCCTTGTCTTCTTGCAGGTCGCGATTGTAGGCAAGTGGAAGCCCCTTCATCACCGCCAGGATTCCAGTAAGTTTACCGAGCACCGTGCCCGACCGGCCGCGGATGAGCTCGAGGGAATCGGGGTTCTTCTTCTGCGGCATCAGGCTGCTGCCGGTAGAATAAGCATCGGCAAGCTCCACATAGCCAAAGCCGGGCGAGGAGTAGATAATGCGGTCCTCAGCCCACCGGCTCAAATGGATCATACATAAGGTGCAGGCGAAAAGCAGTTCCGCCACAGAATCGCGGTCGCAGGTCACGTCCACGCTGTTGCGGGCGACGCGCGCGAATCCCAACTCTTTCGCCAAGCGTTCACGATTGACAACGAAGGTTGTTCC
>JBKQVI010000251.1:0-2792 GCA_052139985.1 Terriglobia bacterium
GGGCGGTGGATGAGTCCCGACCCGGGCGGCCTAAAAGCCGTGCTAACTGATAACCCCCAGACCTGGAACATGTACGCCTACACCGGGAACAATCCCACCACGGTCACCGACCCGAGCGGCGAAAGCTTCTGGACATTTTTCTCATCGGTACTCGGTCTTGGAACGAACACGTGGTTTCCACACCAAGCTGCGGCTGAGGCAGGGCCGATGGTGGGATCAGGTAATTCTCCAGCGGAACAGCAGGCGCAAAATCAGAACCCGAAAAGCCTGAGGGGTCAGATTCCATCTAACGTAAGAGCGGCAATGGCGACTGCGATCAAGGATAGCAATTCGCCCACCGCAGATGACAACAAGGGCGGGTTCCACGAAGAGTACGGAGTAGCAGGTACCAATGCATCCGGCAACTGGGTTGTCTCACGCGATCAGCCCGGTCCCTACGCTAACCCGGACACAGTCGACCATGTGTCACCCTCTGGGAAGGCGGCAAACCAAGACGTAGCAGACTCGATAGTGAATCCTCTGGTCGACTTTCATGTACATCCATCTGGCACCACCGATTCCCATGCGTGGGCACAGCCACCGTCAGAGGCGGATAAAGCAGCAGCCATCCCAGGTCAGATAAATATCGTTTTCGGAGCTCGCGACGGAAAAGTCTACTTCTACAACAGCTCGGGTGTCATCGGGAAGCCAATGTCGCTGAAGAATTTCGTGGGGCAATGACATGAAGACTCTTACGAGGTCCGGAACTATGGGAATGCTATTACTGTCGATTCTCTCGTCGGCTGCCCAGCAACTACCGACGGTTGTGAGCCTTACAGTCGTCCATAATGGAAATCAGAGACCCGCTCCTAATCAGATCACAGTGAGCTTCGGTGACCGCTCCTTGCGAATACCAGTCCGGAAGGGCAAGTTTGAAGTCCCGCCCGAAGTCGTGGCTGCACCGAGGGTTACAGTGGAGACCGATTTAGATGGCAGCCACCTCCGGCTCACCAAAGTAACAGGCGCCGACTTCACCGAGGGGAATTGGACGCTCCGTTTGGCAGAGCGTGCCAATGACGCTTACTACGAGTGGCCCGGTCCCAAGGCAGCCAATATCCCCGCCACATGCATGTTGGAGTTTGATTCTGGCCATGAGGATCCGGCCCGAGTGCTGTTTGAGCAGCACTGTCGAAGCAAGAAGAAATGAACGGCTCTCATGCTCCGCGATGATTTCGCCTGCCTGTTCGCAATCTGCACGTTGGTCCTCGCGACTGCGAGGATCTCAGCATCCAGTAAGCCATCGGACGCGGAGCTGGCTGCGATCACCGCGCGGGGAGTTCTCCTTGCGGAATACGACACGGTGGCGTGGCAAGCGACTGACGCCGTGAAAGCTACTCATCCGGCAAAGGGCCGCGTGGGTCGCTACATCGCACGAAAAACCGAAGCTGGATGGTTGGTAGACTTTGGACGGTTTAATCAGGCTCAGGACAAGTTTTTGGTGGCCTACGAAGCTGTTGAAATGGGGAGTCCGGCGCACTTCGAGGTCAAAGGGTTCGACCCCGCGAGAGAAGATATGGGTTGGAATCTCGCGGCGGCAAGAGGAATTGAAACCGCCGCGAGAGACTTTGGTGCAACCAGCCGCCCGTATAATATCGCCATCCTCCCAGATGAGAGCGAGGGCATGTACGTGTACCTCTATCCGGCTCAGATCAACGCAGGTGTCTATCCCTTCGGGGCGGACGTGCGCTACCGCGTTTCGCTGGACGGCACGAAAATCATTGAAAAGCACCAAATGCACAAGACTGTCATCGAGTCGGTTCCCGCGAGGACACATCTGAATGTGGCAGTCGGATATCACAGTCATGTTCTGAGCGATCTGCCGGAAGATACGGATGTAATGGTAGTCCTAACCCGCAAGCCGCAAGTACCGGAGATCGTGATTACTCGTACATATATGTTCAACATCGACGTGGATGGAAAAATCACTGTGTCTGATCGGCCTCGATGAGCAAGCGCGGACCTGCGGCTCATGATTCCATAATGTCGTCGGCTGCTCGGGCCACCCAGTTACGATGCGCACACCGTGCCCAGCGGGTGCTCGGAGTCATCGTCGGCGTGGCCCACGGGCACGACCAACAACGGCAACGTCGGGGGCTACTACTACACCGACAGCGCCAACACAGGTCTAAGCCACCCGGCGGCCTACACTTACGACGGCGTGAACCGGCTGATTGGGGCCGCCGCCACGGGCAACGTGAGTTACAACCAAACTTACAGTTACGACATCTACGGCAACCTGAACTGTTCACCCTCCGGACCCGGGTGCGTGGCTTTCAGTTATAATGCCAACAAGAACCAAATCAATGGCTACGGTTACGACCAGGCAGGAAATGTGACGAACGATGGCACCTACAACTATCAGTGGGACGCGGAGGGGCATCTCGGGACGGTTTCTCAGAGCGGCAACGTGGTTTCCATGAACACCTACAATGCCTTGGGGCAAAGGGTGGAGGACGCAACGGCAACGAGCACCACGGACGAGGCTTATGGGGCGGGCGGCGACCTGCTGCTGCGTTACACGGGGGACTCGAATAGCCGGAGCTTCGTGCCGTTCGGCGGCGGTCTGCTGGCGGAATACTTCTGCGGCGGGATGATCTTCGACCACCCGGACGAGTTGGGCTCGCTGACCGCTTCCACGGATTGTACGGGGCACACCGTCAACGAGAAGTTGTTCTATCCCTTCGGCGAATCCTGGACCGGAGCCGCCCTGCCCAACCTCGGCGCCCACCAGACGTTTGGCAAATTGCCCGATT
>JBKQVI010000252.1:0-15124 GCA_052139985.1 Terriglobia bacterium
CAAGAGAAGGTGTGAAAAATTGCCATCTCCACCACTGAGGCACTGAGACACAGAGAAAAATGCCCTTTCTTTTCTAACCTCTGTGCCTCAGTGCCTCCGTGGTGAAACGGTGTGCGACGATTTCTTCACACCTTCAGATCCCCGTGCCACGGGGGGACCCCAAATCGACCGCGCGAGCGTGGGGCTCAAAAGCGTATGTTCGAGAAACAACCTCGGCGCAAAGGCTCTATATCCCATGAGAGAAGGACAGGACTGCCCTCCGCCGCGGGGCTCCTTGCGGCCGTAAATCACCCCATCATCGGTCCTCTTCCAAGATCGCCATGGCTTGGGCAACGGTCGCACCTTCATGAATCAGCGCTTGGCAGGCGCGGACCATCCGGGCCGGATGCGGGTGCTGGAAAATATTTCGCCCGTAGACGATGCCCGAAGCACCTTGCTGGAGCAGGGAATGGGTTCGCGTCAGAATTTCCTGATCCGAGACTTTTGCGCCCCCTCGTGGCAGCAACGGCCGTGGCGCGGCAGCCTCCACCACGAGGTGATATTCGTGGAGGTTCTCGGCGATATCCGCTTTAACCACGTCGGCGCCCAACTCCACCGATTGCCGCGCCAGCGCCACCGTCTTGTGAATGTCGGGATTAGTCTTGTACCCGCCTTTGCCATCCGGAATCATCACCAGCGGTTCCACGATCATCGGTATGCCGTAGCGCTCGCACAGCGGTTTAAGGCGAATAACGTTTTCGGTGCATTGCACGTGCAAGTCAGGCCGGTCGGACGCCCAAAGCAGGTTAACAACCATGGCGGCTGCATCCAGAGCCACCGCCTGTTCCACCACGCCGTCAATCAATTTGCAGAAAACGTTCGCCGGCATTGGAACGTTGGCGAAGCTCCCTACATCCGCCCGCACCGCCAACGCCGGCTTGGGCTTCTGCGGCAGATCCTGAAGCCAGTGAGCTTGGCCTGCGGTCAGCAGGATGGCGTCAGGATTGGCAGCGGCGACGGCGCCGACCACCTGGCGCATATTCTCGATTCCTGCAAGAACGCTGGCCTCGTTCGCTACGCCGTGGTCCATGGCCACCTGCAAACACTTTCCGTTGGGGGCAAACAATCGGTTCAGCCGGGGGTTTACGGACATTTGCACAACTCCTTATTGATTAATGTTTCGTTTCAAGGGTAGTTTTATAATAGGCAGTAGCATTTGATGTTACCGGGCCATGCCATCGCGCAAAAGCAATGTTGGGCAGTGGCCGAAGGGCGCCAGTCCACTTTCATCCTCATCAACCTGCTACGCAACATTCTTTCTATAGGGGAACCGTTCCTCCATGCAAAGTATGACCTGCCACGACTTGATTCCGCCCGTGGTGGTCAGGTCGCTTAAATTCATGCCGCCGGCGCAGTTGGCGAAGCGCAAGGTCTTGTCATGGCTCCAGCCTTGATGCAACCCATAGAGAATCCCGGCACAGAAGGAATCCCCAGCCCCGGTGCTGCCCACGACGTAGTCGTCCGGCAGGTCCAGGGAAGGCTGAAGCAATTCCGCCCCATCCCTTGAACGAAGATAGCCGCCCTCGGGAAAATGAATGACCACCAGCTCTCTGACCCCGAACTTGCTGATGATTAATCCGGCCTTGCTCAGGTTCTCGTCCCGCAGCTTGCCCCCCACCCGCAGCGGGATGCCCGTTAGCTTCTCCGCTTCCCATTCGTTGACGACGCAGTAGTCCGTGTACTTCAGCGCTGGCGGCACAATGTCGCAAAACCGGCCGCAGTCCTCCGATACCAGATCGATCGAGGTCCGAATGTTCCGTTGTTGCAGTCCCGCCAGGCAGCGCGCCGCCACGGTTCCGAACTCCGCGTCGGGTTGATCCATCGCGTCCAACAGCAGCAAATAGCCCAAGTGGAATATCTTAACCGGCAGGTTATCGAGATCGATGCACGCAGGCTCGAAAATACGGTTGGCTCCCGGATAATGAAAGAAGGTGCGGCGTCCGCTGGCCTTGACGCTGAAAACGTCCGTGTACGACGTAGCGTCAAGATCTGTCCGGCGGAGTTGATCGACATTAACATTGGGGAAGCGGCGGCATTGCTGCTCCAGATAGTCGCCGAAGGCGTCTTTGCCGAGCACGCCCACGGCATAAATCGGCAGGCTCGCATCAAACTTCGCCAGGTTGATGACAACATTGTGGCCGCACCCACCCCCGCCTTGAAACACTTCGGAGATGTAGGCGAGAGTGTTCTCCTGAGGGTAGAAGCCGATCACTTTGAGTTGATCGACCGTCCAGTTTCCTCCGCACGCAATTCCTTGGCGATCTTGGGTCATCATCAAGAGCTCCTGGGTTTAAGAAAAGTGACAAGTGACAAGTGACCAGCAGGCGAAAGACGAAAATCGAAACTCGCTCCGCTTTTCGCAATTCGATTTTCGGATTTCGGCCTTTGTTGGCTTGTCACTATTCACTTGTCACTCGTCACTGCACTTCCAGTACTTGGGGTAGTCGGTCACCAGAAGATGAAGTGGCTCGACATCTTCTTCAATGGCAGGGAAGCGGCCGACGGTCCGGTAAAACCGATTATCGTTCCGATCGTCATTCACCAGCGACACCTCGCCCACCAGCACGCGTTCCTCGGCGCCCCAGAACTCGTGATAGAGACGCGGCCGAAGCGTGATGCTCTCGCCGGGGGCCAGCCGAACCACATCCCCCGCCTTCACTTCGCGCTTGACACCATCGAGGCTGGCGGCGACGGCGGAGTCCGCCAATTCCTCTTCCTCCGTGGCATTGTGTAGTTTGATGTCCAGCTTTCCCCCACCGCGATTGATGATGTCCTCTACCTTGTTCCAGTGGAAGTGCATGGGAGTCACTTGGCCCACACCCACAATCATCAGCTTCTCGCAATAGAGTTTTCCTTGCCGGGCTTTCATTTCAGCTTGACTGCCGTTGCGGACGGTGAACAGTAGCAATCCGACGGCGTCAAACCGTCCACTGCCGAAATCGGTGATGTCCCAGCCCAGTTGATTCTCGACGATCTCGCGAGCCTCTTCGCCCTTGCTTTGCCACTCCGCCGGAGTCCAGTAGGCGAAGGGCGGAAGATAGAAGCCGCGTTGCCGGATGAATTGATCGGCATCACGCATGATAACGTTTACCTCAGAGCGCTTCATGGCTTTCCTCCAGTCGTAGCGGTTGAATTCACAAGCGGTCCCAGTGCGTCCGCTCAGCGCGATGGGGTCCTTCCCTCCAAAGGGAGCAGCGGAAAAACCGTGGATGCAACCACGCCGCGCGTTTGATCTCCCACCGTGATCTCATCGCGAATCTATCCCAAAACCGCATAGGGTATCAAAAGAATCCATCACAGCACAATCATGAAGTAGGGTTGAACACCATTTCGCCGTGAGGGCAGGGAAGCAGAGTTTTCGCGTCATTCCAGTCGCGACGCTTTCCCCGTGCTCGAAGCCGCCATGTGCGTAGGACGTCGAAAGTGGACAGGCGGGCGGGAGGCTTGTTCCGCTTCCCCAATAGGGCATTGTCGGCGCGTCGACATGAGCGGCGTGGGCGGCCGTCCTGGCGTGGATCTCAGCCGGGGAAGGCCAAAGGTTTTGCACAGCCACGTCTGATAATGTTTTCGATGGGCAGCTTGCGGTTAACATAATATGTTATCCACAAAAGCCTCAAGGATTTCCACAATATATAATGTTATGCACTACTTTATATGCGTAACCTATTCATTAATAGACATTTGTTATAGCAATATGATGGTTTAAAGCAACGAAAAACGGTGGTGGTCATGCTTATCCCTTACTGACTCGCGGTCCTGGGAGGCGAGCGGCCGACACCCTCCGCATGAGTGATCGGCATTCTCCGCAACTCACCGGCTTCGGTTGCCGCGCCCTCGATCCCAATCACCTGCCGTTGAGGCACATTAGGCCAGATCGTGTCGACCGTCAGGCCGCGGGGGCGGCAAAACGTGGGGAAGATCACGTAGTCTGGAAATTCCTTAAGTTACAAGCAGACATTCAACACATATCAATATCAATTGCTTAGAACATATAAATAAATGTTTAACATGACGTTATTCGAGCCGCGGCGAGGCCACCTTGCGAGAAAGGTAGCGGGCCGGGAGGAGCGCGTGAGTTCGGCGCGCTCTCACGGCAGAGTTCCGCTCGCCGTTCTTCGACGTCACTTGGACCCACGACCGCCTTAATTCGGGAGTGGAGCACGCGGAAGCGGACAAGGTCGTGCTGCGGCCTGCCGGCAAATCTAGCCATAGGCTTCTACGTTCCGGAAGGCGGGCAACCGGCAGGAGAAACAGGATGGATATCTCGCGGCGAAGATGCCTCGGGCCGGAATACTTCCAATACATAAAGTATTACTTTAATTATATGCCGGCCCGTTGTCGCTAGTGTCTCGTGCTCTTGCGGCATGCGACGAGAGGTGGCTCTCGGATGTGTCAGGTTGTCGAAACGCGAGAGGTCGCAAGCTGCCGGCTCAAGCAGAAGGGGATGGGCAAGCCAGGCTTCAGCCGGTGCTTCCGTGGCCCGGTCTGGTGGCCACCGGGCGGCAACCGCGGCTGCCATGGTGGAGGGGGCAAGCGCGACGGCCGAAACGCACGCGGACAGCTTTTTCTCTTCCCGCCCGCCTGTGCGTGTGCTAACCTTTTGAGCTTGTCGGCGCGTCGACATTGGCCATCGAATGCCTCTGCGCGAAACGGAAGCCATCGTCCTTCGAACTTACCGCCTGGGTGAAGCTGAGAAAATCGCTTCGCTTTTCACCCGGCAAATGGGCCGCCTGCGGGCCGTGGCTCGGGGCGCCCAACGTACGAAAAGCCGCTACGGCGGATCGCTGGAACCCCTGAGCTATGTGAGGATCGAGATCTTCGAGCGGGAAAACCGCGATCTGCTGCACCTGAATTCCGTCGAGCTCATCGAGTCATTCTTCAGCATGCAAGCGGACTATCGCGTGCAGCTTGCGGCGCAGTTTCTGGCCGAGGTAGGGGAGCGATTGCTGCCAGAGCGGGAAGTGAATGAGCGCATTTTCCGCCTTCTATTGGCTGTCCTGAGAGCGCTCAAGCACTCCGGGGAAGTCAACCAGCCGCTGCTTTATTTCGACTACTGGATGGTCCGGCTCGGCGGTTTTCTGCCCGATTTTGACGCCTGCTCAGCCTGCGGTCGCCCCTTGGGAGAAGAGGGTGGCTACTACGCACGGGGCTCAGAAACGCTATTCTGCCGGGATTGCAAGCCTGGGGGCAGCCTGAAGGTCTCCGCCGCGATCCTTGCCATGGTTAAGGCCTCGTGCCACATGCCTCTGGACAAGTGGCTGGCGCAGGAAAAAGCCCCCCCCGGCTGCCGTGAAGCGCGCCACTTCTTCGAGGAGATGATCGAAAGCCACATCGAGAGGAAGCTGGTGACGCGGCAGATGATGGCAGAGGAAGTTTGAAAGGCTGTCCGTGGTCCTTAGCCCGTTGTCCGTTGCACAATCCCGCCCAGGAACTTTGAGCCCAGACCGGTCCGTCTGCGGGTGTAATGGGATAATGGGTGCGAGTGTGTTGAAGCGGACCACGGACAACTGACCACGGACAAAGGACAACGAAAACCTGATGATGATGCCACTGACCAAACCTAGCAAAACTCCGGCGATGGCTGAATCGCCGCTGACGTTCCAAGCCATGCTCTTTCGCCTCAGCGAATTCTGGGCCGAGCAGGAGTGCGTGATTGCCTTACCCTACGACGTGGAGGTGGGGGCGGGAACCATGTGTCCGGAGACCTTTCTGCGCGTCCTGGGGCCGAAACCTTGGCGCGTGGCTTACCCTCAACCCTCCCGGCGCCCCGCCGACGGCCGATATGGCGAGAATCCCAACCGGCTGCTGAAGCACACCCAGATGCAGGTGATCCTGAAGCCGCCGCCGGAGAACATCCAGAATGTCTATCTGGAAAGCCTGGGCGCGATCGGCATCGACATTCGCCATCATGACATCCGCTTCGAGGAAGACAATTGGGAAGCGCCCACTCTCGGCGCCTGGGGAATTGGCTGGCAGGTCATGCTCGACGGTTTGGAGATCACCCAGTTCACCTACTTCCAGCAGTCGGGCGGGGTAGACCTGGAACCCATTAGTGTCGAGCTCACGTACGGCCTAGAGCGCATCGCCGCCTTCCTCCAGAACGTCGAGGACGTTTACCAGGTTCGGTGGAATGACAGCGTCACCTACGGCGATATGCGTCGCGCCGAGGAGTTGGAGTTTTCCGTGTACGACTTCGAGGCTGCGGACGCCGAGACCTGCCGCAAGATTCTTGATCTCTATGAAGGCGAGGCCACGCGCTTGCTCGGGGAGTATCCGCAAGTCGATGCCACACATCAAGCTGCTAAAAAGCTTAATGTTATGGGAGTTACTGAAAGTATTACATTAATAAAGGAACGGTTCCCTTTGCGCAAGGTTTACGACCTTACCTTGAAGTGTTCGCACCTGTTTAACATCCTCGACGCGCGCGGCGCTATCAGCGTGACGGAGCGCGTGGCTTTGATTGCACGGGTGCGCAAGTTGGCCTGCGAAGTCGCTGCCATCTATCTTGACCGGCAACCCGCCGTGGAGGTGGTAGCGTGACGGACGACACCCAAAAAACGAAAAACGAAAAACGAAACTGGAAACTGGAAACTGCAAGCTCGACCGTTGTGGAAATGGAAAGTCCTGTGGTTGTCGAGGATCGGTCCGCACCGGAGAACCGTTCTTCGCTGGCAACTCTAGTGAGTCCATTGTCAATCGATAACTCTCCATCCCCTAATCGTTTGCCGTTATTACTTGAAGTCGGCTGTGAGGAAATCCCGGCGCGCTTCCTGCGCGATGCCGAGAAAGCGCTGGGCGAGCGCGTTCAGGCGGCGCTTCGCCAAGCCAGGCTGATCGATTCGGCGGGCGTTGACCAAGCCGTCGAGACGCCCACTTCCGATCCTACCGGAGTGCCACGCCCGGAGCAGGGCATTTCCACCTATTCCACTCCCCGCCGCTTGGTGGTTCACGTTCCCGGCTTGCTGGTGCAGCAGCCCGACAGAGTGGAGGAGATCCTCGGCCCCCCCATCAAAGTCGCGTTGGATTTGGACGGAGGTTACACGCGGGCGGCGGAAAGCTTTGCAAAAAAGAATGCCGCTCGCCTGAAGGATTTGACCCGCACGACGACGCCGAAAGGCGAATATCTGTCGCTGAAGAAAACCACCCCGGGACGTCCCGCTCGTGAGATTTTGCCGGAAATTCTTCCCGGCGCCATCCTTGGTTTGACTTTCCCCAAGAGCATGTACTGGACGCAGAAACTAGCGCCCCGCTTCGTGCGGCCTATCCGTTGGATTGTGGCCCTGCTGGGAGAAGGCGAGCACGCGGCCACCCTCAGCTTCCAATTCCTGGGCGTGAAGTCGGGTGATTTTACCTTTGGACATCGGGCCAAATCCTCGGAGCCGATACGCGTTGAAGGCTTCAAGGATTACACAACAAAACTTTCGCAAGCATTTGTTGAAGTTGACTATAACAGGCGCCGAGAGCGAATTGTTAAGGAAGCGGAAACTGTGTTGCTGGGGGCCACCGGGAAGATTGTCCAGGATGAATGGCTGGTTGACTGGATCGCCAACTCCACCGAGTGGCCGCGTCCCATGCTCGGGAGCTTCGACCGACGTTTCCTCCACTTACCGCGCGAGATCCTGATCACGGTCATGCGCGACCACCAACGGTATTTCGCCGTGGAGGACGTAGGTCCGAGCGGCGCTCGGCCGGATGGGCAGGCCAAACTTGCCCCCCATTTTGTCGCGGTTCTCAATATGGACTCCGATGAGAAGGGACTGATCCGCGAGGGGCACCAGCGCGTCCTCACCGCCCGATTCCGCGATGCCGAGTTCTTCTGGAACGCCGACCAGAAACTCCCGCTGCGCGACCGGTTGCCGTTACTCGATAAGGTTACTTACCAGGCCAAGCTTGGAAGCTATGGCGAGAAGATTCGGCGTATGAAGGTGATAGCCGGAAATGTTTGTGTCGTACTTGAAGACAAGGGTTTGATGACCCCTGCCCAAACGCTTGAGGTATTGCGGGCGGTGGAGCTTTGCAAGTGCGACCTAACCGCGCAGATGGTGCAGGAATTCACTGAGCTGCAGGGCATCGTGGGCGGGCTTTACGCCAAGGCCCAAGGGGAACCGGAGGCGATTTCGGTCGCCATCTACGATCACTACCTCCCAGCGGGTGCGGAAGGTGCGTCACCACGGACCGTGCTCGGAGCCATGGTTTCTTTGGCTGACAAGTTGGATAGCGTGGTGGCGGGATTCGCGGCGGGGTACGAACCCACCGGATCGAGCGACCCCTTCGCGCTGCGGCGGCAGGCAAACGGCGTAATTAAAGTAATACTTGAGGGTCGGCTTCCGCTGAGCGTCAAAGAGATGGTCGACAAAGCGATCGACGTCCTGGATATTCAGTGGCGCAAGCCGCGCGAAGAGGTTCGCTCTCGCGTGCTGGATTTCTTTGCCGAACGCCTCGTCTATTTCTTTGAATCGATCCGCAAGTTTCGGTACGACACGGTGCGAGCCGTCGTGGCCGCCGGGGCCGACCAACCCGCCGACGCGCAGGCCCGCGCGGAGGCCATGGAAGCCTTGCGGGGCGGCGAGGATTTTGAGGCCCTCTCGGCAGCGGCCAAACGCATTCGCAACATCCTGGCGAAGTCGGCCACGGAGGCGGATTGGGAGGCGGGGACTGTTTCTCTCGATCTTCTGACTGAGCTTCAGGAAAAGGACCTGTACGCAGCCTACACACAGATCGCAGAGGAAGCGGAAGGTAAGCGTGCCGCGCGAGAATATCGGGGCGCCCTGGAGCTGATTTCCACGTTGCGTCCGGCGGTGGACAACTTCTTTGACAAGGTGTTGGTGATGGCCGAGGACCGAGCGGTTCGCCAGAACCGGCTGCGGCTTCTCAAGAAACTGGACGAGCTGTTCTCCGGAATTGCACACTTCGCGGAAATTGCGGAAAAGCAGTGAAAGGCGACGAGTGACAAGTGGCGAGCAAGCGTCGGCACAATCATGAGGATGGCCGGCCGTCACTTGTCACCTTTCACTCGCCACTGTTTTGAATGTCGACGCGTCGACATTGCAGCGATGTAGCGCGGGCGTCCCGCCCGCTGTGGCGTGGGCATCCTGCCCGCGCCATTTGCGGGAGCGGGACGCTCCCGAGACAGCGGGCGAGACGCCCACGTTACGTCCGTAGGGGGCTGAACGCCCATGCTTTGTCAGTCCAGCCGCGCTAAATCTATTTATGAAGCAGCGCTTCCAGCCTCTATTTGGCGAAGTCACCATCCGCGACCGGGGCCGTTTGCCGCACTGGGAATCCGAAGGCGCCACCTACTTTGTGACTTTTCGTTTGGGCGATTCCCTCCCGCAGTCGGTTCTCGCGTCGTATCAATTCGAGCGTAAGGACATCCTTCTGACGGCCCAGCGCCAGGGTCGCCAGCTCACTGCCGGTGAGATCAAACGCCTGGACGAACTCTTCTCCGAACGGGTTGAAACCTACCTAGACACAGGGTGTGGGGCATGCCATCTGAGCAAGCCGGAGATTGCAGATAGCGTGGCGGACGCACTGCAATTCTTTGCGGACAAGCGATACCGCCAACTTGCCTGGAGCGTCATGCCGAACCACGTCCATACCGTCTTCCGGCCTTTCCCCAATTGGCCGCTCGAAAAGATTATGCATTCGTGGAAGTCCTTTACTTCGAAGGAAGCGAATAAACTGTTAGGCCGCGGGGGTGAATTCTGGGAACCGGAATACTACGATCACCTCATCCGAAATGAGGAAGAGTTCCATCACTATATCGAATACGTCGCTTCGAATCCCAAGAACGCGGGGTTGGTTGATTGGAAATGGGTGTGGGTGTCGCCATCCCTACTGTAGCGTGGGCGTCCCGCCCGCTGTGGCGTGGGCATCCTGCCCGCGTAATCGGCGGGAGCGGGACGCTCCCGAGACAGCGGGCGAGACGCCCACGCTACATTGCGTACGCCCAGGCGGCACGTCCTGCTAGTGTCCTAAATGTGTATTGCTAGGCGGACACTGAAGGTATAGACTGACCCCAGGAGTGAAGTCAGATGGCAAAGCTTGCGGACGTCATTCTGATTGTGGTTGCCTTTGGAATCTATGCGGCGTTATTGCTATACAAGCTGATACTTTTCTGCCGTTATCGAAATGATCCGGCCAAACGAGAGATACTGATCTGGCAGCCTCAGGTATACCCTGACCGGCTAAAACGGTTTTTCCTCGACGAGCACGTCGACATGAGTGCCAGAAAAGCTTCCCCGCCGAATCCGGCCCGTAAGTAGCTCGCCTTGGCCCCGCAGACCAGCAACACACTTTGAGGACACCGCCCACGTCTTTTGACCCTTGCAAAATTACTGAAAATGGGCCAAAATCGTGGGTTATTTTGAAGCTACACACGACATTGAACTTTGAGCTTTTGACTTTGAACTTTCGACGATTAACTCTCGACTCTCAACTTCTAACAGTGAACTCAATACTAACAACTCAGACCTAACAATTCGAAAAGGAGCAATCATGGAGAAGTACGTCTATTTTTTTGGAGGCGGTAAGGCGGATGGCAACGGGACGATGAAAGACGTCCTGGGCGGCAAAGGCTCGGGCTTGGCGGAAATGACCAATGCCGGCTTGCCGGTGCCTCCGGGCTTTACCATTGTCACTTCCGCTTGTCGGCTCTATTTCCAGGCCGGCAACAAGACGCCTGCTGACATTCTCACGCAGAAGGACGAAGCGCTGGCCAAGCTGGAAGCTCTACAGGGCCAAAAGCTCGGCGATGCGAAGAATCCTCTACTGGTATCGGTCCGTTCCGGCGCCAAGTTTTCCATGCCGGGTATGATGGACACCATCCTGAACCTGGGCATGAATGACACGGTGGTTGAAGTCATCGCCGAGAAATCCGGGAACCCCCGCTTTGCCTATGACAGTTACCGTCGCTTCATCCAGATGTTCGGCAACGTGGTCATGGAAATCCCCAAGGAGAAGTTCGAGCACGTTTTCGACGCCCAGAAGAAGAAGAAGCGCACCAAGCTTGATACTGACCTGACGGCCGACGATCTGAAGGCCGTCATTGGCGATTACAAGAAGGTCGTGCGCAAAGAAGCTGGCAAGGACTTCCCCCAGGACCCGCAGGTGCAGTTGAACATGTCGATTGAGGCCGTGTTCCGTTCCTGGTACAACCCCCGCGCGGCCACGTATCGCCGCATGAACAAGATTTCCGACGACCTGGGGACAGCCGTGAACGTTCAAACCATGGTTTTCGGGAACATGGGAGATACTTCCGGAACGGGCGTAGGCTTTACGCGCAATCCCGCCACCGGCGAGAAAGTGTTCTATGGCGAGTATCTGATGAACGCCCAGGGTGAAGACGTCGTGTCGGGCGTGCGTACCCCGATTCCGATTAACGAGCTCCAAAAGATGATGCCCGAGGTTTACAACGAGCTTCGCGACATTACTACGCGCCTCGAGCAGCATTACAAGGATGTGCAAGACTTCGAGTTCACCATCCAGGACGGTCACCTCTATATGCTCCAGACCCGCAACGGCAAACGTACCGGGCCTGCGGCTGTGCGGATTGCCGTGGAAATGGTGAAGGAGGGCATTCTGACCCCCAATGAGGCGTTGTTGCGCGTCGAGCCCGATCAGTTGAACCAGTTGCTACATCCGGTGCTGGACGAGAAGAAGGCTCTCAAGGTTATTGCCAAGGGTCTGCCGGCATCGCCTGGCGCCGCGGTGGGCCGCGTTGTTTTTACCGCCAATGAGGCGGTTATTAAAGGGAAGTCTTCGCCCGTGGTGCTGGTGCGTGGCGAAACCGTGCCGGACGATATTCACGGCATGGAAGTGGCCGTGGGGATTCTCACCTCGCGGGGTGGTATGACCTCACATGCCGCCGTCGTGACGCGCGGAATGGGTAAGCCTTGCGTGGCCGGATGCAGTGAAGTTGAGGTGGACGAAAAGTCCAAGACCATCAAGGTCGGTTCGATCAATATCAAGGAAGGGGATTGGATCTCGCTCGATGGTTCGACGGGCCGTGTCATCCTGGGCAAAGCGGACCTGGTGGAGCCCGACCCGAGCAGCGGCGTGTTTGCCGAATTCATGAAGTGGGCTGACGATGCGAGAGAACTCGGCGTGCACGCGAACGCGGACATTCCGCGCGATGCTCTGAAAGCGGTGGAGTTTGGCGCCGAGGGAATTGGCCTCTGCCGTACCGAACACATGTTCTTCGCCAAGGAACGGCTGCCCTTCGTGCAACGCATGATTATGGCTTGCCGGGAAACCGCAGACCCCAAGGAAGCAGCCAACAACTTGAAAGAACGGCGCGCTGCCCTTGCCAAGCTTCTGCCTTTCCAGCGCAAGGACTTCTACGGGCTGTTCAAGGCGATGGACGGGCTGCCGGTGACCATCCGCACACTCGATCCGCCTTTGCACGAGTTCTTGCCGAAGCGGGAAGAGTTGATGGTGGAGATCGCTACTCTCCAGGCGACAAAGCCGAAGAGCCCTAAGCTAAAAGAGCTCAATAAGGTGCTGGAAATTGTTAATCAATTACATGAGTTCAATCCCATGCTTGCCTTGCGCGGCTGCCGCTTGGGCATTATGTACCCGGAAATTACCGAGATGCAGGTACGGGCGATCTTTGAGGCGGCGTGCGACTGCAAGAAGCACGGAATTAATGTAAAACCTGAGATTATGATCGTACTCGTTGGAGACGTTAAGGAGTTCCTGAATCAGAAAGAGGTTGTTACTCGGGTCGCCAAGGAAGTCTTCGCCAAGAAGGGCTTGGAGGTTGAGTATCTGGTGGGGACCATGATTGAGCTGCCGGCAGGAGCTCTTACGGCGGCGGAGATCGCGAGCGAGGCTGACTTCTTCAGCTTCGGCACCAACGACCTGACGCAAACCACCTTCGGTCTTTCGCGCGACGACTGCGGCAAGATCATCAACGCTTACGTGAAGTTGAAGATCTGGCCGGCGGACCCGTTCGCAGTTCTCGATCCGAAGCGGGTGGGACGCTTGGTGAAGCTGGCGGTAAAGGAAGGCCGTGAGGCCAACCCGAAGCTGAAGCTGGGAATCTGCGGTGAGCACGGAGGCGATCCTTCCTCGATCGAGTTTTGCGCCGAGGCGGGACTCGACTATGTGAGCTGCTCTCCTTATCGTGTACCCATTGCGCGACTTGCGGCTGCCCAAGCAGCGGTGAAGAAGCAGATGGGGAAGGCGTACACGACAGCGTAGGCTGCCGCCTTGGTGGGACAAGGCATACGTTCCCGCAAAGCAGTGGCTTTCCCTGGGCCCGAATCGAGGGCGGTTTGCCGCAACGTTCGACTTGCTTCTGGGGCTGCCGCCTTCGGAACCCCGAAGGGGTGAACATTGAGTAGCCGTGGGCAAGGGCACGCCTTTTGTGCCCGCCGCCCACGGACCACGTCTAACGGCTTTTCCGACCCTGGAGGGGTCGAACTATTCGACCCTTTCAGGGTTGGAACCTGATTCGCTCTGTTTTGTTCCCGTAGGTTTTCACCTACGGCTAATGATATTCCTCCCCTGCGGGGAAGCCCGCCTGACGGCGGAACGCTCGCGCAGTAATGTATTGCCTTAGCTTCTATATGGGGGCCACTGATCTGCATAGGGTTGGTGGCCCCTGTTTTTTTGGAGTGCGTGCAGCTCGCTGCCGCTTTTGCCCCCAGCCAGCTTGCTGGCTGGAAGTAGCGCTTGACGCCGGGAAATCGAGAAGCAATGGCGTGGGCTGCGCCCAAATCGTGCCACGGCTATTGGCCGTGTCCGGGCACGGGCTTGGAAGCTCGTGACACAAAATCTTCGCGTGCCACGAAGAAGCCATTTGGCGAGGTAAACTCGCCGCTACGGCATCAACCCGCGCCACTGCGGGAAGGAAAGCGGCAGCAAGCTGCACGCACTCCAAAGCTTCGCCCCGTACATTAAGAGCCGCGCCGTCAAGTAGTTCGGGATAGAATCTTCCATAACTGCTTTTATGAAAATTCCGCGTCGTGAATTCGTGCAAACACTGGCTACGGGAGCCGCGCTCGGTCCAGGCTGGGCGGGCCGCGCGTGGGGCAAAGGACAATCGGGCATGAGCAGCAGCCAAGCGAGCGATGTGGCCGTAATCGGGGCGGGCGGATTTGGCGCCTGGGCGGCCTACCATCTGCATCAGGCGGGCCGAAACGTGACCCTACTCGATGCCTATGGGCCGGCGAACGATCGCGCCAGTTCGGGCGGGGAATCGCGCATTATCCGCATGGGATATGGCGCGGACGAGATTTACACTCGCTTGGCCATGCGCTCTCTGACGCTGTGGAAGGAGTTCGCGGCGAAGTTCGAAGAGCCGCTGTTCTACCCCACCGGAGTCTTATGGCTCGCGCATGAGAACGAGCCGAATGCCCAAGAGACACTCGCGACGCTCCGGAAGCTGGGGGTGAAGCACACGCAAATGACGCGCGCCGAACTCGAACGCGCCTACCCGCAGTTTTCGCTGGGAACGGTAACCTGGGCGATGTTCGAGCCCGAAAGCGGAGCCCTGATGGCGCGCCACGCCGTGCGGCACTTGGTGCGGACGATGAGTGAGAATGGCGTCCGCTACTCGCAAGGTGCGGTCAACAGTCCCACGGGCCATGGCCGGCTTGAGTCCGTGCGCACGGCCGGCGGCGAGACCTATCGCGCCGATGTCTTCGTTTTTGCCTGTGGCCCTTGGCTTCCGAAGTTGTTTCCTGGCCTGTTGGGCCACCGCATTTTTCCCACGCGCCAGGAGGTGTTCTTCTTCGGAACTCCCGCCGGCGATCCTCGCTTCTCCCCGCCGGCGATGCCAGCCTGGATTGACTTCGGCAGCGAGATCTACGGCTTCCCCGACCTGGAAAGCCGCGGCATGAAAATCTCGTTGGATCGCCACGGCACTGCCTTCGACCCGGATTCTGGCAGCGATTCCGTAAGGTATGCTTCGGCTGGGGGCAGTCGGCTGATTGGGAACAAGCTCCGCGATTGACGGAACTCGGCGGGAGCCGAAAATGGGTTTTCGGTGGTGGAAAGGCTTGACAGAGTAGGCTTGGCATGCGGATTTCCAGGTCGCAGGGAATGCAGCGGCACCGGCGTTGCTCCTGGACGCCTGGGG
>JBKQVI010000253.1:0-23696 GCA_052139985.1 Terriglobia bacterium
ATCGGTTTCCTCCACCGCCGCGGTGGTGCAGAAGGCCGACAAGCTGCGCTCGACCGGCGCCAAGCTGGTTGACTTCGGCGCCGGCGAGCCCGATTTTCCCACCCCCGATCACATCAAGCAAGCCGCCGTGCGCGCTCTGGAAGAGAATTTTACCAAGTACACGCCCACCGGCGGCACGCGGGAACTGAAGGAAGCGCTGGTGGACCGGCACGCCAAGGACTTCGGCTCGCACTACTCCGTGGAAGAGTGCCTGGTGACCGTGGGCGGCAAGCAGGCTATTTTCGAAGCCATGGTGGCCACGCTCAACGATGGGGATGAAGTGATTCTGCCCGTCCCTTACTGGGTCTCATTCCTCGATGTCATCAATTACGCCGGTGGTAAGGCGGTGTTTCTGGAGACGGATGAGGCGGAGAATTTCGCCGTGCGGGCCGAGGCCGTGGAAAGACTCATCACTCCCCGCACCAGGATGATCGTGGTGAATTCGCCCAACAATCCCACTGGGGCGGTCGTCTCGCGCGAGGAAATGGAAAGGCTATTGGACGTTGCAGCGCGGCACAAGGTCCTCCTGATGTCGGATGAGTGCTATTGCCATTTTCTTTACGACGACCCGCCATTTTCGCTGGGCAGTTCAATGGATCGCGACCATCTCCTGATCGTGGGGTCGCTTTCCAAAACTTATGCCATGACCGGGTGGCGCGTGGGTTTTGCGCTGGGGTCTACCAAGCTTCTTGCCAACATGCTGAAGCTACAGAGCCACTCGACTTCCAACCCCACTTCGATCGCGCAGAAGGCCGCCACCGAGGCCTTGCGCGGTTCGCAGGATTCCGTGCGCGCCATGCTGTCTGAATACCGACGGCGACGCGACCGCGTGGTGGAAGGCCTACGCGCGATTCCCGGCGTCAAATGCAATCTGCCGCAAGGCGCGTTCTACGCCTATCCCAATATTTCGGATTACTTGAACGTTGACGGCCTGGCGGACACCACCGTGCTGGCAGAAAAGCTTTTGGACGAAGCGCACGTGGCGGTGGTGCCCGGTCCGGCGTTTGGAACTCAGCAACACGTACGGCTTTCCTACGCCACTTCGCTGGAAAATATTGACGAAGGCTTAAGGCGGATGACGGCGTTCTTCGGGCAATTCTAGCCGAGGGGAAATCTGGAACCACAAAATGAACCACCAAGACACCAAGACACAAAGAAAAATGGAATGCAAATACCAAAAGGCCAAGGCTTTTAGATTCTCCTCCTTGGTTGTAAGCTTCTAGCTTTGGCTTGGTGTCTTTGTGCCTTGGTGGTGATCCGCACTCAAACTATGTCCACATTTAACGGTCCCATCCAACTCTCCAACATCTACAAGCCAAAAATCTGGGGGCGGCCGGATTTAGCTCCGCTGTTTCCTCCGCCACCTTCACCGCCCGGCGCGAGCGGAAAGAAGACCAAAGAGCGCATCGGTGAGGTGTGGGTCACCGACGATGTTTCACTTTTCATGAACGGCCCCGCGGCGGGGATGACTCTTGCCGAAGCGTCCGAGAAGTTCGGTCCGGAGCTGCACGGGAAGTCCTGGCCGGGCCGTCGATTTCCGCTTCTCGCCAAATACATCTTCACCAGTGACTGGCTTTCCGTGCAGGTTCATCCTGACGACGCTTATGCCGCCATCCATGATCCCGGCAACGTGGGCAAGTGCGAGATGTGGTATGTCCTGACGGCCGATCCCGACGCTGCGTTTCTCGTCGGTCTAAAGCCCGGCACGACGAAGCAGCAACTGCTCCCGGCGTTCAGGAACAGCACTTCGCGCGAGTTCCTGCAAAGCTTTCGTCCGCAGCCGGAGGAAGCCGTCTTTTTGCCCCCGGGACTCGTCCACGCTCTGGGACCTGGTGTCGTGCTGTTCGAGGTGGAGGAAAATTCCGACCTCACCTACCGGCTGGACGATTTTGGCCGGCCCGGCCTGGATGGAAAACCGCGCCCGCTTCACCTGGAAAAAGGGCTGGACGTTATCCGCCCGGAAATCCCGCCTCTTCGCGATTTGCCCAAAATCGTGCGCGATGAAAAATACGGCACACGGCGATTCGTTCTTGCCAGCCGGTTCTTCGCTCTCGAGGAATTGAGCATTCGCCACCCGGCAACTTTCCACAGTTCGCCGGAGCGAGTGGAGGTCCTTTCCATCATGGAAGGCGACGGGCGCATTGAAAATGAGGCGGGATGGATGGGCTATCGTACCGGTGACACCTGGTTGATTCCGCCGGCCTCCAACCTCTACCGCCTGATGCCCGGACTCGACACCAAACTCTTAAAGTTCTACGTTCCCGACATCGAAAGGGATTTCCGTGACCCATTAAAGCAGCAAGGAATTCCCTCCGAGAAAATCCGCCAGATCGTTTTCGAGTGAAATCCCATGGCTTCCCAATCAGCCTTTGCCCACGCCTACGCAGTCGTAATGGCGGGCGGCAGTGGAACGCGCTTCTGGCCCCTGAGCCGCCGCAAACATCCCAAGCAACTGCTGGAACTCTTCGGCCAGGGCACGCTTCTGGAACAGACCGTGGCGCGGCTGCGGCCCATCATTCCGCCTGAGCGCACGTACGTTTACACCAACGAACTCATCTGGCGTGATGTATGCCGGCGCGTGCCGGACGTTCCGCGCGCGCAGATCATTGCGGAACCGGCCTCGCGCAATACCGCGCCCACGCTGGGAGTGGCCGCGCACGAAATCTGCCGCCGCGACCCGCAAGGCCTGATGGTGGTGCTGCCGGCGGACCACGTGATCGCCAAACCCGCCGAGTTTCTTCGCGTGCTGCGCGCCGGATGTGAGTTCGCCAAACCAGAAGGTAGGTCTGTAGTGATCGGCCTGAAGCCTACCAGCCCTGAAACTGGTTATGGTTACGTACGTGTCGGCGCCGGCGAGGCGCGCATTGCCGGACAAGAGATTTATCCAGTGGCAAAGTTCACGGAAAAACCCCCGCTTAAAGTTGCGCGCCGGTACGTGGCCTCCGGGCACTACCTATGGAACGGCGGAATGTTCATCTGGCGAGCTTCCACCCTGCTCGGAAATTTTGCCGAGCATCAACCCCGCATGGCAGACCAACTGGCGCGGTTGGCTGCGGCCGGCGGGGTGCGGTCAGCAAAAGCCTTTCGCCGCCTCTTCCCGAGATTCGAGAAGATCTCGATTGATTTTGCCATCATGGAGAAGATCACGGACATCCACGCCGTCGCCGCCGACATTGGCTGGAATGACGTCGGCAGTTGGGAAGTGGTTTACGACCTCTCGAAAAAGGATGACGAGGCCAGCGTGCGCCCCGAGAACAGCCTTTGCCTGGACTCCCGCGGCAATATGATTGTCTCCAAGCGCAAGTTTGTGGTAACGGTGGGAATTCAGAACCTTGTGATTGTGGAAACGGATGACGCTCTGCTGATTTGTCCGCGAGAGCGTTCCCAGGATGTGGGCAAGGCAGTCCAGGCGCTGGAAAAGGCCGGACGCAAGAAACTGCTGTAGGATGGACATGAATTTGACGCGGAAAGCCGCAGACCTACAGAACAGGTTCGCGCTACACTTGCCGCGAATTTCGAGTTTCCAGTTTCCACTTTCGATTTTCGAGTTTCGGCGGTGATGCATGGACAAAATCAAGTTCGGTACAGACGGCTGGCGGGCGGTTATCGCCGAAGACTTCACCTTCGCCAACGTGCGCCGGGTGGCGGCAGCCATCGCTCAGTACGTCAGCAAGGAAAGCGAACCGGCTCACGGCTTAGTTATCGGTTACGACATGCGTTTTCTCTCGGCGGGATTCGCCCAGGCTGTGGCCGAAGTTGTAGCTGCCGCGGGCATACCGGTGTGGCTGGCGAAGGCCGGCACGCCCACACCGGCGGTTAGTTACGCGGTGGTCGCCCGGAAGACCGCAGGCGCCGTCATGATCACCGCCAGTCACAATCCCTACCGGTGGAATGGCATCAAGTTCAAAGCGCCGTATGGAGGTTCGGCCGATCCGGCGATTATCCATCGCATTGAAATCCACTTGCACCGCCTCGATCGCGCTCGCACCAAGCCGCGCAAGGTCCGGCCCGCCACGGTTGACCTCGTTGACCTCACCACCCCCTATCTCGAACGGCTCAAACAGATGGTGAATCTGGACCAGATTCGCGCCTCCGGCCAGAAGTTCGTGATCGATCCGATGTATGGGTCCGGCAGCGGCTGCATTGCTCGCTTGTTCGACGAGGCGGGAATTCCCTATCGGGAAATTCACTCCGAGCATAATCCCCTTTTCCCTGGCCTGAACCCTGAGCCTATCGAACCGCACGTGGAGGGCCTGCGCCGCGCGGTGACGGAAGGCAATTTCGACGCGGGCTTTGCCACCGACGGCGATGCCGACCGTATTGGCGCCATCGACCGTTCTGGCGAGTTCATCGATTCGCACAAGATCTTTGCCATTCTTCTCCAGCACCTTACGGAGGACCTGGGCTTGCGGGGAGAAGTGGTCAAGACCTTCTCGACCACGCAGATGATTGACAAGCTGGCACGCAAACACAATCTGCCGCTGCACGTCACACCAATCGGCTTCAAGTACATCTGCGAACTGATGCTCTCCCGCGATATCTTGATTGGTGGCGAAGAAAGCGGCGGCATCGGAATCAAGGGACATGTGCCGGAACGCGACGGCCTTCTGAACTCGCTTCTGCTGGCAGAGGTGATGGCGCAAAAGAAAAAGACCCTGGGCGAGCTGGTGGAAGACCTGAGTAAGGAGTTCGGACGGCACTATTATGGCCGCATCGATCTGGAAGTTGAACTCGCCAGGGCGCAGCGGTTGGTCAAGCAGGTGGCCCAGGGTAAATTCAAGAAAATCGCCGGACTGAAAGTGACGGCGGTGGAAGACCTGGATGGCGCGAAGATGCGGTTTGGAGATTCCGCGTGGCTGCTGGTGCGCGCCTCGGGAACAGAGAACCTCTTGCGGCTCTATTCCGAAGCCCCCTCGCGCGAACAAGTCAAAACGCTGCTCGAGGAAATGAAGCGCATCGCGACGGATTCGTAGCGCGGACCGGTTCTGTACGTCCGCGGCTTTCCCTTGCCCTTCAATTCGGAATTGCTAATCCAGGCCGGCAAGAAAGGCATACATTTCACGGAGCACGTCCGCCTCGTTTGACAGATAGACGTAATGATGCGCGCCCGGTATCACAACCACATGCGCAGTGGGCACCCCATTTTCAAACGCCTTCGTCTGACTCTCTGTCAAAATCTTTAAGGCCGCGGAATAATCCGAGGCCGACTTACGCACCTTGGGGTCGGTATTGGAATCGACCCAGGTACCTTGAGCGTGGGGGTTCGCAAAAATCGCGAGCGCGGGTACCGGGATGGCCGCGTACTTCTTTATGCCCGCCATAAGAATCGCGTAACCCGGGAAGTCGCGTTGCTTTCCAACACGCCCGTCAAGAGTCGAATCCCATTGTTGATGAAGCTCTCCCTCGGGAAACGTAAACCCAAGAACGCGCAGATTATACTTTTGTAGTGTACTGAAGCTCGCCAAGTCGGATTCGGCTGGAGGCGGCGGTTGGGGCCCGCTGAGATCTTGGAACTGCTTCATGTTCGGCCCCGTTCCGCCATCGAAAGCATACGGGTAGCCGGCTTCAAGGTAGATCAGCCCCGCGACGCGGTCCGGGTGCCGCGTGCCCACCGAGCTCAACTCCTCACCGGCAATGGAGTGTCCAACCAGCACAGGCCTCTTTAATTTGAGCGAGTCAAGGACCGCAAGAACGTCGTCACCCAGGCGATCGGCTCCGGACTCCGAGGCGGAAAATCCGGACGCGCCGAAGCCCCGCCGCGTGATGCCGTAAACATGGTAGCTGACCGCGAGCTTGGGAGCGAATGCGTCGAAAACGTGCGCCGTATCTCCCCCGCCTGCGAGGAGCACGACGGGCCGGCCGAGACGCCCCCAATCGAGCACCTCCAATCGGACGTCCTTGTCCACGTTTATGAATCGCACACGATGCGGGGAGGGATCCCGCCAAGTTGCGGATTGTTGGGAATAGATGGAAGCCGGCGCGACAAGTAGAATGGCAGCAGCAAGATGAGCGCATCGGAACATGGGATCCTCCCTCTGTAGTGAATGTACGCGCTGTAGTGCTAAGATGTTCCTGACTTGTTTGGCGCAAAAAAACATGCCCGACTCTGACCACGTCAAGCGCTACCATCGAACCGGCCGCATTTTGAGCGTGGCAGCCTGCCTCGTTGACCTCGCCCTTCTGCTTATCTTGCTCTTCACCGGATGGACGATTGCGCTGCGCACCTTGGCACTGGATTACAGCGCGCGCCCGTGGCTGGCCCTGCTGATTTACCTGGGGCTTTTCGGAGCCATCACGCAGGTGGTGAGTTTGCCCTTCGATTTCCTGCGCGGCTTCTGGCTGGAGCACCGCTACGGGCTTTCCAATCTGACGCTGGCGGGGTGGGTGAAAGACCAATTGAAGGGCCTCGCCGTGGGGGCCACATTGGGCGTGCTGGCCATGGAATTCCTCTACGCGGCGATGCGCCGCTGGCCCGAGCTTTGGTGGATTTTGTGCGCCATCGTGTTCATCGGGTTCTTCGTCCTGCTCGCCAATCTCGCTCCCGTCCTCATCTTCCCGATTTTCTTCAAGGTTAAGCCGCTGGAGAATCCTGCGTTGACGGAGCGCCTGCTGGAACTCTCGCGGCGCGCGGGCACTCGGGTGAAGTGCGTGTTTGAATGGAAACTCAGCGAAAAAAGCAAGAAGGCTAACGCCGCATTGATGGGACTGGGCAACACGCGGCGGATTGTCCTCTCAGACACTCTACTCGAGCGATTTCAGGATGAGGAAGTTGAGGCGGTCCTGGCCCACGAGTTGGGCCATCACGTCCACCGGCATATTCTTCAGAGCATCGCCCTTCAGGGTGGCGCGACGTTGTTAGGCTTCTACTTGATTCACCGCACCCTTGACTGGCTGGGGCCGCATTTTCGATTTCAGGGCGCCGCGGATTTCGCCAACCTTCCGCTTTTGGCGCTGGTCGCCACGGCTCTTTCCCTCGTGCTGCTGCCGGCGGTGAATGCATACTCGCGCGCCATGGAGCGTCAGGCCGATACCTACGCGCTACGAGCCATCCCTTCCCGCGGCCCGTTCATCTCCAGCATGGAAAAACTCGCAGAACTCAACCTGGCGGAACGCCAGCCCCACCCCTGGATTGAGTTCATTTTTCACAGCCATCCTTCCATCCAAAAGCGCATCGCGTTTGCACAGAAGTTTTCTGCGTAAATGGCTGCGTAAAGGAGCGGCTAATGTTGCGTGAGCTTCCGGCGATTCTGGGTAATTGGCGACCGGTCCGACAGGATAGAAAGGACCGAATGATACTGCTTGTTTCACCTGCATCAGAGATATATTCTTCCCTCAAATGAGATTCTGGGCGTCCATTCCGCTGCTCGTTGTGCTGGCGTTGCCGTGCAACGCCGCTAGCCAATCGATGCCGGAATCACGCATCGCTAAGGAGGCCATCGCCAAGCAGTCCGAGCCGATTCCGGAAACCTACAGTGACACGTTTCGGATGCTTAAGGCGTGGCTTGATACAGAAGAGAGAGACGAATTGGTTCGCTTGTTTGCGGTCGGCGATGTCAGAGGCCCTGACTTAATGGCGGCGTGTGGTAGTGAAGGTAATGAGATTGCTGAGGCCGCCTTTATTACACTCCAGTTGCTCGGAAAGTCCGAGTGCGAAAGCTGTGCCGATTCATTGTCGCCCAAGCTCCACACTGCCCTGTCGTGTGGAGCGAATCTCACCGACGGGGATTTCGATCGGATCGAGAAGTGGTATGCAAAGCGACACACCCGAAACGGCTTCAAATGCGGTAAGGATTATGAGCCGCCGTTCACGCCACTAGATGACTCTTTACTATATGCACTCATTCTTGACGGTTCACCTCGTTCGAAGTCGGTCCTGAACCGTATGCGTGCACTTGAAAAAGCCTGTGCGTGGAGGCCTACCATCCTTGGGGAAATCCTGGAACAAGCACAATCGTTCATCGCCGCAGCGAAAGGAATTGGGGACACACTGAGAATTGAGCCACGCATATCCGAAAGCTCGATTCGCGGTTCTGCCTTTTACTTGCCCACCGAGTACCGAGAAGATAGCAAAGTCGAGGTGCTAGCCCGCAACACAACGGGCGACCGCATCCTGCTCGAAGTGTCTTATCGTTGTGGCAGGCTCTGCGGAAGTGGGTACTATGTCGTGCTCCGCAAAGACGGCCCCGCTTGGCACTACGCCGTAATCAGAATGGCGTGGATTTCTTGAGCTTGGAGGTGAGTAAACTACAGGGTTCTTCACCCAAAATCCGGGCTAAGCATATCTCGGGGTTGATCCTATATCCGCGAAGTTCGGGAATATCCGTATCCAGGCCGATCTTTCGGAACAAGGATGAGATTTCCGTTCCCAGCCCACGGTTGGGAGTTGCTTTCATTTTGACGGCGCCGCGCCGAATGTCCCGCACTTCTTCCTCCCTTTTTTGAACTGGTAGGGACCTAGTATAATTCGTGTTTATCACTACACTCAAGGGACCGTGGCGCAACGAAAGGCAGGGTGTTCCGATGATCAGAATGCGAATCTTATTGATTATCGCCGCATTGGTTTCGTCCTTCTGGGTGTTACGCGTTACAAGCGGTCAGGATCGAGCGATGTCGGGCGCGCCGCCTCTTAATGGAGTTTTCGTTACTCCCGTGGCGGGTGCTCCGTTTTCCGCCGAGGTTGAGCAAGACATGACGCAAGTGCTCAAGGACGGCAGTCCCTTCGAGCGCAAAACCGGCGCCTTGATCGCCCGTGATTCCCAGGGGCGCATCCGCAATGAAAGTCACGAGATCTTGCCCGCCTCCTCGACCAGAAAACCTACCCTCTTCTCCATCCATATTTACGATCCGGAAACAAGGCTGAATACCTTTCTGAATCCCTACACGCACATCGCACGGCAGAGAACCCTTCCTAATCCCCCGTCAACCGAACCGCCCGCCAACTGGTGGCTGCACGAACCAGCGGCGCGAACGTCCAATCCCAACCTCAAAGTACAGGACCTGGGTTCCAGCGTAATGGATGGCATTGACGTTCAAGGCTTTCGCCGAACCCTGACGATCCCCGACAAGGCCAGCGGCACTGGCCGCCCTGTCGTGGTCACCGACGAGATCTGGTACAGTGAGCAATTGCACCTCAACATCGTTAGCAAGCACAATGACCCGCGCACCGGCGAACTGAATGTCATGGTCACGAAGATCAATCCCAATGAGCCTGACGTTGACCTTTTCGCGATTCCGCCTGAATACAAGGTGGTAGACATGACTCCACCCGACCAGGAATTGCAAAAGCCTGTTCGGGTCGAGCAGTAGACGATCGAGTGACTTCAGAATTGTCGGTGGTCGCGTGGCTAGGCCGAGCGCCGCTCGGCCCTACAGCCTTACATCCTCACCTTCGAATCCCCTCCGGCGGTTTTTCCCAAGGGCGGCAGATGCGCTCGATGGTGTCGATCATATTTTCCACCTGTTCAGGGTCAGGCGGGCGGCCGGCGTGGACAGCCGCGTTGCGGACTCTCCAGGCTTTGTCGAGTTGCGCCTTGTCTTCAATCGTGATATAGCCATCTTCCGCCAGGCGATCAAAGAGGATTTCAATGGCGCCTCGGACGTTCAGGTTCATCCCGCCGCAGAGCTCGCGGGCGGCGACGCGGAGCAGACGCTCGTATTCTTCCCCGGCGATTTTGCCGGCAAGTTTGGGTTCTTCCTCCACCAGAATCCGCGCCAACTCCAGCGGTCCATAGTTGCGCAGAAAGGGGCGTAGCACTTGCGCCACCCGGCGGCGCTGGATCCAAATGTCGGCATCGAATTCGGCGTGCGGCGTGGCGGTCTCGCCCGCCTGCGTCTCACCGGCAACAAGTTCATGGTATGTCCAAAGAGCCGTCTCAGTTTCGGCCACGGATTCCAGGCGAAAGCGCTCCTTCCAGGCCCGTAGCTCATCGCAGTAAGCCATGTAAAGGTCGATGGTTCGCGGCCGGTGAACCTGAAGCAGATTCATAATGGGCGTCGAAAAAACCCCGTAGCGATCGGGGTGAACAAAGCGCAGTACAAGAGACACGATTCCGATGCTGTGCAACACATCAAGGGCATGCCGAACCAGTTCGCGAGGATCGGCGGGCAAAGGACCCAGTACCAGCCTTTCCTTTTTCAGGATTTGGTCCAGTTCCTTTTCGTTGGGCTTGGGCCAGTACCGACCAAAGGGCGTGGCGGTAGGATCGAAAATGTTCAGCACGTCCTTCGCCGCCAGCCAGCGATTGCCCGTGCAAAGCGGCTCGAACTTCTTCTCCAGCGTGCGGAAGGAATAAGTGCGCCCGAACTTTCGCTTGCACACCTCGGGATAACGGTCGAGATAATATTTAAGATCAAAAGCGGGCATAGGAGCCTCAAGTCCACAACGTCACTGCAATGGCCACCACGCATCACCGGGAACGAGCGCGCCCTGCATTTTCCCCCAACGCTCCAGAAATAACAACCGACTGAGCAATCGCGTAGTTTGCGACTTTTGATTTGCAGCTTCTCTACTTTGCCGCCAAAAACGCTCCCTCTGGCCGAAAAGGGCCACCACTCGGCTGAATTTAGGCAGGGGTTGGCAAACGACACTTGCAGCCTCGTGAGGACCATGCCTCCTAACTGATAGGTGCAAAAGAAGATAAACAAGGTTAGCGAATTCTCAGTTTGGCACGGGTCTTGCCATATAGAGAGCGGACTTAAGTTTGGAGTTCGAAAGTGGACGTTCGACCGAGGTGGGCCATGAAAAACCGATTCTTACTGATCACATTAGTAGTCGTCGCGCTGGGACTACTGGGACTTCTTGTCGCGTCCGACGTCCGAGCCCAGGACGAGGATCAACCGCAGGCCCCTCCCCAAGCGCAGCCCCAGGCGCCCCCGCAAGCACAGGCGCAGCCACAAGCACAGCCTCAGACGACCGTGGCGCGCATCAGCGTAATTCATGGAAACGTGACCACCATGCGTGGCGATGCCGGCGAGTGGGTAGCTGGCACAGTGAATACTCCCGTGGTGCCGGGCGACAGAGTGGCGACAGCGGATCGGTCGCAAGCGGAACTCCAACTGGATTATGCCAATGTAATGCGGCTCGCTGAGCATACGGAAGCCAAGGTGGCGGATTTGGAGCAGAACAAGATCCAGATCCAGTTGGCCTCGGGCATGGTGGTTTTCAGTGCTTTTAAGAACACCCAGGCGGACGCCGAGATTGATACTCCAAACATGGGTGTGCATCTTCTTTCCCCGGGGGCTTTTCGCATTCAGGTGAATTCTCCCAGTGAAACCCAACTGGTCGTACTCAAGGGCCAAGCGGAAGTCCTGACCAACCAGGGAAGCACCAAGGTTGAGGCGGGGCAGTTGATCCAGATTCACGGCACGGACAATCCGGAGTATAAAATTGACCCGGCTCCGGGCGGCGATGATTTTGACAAGTGGTGCGCCGACCGCGACCGGCAGATTCAAAGCGCCCAAGCCTGGCAACACACGGAGCCTCAGTACACAGGGTCCAGCGATCTTGATGCGAACGGCCAGTGGGAGCAGGTGCCGGACTACGGTTGGTGCTGGACGCCTCAGGTGGACGCCGGTTGGGTACCCTACAGCGCCGGTAATTGGGGTTGGGAGCCTTATTGGGGATGGACTTGGATTTCCGCCGAGCCTTGGGGCTGGGCGCCCTACCACTATGGCCGTTGGTTCATGTATGGAGACCGTTGGGCTTGGTGGCCGGCCAGGGGATTCGGTTTTGGTTGGGCGCCGGCGTACGTCTCGTTCTTCGGGTTCGGTGGCAGAGGCTTTGGAGTAGGCTTCGGCCTCGGATTTGGCTCGATTGGGTGGCTGGCACTCGGTCCGCGTGACATTTTCCACCCCTGGTTCGGGGCCGGACACGGCTTTGGCGCGATGGGCTTTAATGAAATGCATGGCGCCGGCTTCATCCGCCCCGGAGGACCCCGCTTCGGCTCGAACCTGGAGAATATGGGAAGCAATGTGCGCATACGGAACGCTATACGGAATGTCTCCGCGCATGACTTTGCCAGCGGACACATGGGGCGCTCCATGCCGGTGAGCGAAAGCATGATGCGCAGCGGAAGCATGATGCGAGGGTCTCTGCCCGTGGCGCACACGCAAGCCAGTATGGGCAATCGGGCTGGAAATATGTCAAGCTATCGAGGAGGAGCGAGTAACGAACACTTCTTCTCCCGAAACAGTGCGACGGCCGGACATACTTACAATATGACCGGCAATGCGCGTGGGACTACGGAAAACTTTGGGGCGCGGTCGAACTCCATGCCCTCTGGCCGGACGGGAACCGGACCAGCAGGGGCAGGACAGTCCAACAACTGGCAACGGTACTCCACCGGAAACCAGGCGGGCCGTTCTCCCGAGGCAGGCAATGGCGCAAGGTCGGGACAGGGCGGTGGAGCCCCGGCCGCGCGAGGGAATCAGTATAGTTGGCAAAGGTTCGCAAGCCCCAGCCCCTACAGCGGACGCACAGGGTCCGGACAGTCCGCGCAGCGCGGGGGGTGGCAAGGCTACTCCAGCCAGCCGCGGAGCTACTCGGGAGGCGGCAGTTATGGCCGCTCGGGAGGCTCTTACGGTGGTTCGCGCCCGCTCAACCTGAATCGGTCCATTATGGGCCAGCGTGCCCCCAGTGGTAGCTATTACGGAGGGGGCCGCGGCTACTCAGCGCCTTCCGGTGGAAACCGCAGTTATTCCGCCCCAAAGAGCGGCAGTGGGGGTGGCGGCGGTCATAGCTATTCGGCGCCGAAGAGCGGGGGTGGCGGCGGCGGGGGCGGCCACGCTTCCGGTGGCGGAGGCCACAGCGGGGGCGGCGGCCACAGACGTTAAGCTCACCAACTAACAGGGGCAGGCGGCAGGCATCTCAACTCAACCAGCCGCCGCCCCTGCCTTCCTTTAAAAGCCAAACTTCCCGGATGAGATCCGTACAGCGGGCGTTCCAGCATAAAACCTACTGGCCCCGTCTTCCCACCAGATTCCGAAATCGTTATGAAATGCCCGTCCAGCCTCACGAAGCGCGCCTCACTTTCTTCTTGACAAAACCAACATTTTAGGCTATACTTGTATGGTTTTGACCGGGGCCAGGCTGGTTAGGGGCTGCTCGGCGCGCCAGCGTTAAGTCCCTTGGTCAACGACGAGGAATGCGGACAAAGTGTACCACACGCGTTGCGACTTAATGTCTTTGTGATGAAAAAATAAACGAAGCTGAGAAGGTATTGAAAATAAACGGCCGGGAAAAGCGCTTTTTTCAAAACGAAGCTGAGAACATACTGAAGATAAAACCACTTACTATAAACCATATAAACCCCGAAAATGGGGTGCAAACTGTCCGATTGATACGGCACCAATTTGTCGCTGAAAGAAGGCGTGGCACGGCGGGGGATCTCGGCTAGGCAATTATGTGGCGCTATTCAGAAGCTCCGGCCGAAAAGATTCTGGTATCCGCCCCGGGTGAAAGGCGAGGATTCTTCCGCGAGACCGCAGGCCCTCCGAGCGCAAAATAGCGGACAATTTCCGTGCCGAGGCAAGTGCATCTTCCCGGCTCTCCCCATAAACCACCAAGCCCGGAATTCGCTCCGTCGTAGCAACCCAGCGTCCATCAGGTTCGCAACACGCTTCGATAGGATGTTCCATAGTGTTTTCCTCTACCTCATCTATCGGCTAGTCGAAGTCAAAACTTGAACTTCTTTGTTGGTGTCACCTTCGGCGGCAAAGCGAGCTATCTGAATCGAGATCGACTAGCAGTTCTTCGTCCGGGCCTCGTTCTTCTCCCCCGCAAAACCAGCTCGCGTGGCAGGGGTTTTCGCCCCCTCCGTGAACCCACGAATACCCGTCTCAGTCAACCCAGTGTTTATCTTAAGAGCCAACGCACGTCAAGGCTGCGGTGCGCGTCATCGCGGTTATCTCACCAACCCAGAGTATTAAAATCGACACAGTCAAACACGGGCCGCAACAGAACCTCCGAGATTTCTGCAACGTCGCAGTAGGGTTCTCCATCCAGAACGGTGTGAACGTGACCCTGTGGAGCGGCAAAAATTCGAAATACGCCGCGCACCGTTTCCTTCTGGTTTTTGTCCGCAACGATGGTGCGCTCGTAATCAATAAAGATGTCGCGGAGCTTGACGGTAAGACCTATGAAGGGGTAGCGTTCGCGCTGTGCGACAAAGAATCCTGTCCACTTCGCAAATCCCCCGTCGGGAGACTCGCTTAAGATCTGAAAGACGATGCGCCCATTGCCCTTGTAACTGTTAAATGCGCGGACGTCACTTGCTACCCGATTGATTAACAACTGAAAGAAACCAGGGGCGCGAATTTGCGCCAATTCAGAGCTTCGAAGTTCCACCCCCTCATGCTCTTTGTGCTCGCTGCTCGCCCGTGATTGGACGTAATCAGTCACCCACTCGCCTGATGCCATGGTCGCACCTCTTACCATGTCCAGAGTCGTTGGCCCAATTTGCCCCAGCTTTTCCATCATTATAACCTTTAGTTGAAATGAGTTGGTGCGAAGTTCGGAAGCAAAGCTCAGGTTCTATGTTCCTGTTCGCAGCTCAGGCAAGAGCTTGGTGAATTCGTCGACGGCGAGTTCCACTGCCGCAGCAAGTTGTTGCTCGTGCTCGGGGTTGTCCGCTCCGTATCGAGCGTACTCCTGAAGTTCAGCCTCCGCTCGCAAGAGTTCTTCCATGGCGAGTTCGGCCTTCGTCAGGAACGGCATAATTGCTCCTGTCGGACACGCTGTAAGAGTGTTTTGAGAAAGGCCTCGGCTGCTACCGCGGTCTCTCGAAAATGTTTGGGATCAGGTTAACGATAGCACAAGAGTTTGCCGAATGCAAATCGAAACTGATCCCAAAAATCGAAAGAGAGGCACGTAGAATCTAGCGTTCCCGCCAATCAGCTCGCCCTCCGTGTTCGCGCCATCCTTATGCTATTGAAAGTGAAATTCTACGGCACGCTAGGAATCAACACTCATCTCGCACACTATGAGCACACGTCCATATTCTGCGCTGGGGCATTTCGTCGTATATAATGGGAATCATGACCGCTGAACTCAAACTCTTAGCTGCAACCACCGCCCCGGTGGATGAGATCACACAAATCTTGCGCGCGGAACACGGAGATCCCTTTCACATATTGGGAATGCACTTGGTGGAAGTACAGGGCAAGACGGCGGTAGCAATTCGCGCGTTCCTGCCTCGCGCCCATCAGGCTTGGGTAGTACGCGGCCCGGGCGAAGGCGGAGTCGTGCCGCTTCAGCGTATCCATGCGGAGGGGTTCTTTGAAGCGGTATTCCCGGGCGAGCAGGCCGTGTTCCCCTATCGCCTCCGCGCGGAGTATGCCGGGCTGCACGAGTTCGAGGACCCTTATCGCTTCCCCCCGGTGCTTTCCGATTTCGATCTCTATCTTCTGGCCGAAGGTACACACCACAAGACCTACGAAAAGCTGGGTGCGCATGTGATGGAAATCGCGGGGGTAAGTGGCGTGGCGTTCGCCGTGTGGGCGCCGAATGCCCAGCGCGTCAGCGTGGTGGGCAACTTCAACCAATGGGACGGCCGGCAGCATCCCCTGCGAGTGCGCGGCTCGACCGGCGTGTGGGAAATTTTCATTCCCGGGTTACGCGAAGGCGATCTCTACAAATTTGAGATCAAAGGCCGATACAAGAACTACCTGGGGTTGAAGAGCGATCCCTACGGCTTCTATTCGGAACTACGCCCCAAGACAGCGTCGATCGTTTACAACCTCGACCGCTACGACTGGAACGACCGGATGTGGATGGCGGAGCGCGAGGCGCGGCAGGGGCTCCGGGCGCCGCTAGCGATCTACGAAGTTCACCTCGGCTCGTGGCGCCGTAAGCCGGAAGAAGGCAATCGGGTGCTCAACTATCGCGAACTCGCGGAGCAACTGGCGGAGTATGTCGAGCAGCAGGGTTTTACGCATGTGGAATTGCTGCCGGTGATGGAGCATCCGCTGGATGAATCGTGGGGTTACCAAACCACCGGATATTTCGCCCCTACCAGCCGTCATGGTACGCCCGAAGATTTCATGTACTTCGTCGATTACCTACACCAGCGCGGAATCGGGGTGATTCTGGACTGGGTTCCGGCGCATTTTCCTTCCGACGCCCACGGCTTGGCGTTCTTTGACGGCACCCACCTTTACGAGCACGAAGATCCGCGCATGCGCGAGCATCCGGATTGGCACACACGCATCTTCAATTATGGCCGTACCGAAGTTCGCAGCTTCCTTTGGTCGAGCGCGCTGTTTTGGCTGGAAAAATATCATATCGACGGCCTGCGCGTTGACGCGGTGGCCTCGATGCTTTACCTCGATTACTCACGAAAGCCCGGCGAATGGGTAGCCAACGCTTTCGGGGGCAATGAGAACCTGGAGGCCATCAGCTTCATCAAAGGCTTCAACGAACTCACGCACAAACACCATCCCGGCACGTTGACGATTGCGGAGGAATCCACCTCCTGGCCGATGGTTTCGCGCCCCCCCTACGTGGGCGGCCTGGGTTTCAGCCTGAAGTGGAACATGGGCTGGATGCACGACATGCTGCAATACTTTTCCGTGGACCCCGTTTTCCGCCGTTACCACCACTCCGATTTGACCTTCTCGTTGCTCTATGCCTTCAATGAAAACTTTGTGCTGGTGCTCTCGCACGATGAGGTGGTGCACGGCAAGCGTGCCTTGCTGGCAAAAATGCCGGGGGACTACTGGCAGCAGTTTGCAAACCTCCGAGCGCTCTACGGGTTTCTCTACGCCCATCCGGGAAAGAAAATGCTTTTCATGGGCGGGGAACTGGGCCAGTGGATTGAATGGAACGCCGGCAAGAGTCTGGACTGGAATTTGCTTGAGTACGAACCCCACCGCAAGCTGCAATGCTTAGTGGCGCAACTCAACGATCTGTGCCGAACGGAACGAGCACTGCACCAAATCGATTTCGAGTACACCGGCTTCGATTGGATCGACTTCCACGACGCCGATAATTCCGTCATCGCCTTCCTGCGAAGGGGCCAAACTCCGGGTGACCACTTGGTGGTCGTTTGCAACTTCACCCCGGTGCCGCACGAGGGGTATCGCGTGGGTGTACCGGATTGTTGCTCGTACCGCGAGATTCTGAATACCGACGACACGCAGTTCGGCGGAAGCGGCATGATCAACGCGCCGGGCCTGCAAGCTATCCCATTGAAGTGGCAAAACCAACCCTGCCATGTCCAACTGACCCTGCCACCCCTCGGGGTCGTCTATTTGAAACCGGAAAGATAGGGCCGTACACCGTGTGGCGTCGTTTCCGGTAGCCAGGCTTTTTTGGAGTGCTGTCCTGATTTCAGATGCAGCGTCGCTCCTAGCCGGCATTGAGCCGCCAAGAAGGCGGCGCTACGTTCAAATCAGGACAGTACCGTCTTTTGCACCCTCTTGATTTGACCATCCACTTGTGCCAATCTGTCGTTTACCAGAAAACCAAAGAAGAGAAGATGCGAAAGACATGAAAGCCAGCAAGGTCATCGGACTTTGTGACCTCACCTTTCATCAGAACTGCATGAAAAGAGGGCTAACATGAAACTGCGACAGTGTCTGACCGCACTTGTGGCGCTGCTATTTGCAAGTGGGTGCGGCTCGAATACCGGCACGGCTGCCGCGCCCGGCGCACTGAGCGGAGACGTCGCTTGGGTAAAGTACCAAGATCCCCTGGAGCAGGCTTTCACCCTCGATGTACCGAAGGGGTGGACGGTAAAGGGCGGAATGTTTCGGCTCGGGTATTCTGATCACCGCGAGATGGTGGACATGACCTCTCCGGACGGAAAGGTGAACATCCGCCTGGGAGATCTTGCGATTCCGACGTATTTCCTGCCCAACCAGTACCATCACGAGGGTGAGGTTTACGATCTGGGCGCACAAGCCCAGGGGAGAGTGGCGAGATACCGGTCGGGACAGGAATTTGCCAGGGGGTACGCTAAGGTTCGATTTGCACGGGTATGCCAGAACTTGACGCCGCGGCAAACGACCCTGCCGCCGATTATAAAGTTGGACACGCCACAAGGGGTGAGCCAGGCGTCCGAGGGAGAAGCAACCTACACATGCGGGGACAGGACCGGCTACGTCTACGCCCAAACCGCTCTGATGGGGGGCTTGTGGCAGGCTTCCAGCCTGTCGAGCTATGTCGCTCCGGAAGCGCAGGTCGCGCTAACGCGAAGCATCGTCCTGCACTCCAGCAAGTCATTTCAGCTCAGCCCCGAATGGATCCAGAAACAGAACCAGTTGGACCAGGAAGCATTGGTATATCAGCGCCAGCGCCAACAAGCACGGATGCAGGCGTTATCTGCGCAGGTGAGGCAATTCGAAGCCAACATGCAGGGTATGCGAAATCAGGTCGCTGCATTCAAGCGAGGGCAGGCGCAACGGCAAAGCCAGTTCCAGGCCGTTGACAACATTATCTCGGGCATCACGCCCACCACCGATCCCTATGGGAACACCGTGAATGTCTTCAATGGGCCGAAGAGCCACTACTGGTATAACCCGGGCACAGGAGAACAGAGGAATTCGGATTCGTCACCGGGTCCCGGCTGGGTACCGCTAACGCCACAACAGTAGTTTGGTCGATATGGCCGTGGATACCATGCCGCTCTGGAACCCGGGAACGCTCGGAGTTGGCGGAGGCGGTCCCACCCTATAGTGCCGCAATGTCTTGCCTCTCGAAGCGTGTTCCAAGAATCGATTGTTCTTCCTGCGCTGCTCCTCTATAATCTCGCCGAAGACAGCGGTCCGGGATACCTTTTATGAGCCAAGACACGACAACTGCAACCAACCGCCGAAGCGGTCGTTTCGCCATCTCAATTCCTATTGTGATCCGTGGGAAGGACACCCAACAAATTCCGTTTAGTGAAAGCACGCGCACACTGATCATAAACCGGCACGGCGCAAAGATCTTGACGTGCCAGGAGCTGTCGGTCGGCAAGGAGATTGTGGTCGAGAACCCGGCTATCGACAGTGTGGCGAGAGCAAATGTCGTTTGGGTAAGCTCCAAACGCATTCCGAACGCCGCCCATGAGGCGGGCATTCAGTTGGTAGAGCCGCAAGAAATCTGGGGAGTCGAATTCCCTCCTGACGAGTGGACCACCCAAGCAAAGGCTCCGGGAGCGGCGGCGAAGGAGACGTCCGGCCTCTCCGCGGCAAGCGCGTCTGCCAAAGCGCCTTCCCCCACCCTGACCAGCGAAGCGATCGCAACCCAAATCCTTCAGGATTTGCATGAAACCGCTGACGCGCACGCCCGGCAGTTCCGCGAGCGGCTTGATCGTGTGGTGCAGCAGTTGGGCCTGGAAGTGGAAGCGCATCTACGCGAACACGCCGGCGCCGCAAAAGAGCGCGAGTTCGCCGAGATCGATCAGCGGATTTCTTCCTCCGGCGAACATTTGAGCGCGCTGATCGAGGACGTGGAAGTACTGGACGCAAAACTTGCGGAGTCCCGCCGAAGCTTGGAGGCAACTCTGGCCAGTATTCCGCCACCTCTGACTGCTGAGCAGATCCACGAAGAGGTTGAGGCGGAAGCCCTGCCCATGCTCCATCAGATGACCGAGAGCGAAGTTGGGGCTGCGCGTGAACGCTTTCAAGCTCAGACGCAGGCTGACGCCGCCCAGGCTTTGGATGTCTGGAAGAGCAATCTTGAGGCCGAGAGGGACGCCCTGCTGCACGAGGCCCGGCAGCAGCTCTCGACAGCAGTCACCTCTGCCCTCGAAACGTTGAAAGGGGAACGCGACGCGGGCTTAAACGAAATGAAGCATCAAATCCAGGAAGCTCTCCAGGCGAACGAGGAAACAGTCGTTTTGCAGATGAAATCGAAGCTCGAGGCGATCGCGGAAAATCACGGCGGGGTGTTGGTTGAGCGGCTGAATGAAACCGCGCGAGAAAGCGGGGAGAATCAGGTAAGCCTGCTGCAAGGTCGGCTCGACGCCCTGTTCGCCAGCCGGCTGGACCAGGCCCGGCAGCATGTGGAATCAGTGGCAGAGAGTTTGCAGACCCGCATTGAGGAAGGCCTTCACATCGTGGGGGATGAGCGTTCGCGAGAGTTGCAGGCGCACCTGCAAGACACTGCCGATCACATCGTTGCCGCGTCGTCTTCGCAAGTGCGAGAGCAAGTGGAGGCATCCGCAAAATCCGTTGCAGAACAAAGCCTTCAGGACTGGCAAGCACAGTTGCAGGACATCGCCCACAAGACTGTGGATGCTTCGTCGGCCCAAATACGCGAACAGGTTGAGGAATCCGCTAAGGCCACCGCTGAAAAGAACCTTCAGGATTGGCAAACGCGGCTGCAGGATATCGCCCACGAGACCGTGGATGCTTCGTCGGCCCAAATATGCAAACAGGTTGAGGAATCCGCTAAGGCCGTGGCGGACGAAGCTTGCCAGTCGTGGCAGGCTAAACTTCGCGAGGACTCAATCCACGCTTCCGCGTCCTCGGCGGAACAGATTCAAAAGCAGATGGAAAGAGCAGTGAGTCTTCTGGGGCCGAAACTACAAGAGATGCAGGAACGTGCGGTGAACGATGCGATGGACGCCTTCCGCGCCCGCCTTTCCCGGTTCCTTGGGATGATCCCTGCCAGCGGGAGTAAGTAATCCCCGTCCCTTTCTAACTCTGGCGACGGTGCCGTGGGCTCAATTGGGGGCGGCGTTGGGCCGCTATTTGGCGAGGTAAACTCGCCGCTCGGTAGCGTCCTAATTTGGACGTAGCGCCGCCCTTGAGGGCGGCACATGCCGGGCTCTAGCCCGGTGCTACACTCAAATTAGAGACTACACGCCGCTCCTTCAAATTGACATATAGCGCGAGGAGATCCCCGGAGGAGGCCGCGAGATTGCCCGCGGCCTCCTACTAGGAATCCGACGGAAAAGTTGGAACCCTACGTCAAGCTATGCAGGTACGTGTAGCTGATCTTTACCGCTTCCAGCGGCGGCTGCTCGCACCAGTCCTGCTCGATGAAGTAATGCTTCATTCCCCCGATGGGCGCGGCGGCGAAGATGCGCTTCCAATCGATGGTACCCTGGCCCACGGGCGCGAACATGCCCATCTTATCGTCCTTCTCCTGCGTGGCGGCGGGATGGTCCTTCATGTCTTTGATGTGCAGCAGGGGGAAGCGCCCCGGGTGCTTCTTGAAGTAGGCCACGGGGTCTTGACCGGCGTGCGTCACCCAGAAGCAATCCATTTCAAACTTCACCAGTTTCGGATCGAGCGTTTTGAGAAGGTAGTCGTACACCGTGGTGCCGCCATACTTCTGGAATTCAAAGTTGTGATTGTGGTAGCAGTATTGAATTCCGGCCTTCTGGGTTTGCTCGCCGGCCTTGTTAAAGAGCTCGGCCAGACGCTTCCAGTCATCGAAGGATTTCCGCTCCTCGGGGCCGAGTATGGCGTTCACCATGTATTTCATGCCGATAATCTTGGCCTTCTCGATTTCCGCTGCCCAGTCCCCGTGCAGATGCTTGGTCATGTAATGCCCGCTGGGGGCGGTGAGTCCGTCATCCTTCAGAATTTTGGAGAATTCGGCCGCCGTCTTTCCGTAGAGGTCGTAGATCTCCACTTCCTTGATGCCAATTGCCGCGACTTGCTTCAGCGTGCCCTGCATGTCTTGCTGGAGCTGATCGCGGAGCGTAAAGAGTTGGAGCCCGACCGGCTTGCCGTAAGGGTTGGCGAAAAGCCCGCCCGGCGTTGGCGCTGTGGCCAACGCCGTGACTCCCAGCGCGCTACTACGCAAGAAATTCCTTCGGTTCATCATTGCAGTCCTCTCTCCTGTTATCCAAAATGCGAATGCAATTTCTACACCACCCGGCGCACAGGTGCAACAGAAAACCGTCCCTACGACATTTCGGCGGAGGCAGATCTCTGGACGGGCGCCCGACATAATATTGAAAACGCGGAGGTAGCGTGGGTGTCTCGCCCGCGGTCGCAGGGGCGTCCCGCCCGTGCGCGGTCATGGCCAGGATGGCCATGCCACGAGAAGTGGCACGGACGCGCCGGGGCGTGGGGATGGGACGGCGCTTTCGGCGTGTTACGATAGCCTTATGCAGGAGGATGCGGCGACGGGCAAAGCGCTTTCTGAGGATGAACGCTTCATGCGCATGGCGTTGCGCGAGGCGGAACGGGGGGCCCGCGAAGGCGAAGTTCCGGTGGGTGCAGTTGTCGTCCAGGATGGACGATTGCTGGCGCGCGCGCACAATCGCCCGATCCACCTGCATGATCCTTCCGCGCACGCGGAAATCCTGGCGCTGCGGCGGGCCGCGAGAAAGTTGCGCAACTACCGGCTGGAGGGTTGCGACCTGTATGTTACAATTGAACCTTGCGCGATGTGCGCGGGCGCCATCGTGCAAGCGCGATTGCGGCGAACCGTGTTCGGCGCGCGCGACCCGAAAGCCGGCGCGTGCGGATCGGTGCTCCGAGTGCTGAATCACCGCAAGCTCAATCATCGGGTCGAAGTCGTAAGGGGCATCCTGGCAGCCGATTGCGCGTTAGTCGTACAGGAGTTTTTTCGTAAACGAAGGAACATTAAGGGACACGGGAAACGGGATATGGGACACGAACGTCAAAACCTCGCTTCCCGTGTCCCGTATCCCGTGTCCCGAAACCCGGTTTTCCTCGGAGAGGTACCGAAGCGGTCATAACGGGGGCGCCTCGAAAGCGTCTTGCCTGCCAAAAGCGGGCACGTGGGTTCGAATCCCACCCTCTCCGCCAGCACACCTTTAATAGTTTCAATTAGTTACGAAGACTATACTTTTCGCGTACCTGTGGTGTCCCATTCGTTTGCGCGAGCAAGCTATTCCAGTGCGGGCGCGAAGACCCTCGGGAATTCCTGCTTCCTTGAAAACGCCCTTGAGCGCCCGTTGCCAATCTCCCGTTGCGCTCTGTGTCCTCGACTCTCCTGCCTGCCCAGAAAGAGTATTGCTCGCTGATCCTCGGGACAGCCTCAAGCCCGCTCAGAACAAGGTCGGGCAGAGGGCAGTACAGCAGCATGCCCGTTTTCGCGGTGTAGAGAAATTGCTTGTCGCCTGGGCTCGCCTTACTTGTGGAGAAGATGGTCGTCTTGTGCTTCTGCGATTAAGACCGCTACGGCCGGTATAATGGTCACCTCGCGTCTTGGTCATTGTTTGTGTGCAATAGATTGCCTCACAGGCACTTCATTTGACACAAAATATAACTAAAACAGACAAATCCAGGTTTACTCGCTTGCGCAAATCGCAACCGAAAAAACAATTGCCCTTGCAGACCGGGCGCGCAACGAACCCCGCGACCTTTACGATTTGTGGCGTCTCACGTCAAACGAAGGCGTCGAGCTTGGCACACTCCTTGATGCCATCAGGCAGAAACTTGAGTTTCGCGGAAGGCCATTTAAGGGTATCGCCGCCGGCGTGAGATGCTTTCCCGCCGGGAAATACCTCATCTACTACCGCCATACGCGACGAGTGACCGATATTCTGCACATCTTCCATGGCGCTCAGTCCGGTTCCCCGAAGGGGAACAATATCATTAGCCGTAGGTAAGACCTACGGTTAACGATGCCAGCGACGATTTACCAACCCCGAAGGGGTTGAATGTGGTTGGGCAGCAGGTTGGCGGGAAAGAGGTTCGACCCCTACGGGGTCGGCGGGGATTTTGTGGGGGCGCCGGTCCGTGGGTTT
>JBKQVI010000254.1:0-5458 GCA_052139985.1 Terriglobia bacterium
AAGCCCGCAACGCGCTGTCATCCTGAGCCCCGAAGTACTTCATCGGGGCGAAGGACCCCCGTAGTTCCCAGGGTGCCGTGAGCAGAGCGAACTACGGGGGTTCTTCGCCCAAAGTGCGGGCTCAGAATGACAGTTTGCTTGATAGTGAACTTAAACCAGCGGCACCTCAAGCCTGCATGATCGGCAGAAACCCGATTATGCGAACCCAAGCCCGCAACCCTGTCATCCTGAGCCCCGAAGTACTTCATCGGGGCGAAGGACCCCCGTAGTTCCCAGGGTACCGTGAGCAATGCGAACTACAGGGGTTCTTCGCCCCAAAAGCGGGCTCAGGATGACAGTGTTGCGTGATAGTGAACTTAAACCACCGGCACCTCAAGCTCTCATGATCGGCAGAAACTCGACGACGGGAACCCGTTCCCCGGACTGTCACGACGGCGGCGGGTTTTTCCCAAACCACCCTTCGCTGAGGTCCCTCCATGCAGGATTGCCGGCGATAATGAGTGCGACCTTCTTGGCGCGCAACCATCCTTTAATCTGTTTCTCCCGTTGGATGGCGGCGCGGATGTCGCCAAAAACTTCGAAGTAGACCAGGCGCGTAAGATTATATTTGCTGGTGAATCCCGGTGTAAGTTTGCACTTGTGCTCGACCACGCGCCGATCGAGACTGTTCGTTACTCCGGTATAGATCGTGCGACTCTTATTGGACATGATATAGACGTAATAGGTCTTCACGGTCCCCCGCTTCCTCGCGACGCGGGGTATTCTCACATATTGCGCCCACCCTGTCATCCTGAGCCCCGAAGTACTTCATCGGGGCGAAGGACCTCGGTAGTTCCCAGGGTTGCGTGAGCAGAGCGAACTACAGGGGTTCTTCGCCCAAAGTGCGGGCTCAGAATGACAGTTCGCGTGATGGCGAATTTAAACCACCGGCACGTCGAGCGCCCATGATCGGCAGAAACTCGATTATGCGAACCCATGCCCCCAACGCGCTGTCATCCTGAGCCCCGAAGTACTTCATCGGGGCGAAGGACCTCGGTAGTTCACAGGGTACCGTTAGCAATGCGAACTACGGGGGTTCTTCGCCCAAAGTGCGGGCTCAGAATGACAGTTCGCGTGATGGCGAATTTAAACCGGAGGCACGCCGAGCTTTCACGATCGGCAAAAACTAGAAGAAGAACACCCAAGCCCCCAACCCTGTCATCCTGAGCCTCGATGTTTTTTATCGGGGCGAAGGACCTCGGTAGTTCACAGGAGCGCGCGAAGCGAAGGACCCCGGTAGTTCCCACGGTACCGTGAGCAAAGCGAACTACGGGGGTTCTTCGCCCAAAGTGCGGGCTCAGAATGACAGTGCGCGCGATAGTGAACTTAAACCACCGGCACGTCGAGCTCTCACGATCGGCAGAAATCCGGTCTAGAACATCAACCTCAACCCAACCTGGATCAATCGCGGCTGATAGCCTCCCGCTCCGCCAAAGATCTTTCCGGTGGTAGCATCTGGAACACCCCCATCTCGCGTGTCGGCATTGCCAGTGTTGGGATCGCCAAGGTTGTAGTGATTGGGAAGATTAAAGAAATCCACCTTGAATTCCAACCGGTTCGCCTCGCCTTTGGGTAGGCGAAACTGTTTCATCACGCTGACGTCCCAGTCTCCGAACCCCGGGCCGAAAATTGAGTAAGGCGAGGCGTTGCCATACGTCCAAGGTTGGGGAGGAGCGAAGGCTGCGGGGCTGAACCATTGGACACCGTCAAAGGTGTCATGTCCTGACGCACGCCCGGCATAAAGCGGACCGGAAACGCGGTCCGGTCGCGACGCCTCCCACCCGATCTCGGTGCCAGGATTCTCAAAGGTGGGCGTTAGCGCATCGCCACTGTGATAGGTCGTGACGCCGGATACGCGCCAGCCGCCTAGGACTCCATCCACGATGCCGTTGGTATTCTTGAGCCATTTTCTCCCGCGCCCGACCGGCAGTTCGTAGATGTAGTAGATCAAGAATTTGTTACGGTACTGAAACTGTTCGTTGCTGTATTCTGCGCGCAAGTCCCACGGGTTTTGCGGAGGGGAGCCCCCGGCTTCTCCATCCACGTTAATGTTGGTAAGGTTACGCGACCAGTCGTATTCCGCCCGAAACATGAGGCCGCCCGAGAACAACTTTTGGGCTTCGAATTGGAGCTGGTCGAAGTTGCTGGTTCCAGGAAAGTTGGTCCACGTAATGCTACTAAAGGGTTGGTAGGGAAGCTGCTGCTGCACCGGTACGTTGGGTTGTTGCACGTTGGGCCGGTTGATATTGTTGTACGTAGACATCAGATGGTGCCCTTGGTCCCCCAAATAGGTGGCGCGGAGCGACCAATGGTCTCCCACTTGCTGTTCTAACGTCAGGTTCCACTGCTGAGATATGGGGCTCTGCTGATTGCGGTCCATGACCGAAATGGAAGGGTTTGCCGGCTCTCCCTGAACGAGGTTAGAAGGATAGGGGTTAGAGAAAGTGAGATCGGGAAGGTAAGGCGACGTTGGGCTCCCCGGTAGCTGCGTACTAAAGTTAGTTGTTCCTCCCCAGGGGGTATTGACCTGGCTTTGTAGTGGTCCATACCAAGCGGCATTGAAGGCATAATACCAGCCCCAACCGCCGCGGATTACTGTCTTGTTGTTGCTCGATGGACGGTAGGCGAAACCGATGCGGGGCGCCCAGTTGTGCTTGCTGCCATTGAGATAATTCAGCGGAGCGCCCAGTTTCCCGGTCGTCTCGAAAGGATAAGCCGTAAAGGCGCCAGGATCCGCCCCCGGCGGAATCGTTACCGTACTGGAGCTCTCCTGGATAATGAGGGTATTGCTTGCGGGATCCCAGAAGGTGGCGTTGTAATCTCGGAAATTCCAGGGCCTTTGGTACATAAAGCGCACACCGTAGTTAAGAGTGAGGCGCGGCGAGGCCTTGAAGGTGTCCTGCACATAACCGTCCCATTCGCGATCGTAGAAGTTCTGGCTGACTCCCTTCGAATAGGTTGAGGCGTCAGCGTCGCCGAGGAGGAAATCCGCATAAGCATTGCCCGGCGACTGGCCATAGGCGCCACTGGGAAGGTTCCACCCGCGGTTGCCCGTCCATTGTCCTGAGAAAGTGAAACTTCCAAGCGGGGCGTTGCAGACAAAGAAACAATAGTCGTTCTCCTTGTACCCGCTTTCCTCAAATCCCGACTTGATGGTGTGGCGGCCGCGGACGACGGTGAAGTTATCGACCCAATCGATGGTGTTCTGTAGCCCGTGTGCCTTGCCCACGTCGCTGATGGCTCCGCCGGTATTTGTCCCGCCGTAACCGGTCAGGTTGATCGTGGGCAGGCCTCGATCCGGGCTGGATGGCATTTGGGGAAACACGCTCCAGGGTTCAAAACCCAGGTTTTGGCCGAAGGAACGCGACGCGGCAATCACCGCTCCCAGGCGAAACTCATTGATCGTGCCGGGGCCGAATGCGTGGGTCTCCGTGCCGCTGAAGTTGTACCAATTGTAGCCGTGGTCCGACCAACTACCATAATTCGCGCAGCAGGCGTAACCGTAAAACCAGGGCGCCCCTTTCGACATGGTGGCGAAAACCACCACGGAATCCTTACTGCCGATTTGGCCGTCGAGTCGCATTTGGGCGTTGTTGGTTCCGAAGCGTAGCGGCAGGGCTCCATCCCAATCGGCGGTGCAAGCAAAGGGAGAGCCCTGCAGGCTGGTGCAACCTGTAGGAGTGGTGAGGACGTTAGGCGCGGGCATGTAGGCGCTCAGTGTCTGCGCTTGAGACGTAATCATCGCCTGAGGGATTTGGTCATTGAGGAACGGCTGCCCCGTCTGGGGGTTATACAATTGCTGGCCATTCGGGTCAGTACAGAGCCCCTGGCTGTACGTAGTGCAAAGGTTTGCGAAATTCCCTTGGCGCATAGGGAGCGTGGGGAAATTGACCGATACCGGCGTCGGGTGGATCTCGCGAATCCCATCGTAATTGACAAAGAAGAACAGTTTATCGTGAAGAATCGGTCCGCCCACATTCGCGCCGAACTGATTCCGGTTGAAAGGATTTTCGACCTCGTTATACTTGTTCAGATCGAACGAGTTCGCGCTGGTGGATTTATTCTCATTGTACTCGTAAGCCTGGCCGTGAAACTTGTTGGTGCCCTGCTTGGTCACCATGGTAATCGCCGTCTGCGAGCGGGAGTCTGCCCCCACCACCGAACTATCGACCTTGAACTCTTGCAGCGTTCCGATGGCGGGCAGGTTGGCTTGCGCGATCATCTCGGAAGTGCCGATGTAGGTGACGTTGCCGCCGCCGCCGGAACCGGGGTTGTTGGTGCTGATGCCGTTCACGGTCCAGTTGCTCATGCCCACGTAGGCCGCGCCGCCGATATCGGGATTCGAGTTTCCATTGGTGATGCCTTGCGACATCCCCGGCACCAGGTTCATCAGTCCGTCCGTGGACGTGGTGACGAAAGGAAGGTCCGACAGTTCGCGCGTTGCGAGTGTGCCGCCCACGGTGGGAGAATCCGTCTGCACAAGCTGCGCGTGGCCGGAGACCTCCACCGTTTGGACGATTGCACCGACTTGCAGCACCACGTCCTGCCGCGCGGTCTGATAGGAGAGAAGCCGAATACCCGTAGCCTGGAAGGTCTTGAACCCTTCCTTGACGGCGATCACCGTGTAGACTCCTGCTAGCAGATCGGGAACCGTGAAGGTTCCGGAAGCGTCGGTGGTGTTTTGGCGTCGATGCCCGTACCCTCATTTCGAACCGTGATGTGGGTTCCGGGAACCGCCGCATTGGAAGCGTCAGTAACATTTCCGACAATCGATCCCCTGATGTCCTGGCCGTAGAGTCCGACGGATGCGCCCAGCCATAAAAGCGCCAAGCTTGAAAAACAGATGCCCTTGAATTTCATAACTTAGTCTCCTTCGCACTTCCGACTTTGCGCCCCCGACCCGCTGCTTTCCAAATGTTCCAAAGTGTTCAGATTGGGTCGTAACCGTTCCGTTCCCGTGCCTTGCCGCTGGAGGAGGAAATGCCGACCCAAGGATAAAAAGTCCTCTATTCGCCTGAGCGCAAAATACGCTTGGAGGAAGGGGCAGTCAAGCCGTCAATGCGGGTTTTGCCGAGAATGTCCAGTCGGCTGGAAAAAAAGCCTGAATCAAGTGGAAAAGTGAGGTTTAGCAGAATCACTTATCGGCTTGGCTGTTCGCTGTAGTGCGCCGAAGGAGGCAGTCCTGAGAGTAAACGACATTTTGTCATGTTGTAAGCTATAACTTATTGCATTTAAATGTACTTATACTGATCTGGCAACATTAGAAAGGCGATCCAGGCTCCCCCCTAATGGTCTGATCATGTCCCACATTTTCTGCTGGACACCGGGGAGAGGATATTTTAATCTGCCCCTATGCGGGTTTGCGGGCAAGAGTTTAGTGGGCGGCTGCTGGGGCGGATTCAGCAAGCGGTGAAGGAGG
>JBKQVI010000255.1:0-32194 GCA_052139985.1 Terriglobia bacterium
GTCGGTTCGCACCAAAGAACTTCACAAGCGATGACGATAACCGGTAACACCACGGCCGTCTCTTTGGAAAGACTCGCCAGCGCATATAGGATAAGGGAGGCTACCAGATAGAGTCGGCCCTGCGCGGGGTCACTTCGCTTTTTGAGGTAACACAAATAGGAAGCCAACAAAAACATCGCGAAGAGGGGCTCGGTGACTCCCGAAACCCAGGCGACCGCCTCGACGTGGATAGGATGCAGACCGAAAATCAGGGTGGCAAAGAGCGCGGCGACGCGGTCCTTCAGCAGCCGCACCGCTACGAAGTAGACCAGCAGTGTCACCGCCAAATGACAAAGTACGGTGCACAGGTGCCATCCCCACGGATTCAGTCCAAAAGCCAGGTATTGCAGCCGGAGCCAGAGTAGAAAAATCGGCCGGTAGAAGGTGCCGCGAAAAACCGGATGCTCGAAGGCCCAAACATCCGCAGTGAAATAACGCGGCAGATACTTCCAGGACCGCAACCAGGTGTTTCCCAGAATCTGGAAGCGGTCATCATGGACGAACTGAAACCACAACGTGTCGAGGTAGGCCAGGGAGACCGACACCAAGATCACTACCAACGCGAGTGTCGTCGTCCGGTCGCTCAGGGGAACGTCGGGAAGTTCGCCCGAAGACAGTGCCGTCCCAGCTTCTCGACTATCCTGTTTGAAATTCAACGCTCGCCTCTGTTGTATCACTCGTCATACCGGCGGGATTATCCCGCCATGCTCGCGTTTCATCTATTGTGGTAATGGCGACATAAAGTCGCCGCTACCTCCCAAACCAAGCGTCTTTTCCGCAGCCTCTTTAGCTCGGCACGTGCCGCCCTAAAGAGTGGCTCTCTGCATACAAGCGTACTTCCCAAACGCAATACTTGCCGCAGGCACGTATTATGCCATGCCCCATAAGATTGTAAGAAAACGATCGACGCTTGTTTGAGTCCGCCACCCCGCCAGGCGAGCGGCTTAATGAGGTGGGGTATCCGCAAAGCCAGTTCCTCGTCACGCTCGGTGCGCTTCCATCCCGAATGCTGCCGGGAACATCGCAGGGGTCACAGGCAATAGCCCTGGGCAAGGGTACGCCTGTTGTGCACACCGCCCACGGATGGCGCCACCGGTTTCGCCGGCCTATAAGGGATCGAACGAACCGGCTTGGCGCCGCTCACGGTGTGTGGCGACGGTCCGGGCGCGCTTGCCCGCTAATTCTTCACCAGAACCGCGTAGTCGAATCCACCGGCAATCAGGTTGCGTACGGTGGTTTCATCGAGGTTGTCGACTTGCAGGATGTATTGACCGGGGAGAGGCGGACGGCGAGTGTCCACTAGGTATTCCAGGTGGTAGCCTGCCCGCTCGTATTTAGCTCGGGATAAGCCGAATGCCAAATCCCGGCTGGCGAAGATACTGAGGGCAATCAGGTCGGGTTTTCGCGACAGAGTGTAGTCCGGATCGAATTTGAGGTGCCCGGGTTCGACCCCACCCTTCACGACGGGCATGTGCGCGATGACGGGATCCGCAAGACCGAGCATGTCGATGGCGTACAAATCCGAAAAAAAAGGCATCTTCCCTAGTGCGCCGACCGCCAGGGTTTTTCCCGGGTACTTTTCTCCCAGAAGTTTTCCCGTCCCTATCCAGGAGTCGAACTTATTGAAATCGTAGTTAAAGCGAGGATCGAGGAAGCCGGGTGTGCCCACTTGCAGAGCGGCGAGCAAGGCAAGTCCGAATACCAGCCTTCGGCCGTCGGCGATCTTCTCGAACGCGGAGAGGAATGCGAAGATTCCCATCGGATAAAAAACGATCAAAAACCTGTCCCAGAAGTGGTCGCCTCCGATGTAAAACCAATAGGCGGTCCAGAGCGGGAAGAACAGGATCTCGAAGCGGAAAAGATGGGAGCCTTCGCGACCGCGCCGGCAAGGGGAGTGAGCAAACATCACCACTCCCGCAAGCAGAATGACGAAGTACGGCCACAATCCCTCGAAGAGAGCGAGCCTGCCGATTTCATTCCCGGCATGGCTCAGCCGCGCCATTATCGATCCTGCCACCTTGACGTAATAGGTGGTGGGAAGCAGCGCGCCGTAATAGGCCAGCCGCCAAAGTTCATAGATCCCTTGCGTCGCCACAAGCGTCAGCGCACATACCATGCCGGGCCGGACGCGGCGCTTCAGCAGAAGATAGAGAACGGCGATTGCCGGGATGAGGAATCCATCGACTCGCGCCAGCAGCGAGAGCACCATCCAAGCAGCGAGCGTGAGCGTGTTCCGCCGAGTGGGATCTGCGGCCACCCGCTCAACGCGCACCCAGATTGCCACGGTGATGAGCAGTACCAGCGGGGTTTCGAGCCCTCCGGCGATCGCCGCCCACAGGGGAAGGCACAGGGCGAAGAGCAGAGACCCCGCCAGCGCCTCGCGCTCTCCAAACCGGCGCCGAAGATACTCGCTGAACAGCCACAGGGCGCTGAGGGCGAGGAGAATGTTCAACAGCACGGAAAAGAAATACACACCATCCCGGTCGCTCACCCAAAACGCGGGCACGACCGCAAGCACATAAAGGAAATTGGAGTAACCTTCCACGCGCTCGCCCTGGTTGAAGACCAATCCCTCGCCGCGCGCCAGGTTTTCCGCGTAGCGATAGGAGATGAAGGCATCGTCCAGTCCCCACTCGCTCATGGATTTGCGTTCTGGAAAGGAAACACCACCCAGCGTCTGAATGATCGAGCCGGCGAGCAGCACCAGTAGGCAGAGGGCTAGCCCGACTTTGTAAAAGTTGGAATACATAAACGAGATCGGGTCCAATGTTCCCTGGCGTAGTGAAGAGAGGGAGCAGACAGCCACCCTTGGGCGTCTGCTCCCACTGGCTGCGTCGGTCCGCCAAACCTAAATATCCAGGACCTTCGTGCGAAAGATCGTCCCCGAAACGACTCCCGCAATGCTGGGAACAATAAGAAACATCCACACCTGCGAAATGGCCTTGCCGCCCACCAGGAGCGCGGGGCCAAGCTGCGAGCGGGGTTAACCGACACTCCCGTAATGTTGATTCCAAAGATGTGAATCGCCACCAGCGTGATTCCAATCGCCAGGCCGGCCATTTGCGTGGGCGCTCATATCGCGGCTCCGCCGTGGGCTGCTCAGCGCGGTACCCAATCACTCCTGCCCTCCAGGGGTGAACGTGAGCAAACTGGCACCGAGCGGATTTTGTTCCGAAAACATGAGACCAGGCAAGGAATATGTTCATGGAAGGTCTGAGCGCGACAGGGTGCCTTTATTTAATTTGGTAGACAGTCTACTGTTCTCTTTGGTAGATTAGCTACTACTATGATCAAACAACAATTCAGCGGGCGCGTTGAACTCGTTTATGGCTCGCTCGACATACTAATTCTGCGCACCTTGCGCTGGGGACCGACGCACGGACAAGGCATTGCCAAGTCCATTGAGCGCCAGTCGGAAGATGCGCTTAGAGTGGAGCATGGATCGCTCTACCCCGCACTTCAGCGCCTGCAACAGGAAGGTTGGATTGCGGCTGAATGGGGCGTCTCCAAAAACAACCAGCGCGCCAAGTACTACCGCCTGACCGCGGCGGGCCGCCGGCAGTTGGTAGCCGAGACCTCGCGCTGGGAGCGCTTTGTGCGGGCGATCACCGGCGTTCTGCGGCCGGCCGAGCCGGAGGAAGGGCAATGAGTCATTGCCGATTGGCGATTGCCGATTGGGCGAAAAGCGAATCGGCGGGAAAGGGCGGTTAAATTCCCTACCTTCTCCAGGGGGAGAAGGTGCTGAGGTACGAAGCGGATGAGGGGGGCCTTCGATCGAAGTTGCGACCTTCAACACGTGCTCCAAAATGGAAACCAGCGTGTAGCGTGACCTGTCCTGTAGGTCCGCGGTTCGTCCCCCAAACGACCGCAAAGGCCGCGGACCTCAAGAACAGGTCCGCGCTACATCTTCCTGGCCACGTCGTACCACGCGTGGCGCATCGCCGGGTCGTAGCTGATAGCTGAAGACTGAGAGCTAACCATGCGCTGGCATCGCGAACTTGCCAAACTCGGCGCTCTGTTTCGTCGGCGAAAGCCGGCGGACGATCTTGCGGAAGAGATTCGCTCGCATCTTGCCCTTGAAGAGCAGGAGAACGTGGAATCCGGCATGGCGCCCGAGGAAGCACACTATGCGGCGCTGCGCCGGTTTGGGAACGTGACCTTGGCGCAAGAGAGGAGCCGCGAAATGTGGGGATGGAATTCCGTTGCGATGCTAGGGGAGGACCTCCGCTATGGTTTCCGGATGTTGCGCAAATCGCCGGGCGTAACTGCCGTGGTGGTGATTGCCCTGGCGCTGGGAGTGGGCGCGAACACCGCGATTTTTGGCATCGTCAATGGATTCTTGCTGCGCCCATTGCCCGTTCCCTCTCCCGAACAAATTACCGTGCTCGCCATCCAGCAGAAGGATGCTCCTGTCGGCTCGGGGGGATTTTCCTACCCCGAATTCGTTGATTTTCGCGGGCAAGCGTCGGCATTTTCCGACATTTTCGGAGTGGTGCTGGGCTTGGTGCAATTCACCGCCGACGAGCGGTCAGACCAGTGCTTCGCCAACTACGTCTCCGGGAACTTCTTCTCCTCACTGGGGGTGAGGCCCGAAGCGGGCCGCATGATCCTTCCCGGCGAGGGAGAAACACCGGGCCAAGCGCCGTTCGTCGTTCTTGACTACGCGTACTGGCAAAAACGATTCCATGGCGACCCCGGCATCGTGGGCAGACAAGTTCGGATCAACGGGCAACCAGCTATGATCCTGGGGGTTGCGCCCCGGCAATTCCACGGCATGTTTTCCATCTTCAAGATCGACGTCTATCTGCCGCTGGGCGCGATGTCGCCTAGAGAGTCCTCGAACCTTTTCTGGAACAACCGCGACTACCGAAGAATTCTGGCTTTCGGACGGCTCAGACCCGGAACCAGTCTGCGCGAAGCACAAAGCTCTCTCGATGTGATCACGGCGAGGCTGGCGCACCAGTATCCGGCGACGGATCGATGGTATACGGTCCGCGCCGTGCCGGAAAAATCGGCCCGCCCGATTCCTTACGCGAACACCGGTTTCGTCACGATTGCCGGGCTGTTCGTCGCTCTGGCCGGATTCGTATTGCTGCTGGCCTGCATGAACGTGGAGAACATCTTGCTTGCCCGGGGCGCCGCTCGGCAGCGCGAGATGGGAATCCGCGCCGCGCTGGGCGCCGGCCGCGCTCGACTGATGTGCCAGACGCTCATCGAAAGCCTGCTGCTCGCGATTCTGGGCGGAGGCGCGGGCGTCGTCCTCGGCGCATGGGCGGACTATTGGATTCGTTCGATTCACCTCCAGAACATTCCGCTTCAATTCGATGCCACTCTTGACTGGCGGGTGTTTACGTTTGGCACGGCCTCGGTGTTCATCACCGGAATCCTTGTGGGTTTGCTTCCCGCGCTGCGGGCGTCATCCGCGGATGTGAATTCCGTATTGCACGAAGGTGCGCGGCGGGATTCGCGCACTTTCGCCTATCCCGGCCTTCGCAACTTGCTGGTCATCGGGCAAGTGGCGGGCTCGCTGGTGCTGCTGGTTGCCGCCGGCCTCTTCGTTCGCAGCCTGATCAAGGTTCAGGGATTTGATTTGGGGTTCGATCCCGATCACGTCCTCAACGTCATCATCGACCCACAGGAAATTGGCTACGACGAACTGCGGACCGCGGCGTTTTACCGCGAGATCGAAGCGCGGACTCGCACCCTTCCCGGCGTCCAATCGGTCAGCCTGGCTTCCTACGTGCCCATGGGCGGCTTTCCCAGCAAGACCCCGGTTTCAGTGGAGGGCCGCCCGATTGTGCCCGGCCAGCAAGCGCCGCGCGTGCTTTTCAATTGCATTGATCCGCCTTACTTCCTCACCCTGCAGATTCCCCTTCTGCGCGGGCGCGCCTTTACGGACTCCGACGGTCAAGGCGCGCCGCGCGTCGCCATCATCAATCAAACCATGGCCCAGCGCTTTTGGCCGCACCAGGACCCTATCGGAAAACGCTTCAGCATGAATGGTGACGCGGGGCCTTTCGCACGAGTCGTCGGGGTGACGGCGGACGGCAAATACGGGACTCTGGGTGAGGACCCTCAGCCATTTCTTTACGTTCCGCTGACCCAACACTTCGTCTCGAAGCGCGCACTGCAAATCCGCACGCACACCCCGCCCGAGCGGCTTGCCGCGCCCGTGAAGGGGCTCGTCGCCAGCCTGGCGCCTGACCTTTCAATCATAGATATCGAGACGATGAAGCAATTTCTGGAAGGGGCGCTGGGCTTTTTCGCCTTTCGCCTGGCAGCGACTCTGGCGGCCGTACTGGGAACCGCCGGATTGATTCTTGCGGTCGTGGGCGTATACGGCGTCGTGTCGTTCACCGCCAGCCGGCGCACCCGCGACGTCGGCATCCGTATGGCGCTGGGCGCACGTTCGCGAGACATTCTCAATCTGGTCTGGCTGCAAGGAGTGCGACTGGTGATGGCAGGCTTGGTGATTGGAACGCTGGCGGCATGGGCCTTGACCCGCGCCATGACCCACATGGTGACCGGAATCAGCACTAACGATCCCCTGACTTACATCGTCGTGGCGGTCCTTCTCGGCGGCGTGGCGCTTCTAGCGTGTTGGATTCCGGCATGGCGGGCAATGAAGGCAGATCCGCTGGTGGTACTCAGACACGAATAATGACATTGAAAATTTGATGGCTACGAGGGCCCATGGGAGGCCGAACCGCCTTCAAAGAAAACTGAAGCAAAGCGAATCCGATTCGTATGTAGATGCTCCTATAGAGTTTTTACCGACTCCCCGCCAATCAGGCTCTCAAGAACTGGCTCCCGTCAGACTGATCATTTCGGCTCCCTTCTATCCTGGCGCTGACAGCAGATAGAGAAGATTGGAGTAGCCTTCCACACGCTCGCCAGGGTTGAAGACCAGTCCTTCTCCGCGCGCCAGGTTTTCCGCGTAGCGATAGGAGATGAAGGCATCGTCGAGTCCCCACTCGCTCATGGATTTGCGTTCTGGAAAGGAAACACCACCCAGCGTCTGAAGGATCGAGCCGGCGAGCAGCACCGGTAGGCAGAGGGCTAGCCCGACTTTGTAAAAGTTGGAATACATAAACGAGATCGGGTGCAATGTTCCTTGGCGTAGTGAAGAGAGGGAGCAGACAGCCACCCTTGGGCGTCTGCTCCCACTGGCTGCGCCGACCCGCCGAACCTAAATATCCAGGACCTTCGTGCGAAAGATCGTCCCGGAAACGACTCCCGCAATGCTGGGAACAAGAAGAAACATCCACACCTGCGAAATCGCCTTTCCGCCAACCAGGAGCGCGGGGCCCAAGCTGCGAGCGGGGTTAACCGACACTCCCGTAATGTTGATTCCAAAGATGTGAATCGCCACCAGCGTGATTCCAATCGCCAGGCCGGCCATTTGCGTGGGCGCTCCGCCCTGCGTTGAACCGAGGATGACGATGACAAAAATCAGGGTCGCAACGAATTCAAAGACTACGCCGGCAGAGAGCGAATACCCCGCCAAGTAGCCTTCGCCCCACCCATTCTGACCTAAACCGTTGGTGGTGACGCTGTATCCGCTCAAGAGGCCCCGGGCGATGACCGCCAGAACGCCGGCAGCGGCGATTCCGCCCAACACTTGGCCCACGATATAGCCCACTAAGTCTTTAGCCGTCATGCGGCCGGCGGTGAATACCCCCAAGCTGACCGCCGGGTTAACATGACATCCCGAGACGGGACCGATTCCATAGCACATTGCCAGGAGCGCGAACCCAAACGCAAAAGCGATACCTAAATGACCCACGGCCTGGCCCGATACCACGGCGGTTCCACAGCCGAAAAGAACTAACGTGAAGGTACCGATAAACTCCGCCACATATTTCTTCATAGGGCACCCTTATTCCTTTCTCTTATGTGAGGTTTGGAGACTTAGGCGTAGCCAATCGCCGGCAGTGTCGGATTGTGACCCTGCGGCTGTTCGCCGATTACCCAGTATATAAGGCAGAGGGTCGAAGAACAACTGGGACCCGTCGGATTCCAGGGTCACGTGTCGATATGGAGCGCGCCAGCCAGCAGGCGCGCCGAAAGCGGCAGCGAGGTGCCGCACTCCATAATTCCGCGCGATCTCCATGATCCTGCTATCTTACAGCTGCGGGACTTTGACGAACCGCTCGAAGTTGGTGGCGCGGGCATTCGTTTTTATGCCCGCGTCCCTTTCACGGAACCCGGCTCGGTTCCAATGCTCGCTCACTCCCCGAGAACAGGCTCCTGCTTCGCTTCGGCAAGGGGTTCCATTATGAGTCCGCCAGAGGCGACGGCAAGATCACCCATCCACGGTTGAATGCAACCAAAGGCGAACCTGTGCGCAAGCGTTTTCACCGCACCCGGCCCTGCTTTCGGGTGGCGCAGACACCCGCCGTTTGGTGTCTGACGCGCCAGCCTAGCTTAGCGCCAGCGGATACCTAAAGGCGGAGCCCGTTCCGCAAGATGAGCTTGTGCTCGACATAGAGCGCGGGAGGAACCGGCTGCCCGTTCAAACACTGCAAGATCGTGGGGAGAATCCGGGCCCCGTATTTCTCCGGGAAATAGGCGACCGCACCGATGAGAGGGCTGCCGGCTTTGCGAAGCTCGGCTTCCAACGCCTCATCCGGCCCCCAACCCTGGGCCACGATGGCCGTGAACGGCTCTCTGCCTGCTTCGCTGATGGCGCGAATCGCCCCGCGGGCGCAATTGTCGTTGGCCGCTGCGATCAGCAAGCGCTCGCGCGTCCCCAGGGAGTGAACGACACGGCGGGTGGCCAGGTAGCCTCCTGCCTCGGTTCCCTTTCCATTCCCGTGGAGCACACATTTGTCGCTCAATTCCGGCAGTACACGGCGGATGCCATCCAGGCTTCCGCTGACCCGCATATGAGTAGGCGGGCCAGCCTCCCTCGACTCCAGCAGCAGAATGTGGTCAAGCCGGCTGCCCCAATGGTTCTTGGCAAACTGTGCCAAGGCTTCGCCGCCCGCAATACCTGCGGTGTAGTTGTCAGCGCCAAAGTAGATGGCGCCGGGCACTGGAATGTCGATCGCCAGAGTGGGTATTCCCGCCTTCCGGAACATATTGGCGAGCACGGGTCCCACTCGAGAATGGAACTGGTACTCAATGACGAAATCCACCCTTTGCGCAATCAGCCATTCCGCATTCTTCACGGCTTGCTCGGGGCTGTCGCGGTTGTCAGCCACCAACAATTCCACGCGAGATTCTTCCGCTGCGCTAACCAAGCCCTGAGTTACCTTCTGGACGAACGGTTGGTCGCCGGAGAGTTGGGCGTAGCCAATGCGATAGGTCCGATAACCGAGGCTGAGCTTGAACCTCTTGCCCTTCTTTTCCCTTAGAACGTAACCACGTGCTTCCAAGGTACGAAGCAGCCGAAAGGCCGTGCTGATGTCCAGGCCCGATTTTTCGGCAATGTCGGTGAGCCGCAACTCCGCACGTGACGCACGAAGAACATCCAAGACATCCAGTGCCTTCCCCAGGACCTCCACGTAGTAGCGCGTTGGTTGATTTTGAAGGTAAGCTGTCGCACCGGCGGATTCTTTGGTCGGATGTTGTTTTTCTTTCGCTTGCCCCATCTCTTTCGTTTTCACCCTTGGATGTCCACTTTCCTGAGTCTGCGCCAGCTTCGATAACAAGCGCGGGACGTCGCCGCAGCCACACGCTGGCCTAGTGATATCACGCTTTTCTGGCCTTGTCAATTATTTTCACTAGATAAAAATACATTTTTCTTGACAAATAATTCCGATCAGCGTAAACCGATACTGTTGTCTTGTAGGGAAGTTTGTTCGGAGGTGACGACTGTTAAGCAGGCGGAAAATAATGCGTGCAAACTGGCATCTTAGAGCATTCGATCTGGAAACCGAACCACGCCGTTTCCCCGACGCTGGCTTCTGACTTCGCTGGCATTAATCTGCTCGCGGGGACTGATCGTTTGCCCCTCGTGGGCACAAATGACGGCCTCTCTGGCAGGGACCGTTACAGACCCCTCGGGCGGTGTCATCCCGGGGGGCTAAAGTTACACTCATCGTAGTGGAGATCGTCCCTCACAAAAGGAACCGCCCCAGTCGGCAGTTCTCAAATTGCCCAAGGCGGGGACGGTAGCGCGATCCGAGGTTCAAGACTTACTGCATCACTTAACGGCCGATCACGGTCGTCTGCAAGGCAAGCGTCGGTTCCAATAATATAAGGAGAATGACTCATGGAACGTGCATTTCGGCGAAGTCACTGTACTCGCCAGGTTTTCTCTCTCGCGGACGGCGCTCGAAAGGCCGCCCTGCTTTTTTCGGTCTTCTTGTTTTTGTTGCCGGTCGCGATGTGGGCTCAAGACACGGCCACCATCGTGGGCACCGTGACGGATTCAACGGGCGCCATTGTGCCGGGAGCCAAAGTAACGGTATCGAACCCCGATCGAGGATTCGTGCGCGACGTGGCCTCCGATTCCGCAGGAGAGTACACGGCGGTCAGAATCCCCATTGGCAACTACGTGGTCAGCGTCGAGGTCTCGGGGTTCAAAAAGCTTGAGCACACGGGAATCGCCGTCGGCGCCGGCCAGACCCAGCGTGTCGACCTCAAGTTGGAGGTCGGACAAGTTACCCAGGAGATCCAAGTCGCGGGGAACGTCGCCAAGGTCGAAACTGAAAACGCGACGCTATCAAGCGTCGTGACTTCCAAACAGATCAGTAACCTGACCTTAAACGGACTCAACTTCCTGGCCTTGACCTTCCTCGTACCAGGGGCAGTGCAAGACAATAGTCAACCGGAAGCCATGCAGCTCGGTCACACCGGTTCGGAACTCAACGCGTCTTTCAACGGGAACCGGATGGAATATAGCCAACTGGAATTCGACGGAGGAAACAACGCCCAGGAAAGTTCCACGGCCATGGGTGGTGCCATAACGCCGGCGCTGGATGCCATCGCTGAGTTCCGCATTTCCACTTCCAACTATGGCGCGGACGTGGGCCAGCATGGCGGCGCTCTGGTGGAAGTCGTGACCAAAGGCGGCACCAAAGATTTCCACGGTTCCGCTTATGAATTTGTCCGCAACGACACTATGGATGCCAACGACTGGTTTGCCAATCAGCAGATTGCGCCTCCGGGCGGGAACGCACCCAAGACCCCACTGAAGTGGAATGTCTTTGGTTACACGCTGGGCGGGCCCTTTGTCATTCCCAAGGTCTACAATACCCACAAGAATAAAACGTTCTTCTTCTGGTCGCAGGAATGGGCGCGGTATCGTCAGGGCAACGTCATTACCGGCACCGTTCCTGACCAGAAAATGCGGCAAGGCGATTTTAGTGAATGCGCTGGACCGGGCGCGTTGTACCCGGGCAGCCCTGCCGCGGGAGACTATCTTGGGGTTCAATACCCGAATATTTTCACCTCCACCGCGGGCTGCTACCTGCCCAATGTGAACGGTACGCCGGTGTTGACGGTTACTCCCGTGAACCATGACGCGGCGGATTGGCTCAATGCCTTTTCTCCGCTGCCCAACAACGGACCCGTGGGTTATGTGTCCGCCAAGAGCGTCCCCACCAACTTCAGCGACACCATCATCCGCGTGGACCAGAACCTCAGCAACAAGGCCTCGTTATTCGTGCGGTTCGCCGCCGATACCTGGAACAATACGACGGTGCCCGCCCTCTGGAACGGATCGAACCTGGATACAACGGCGACGGCTTACTCCGTCCCCGCTCGCCAGACCGTGGCGCACTTCAACTACAACCTCACGCCCACCATGATGAACGAATTCATCATGAGCTACACCGATACTCCCCACACGATCACTGCCATCGCCGGCCCGGCGAGCCCCGATCACTCCATCGACAAGCCTGCCGATTGGAGCGCCAGCAACTTCTTCCCGGCTAACGCCACGAACAAACTGCTGCCCACGGTCACCGTTTATGGCGGAGGCCCCTTCAACATTGACGCGGATAGCGGGGAGTACGTGGGCCCGTACGATTCCGAGCCCATTCTCACTTATCGGGATAACCTGGCCTGGACCCACGGGAAGCACACCATCAAGGCGGGGTTCTTCCTGGAGAAATTCCAGGAGAATCAACAACTCGGCAGCGAAACGCAAGGGAGTTACACTTTTGCCAATTGGGGTCCCATCACCACCGGCAACGGCTTGGCAGACATGTTCCTGGGCAGGATTAACTCGTATCAGGAAGGGACCTTCAACGACCATGGGGTCTACATCGGAGGTTATGGCAAGGGGCACTGGCGGCGGACAGATTTCGAGCCCTACCTCGAGGACGACTGGAAAGTCACGCATCGGCTGACGGTCAACTTGGGGGTTCGTTATTACATGCTGATCCCGCCTCACGACGTCACCAATCCCACGGTGGATTCCAGTTTCATTCCCTCTCTGTACAACCCCGCCTATGCCGCCGTGCTCAATTCAAGCGGGACTTTGACGGCGGACCCTGCCACCGGTCAGACTAATTCCTTCCTGAACTTTGGCAACGGACTGGTGGAATGCGGCGCGAACGGCATCAACAAAGGCTGCCAAAAGATTTACTATGAAAATATCGCCCCGCGCATCGGTTTTGCGTTGGATCCAACGGGCTCGGGGAAGACCTCGATCCGCGCCGCTTTCGGCATCTACTACGAACCCGGAAACGGCAACGATGCGAACACCATCGGGCTGGCAGGTAACGCTCCCACCACGCTCGATCCCACCGGCTACTACATTAATGGGTACAACTTCTCCTCCGGCGACATCGCGGGGTATTCCCCGGCCAGCATCGGGGCCATTCCTTACGACCAGAAGAATCCGGCGGTCTATCAGTACAACCTGACCGTTCAGCACGAGTTCAAAGGGAATAACTTCTTGTCGGTAGCTTATGTCGGCAATCAAGGACGACACCTGGACGAGGGTCAAAACTACAACCAGATGAAGATCCCCGTGCCGACGACCATGAATGTTCCCGGCTTGGCGGGCTACACCGCGTCCGGGACGGTCCCGGCGGGCTTCTCCTCTTCTTGTAGTGCCTCCGGCGTTTGTAACCCCCAGGACCTCGTGATCACCGCGCAGGTCAGCAACAATTACTTCCTGCCTTACCAGGGGTTCTCGTTCATTAACTACAAGGAGTTCGGTGCGGATTCCAACTACAACGCCCTCCAATCCGAGTTCCGGCACACCACGGGCTATGGGCTTACTCTGCAAGGTGTTTACACGTGGGCGCACGCGAGGGACAATGCCAGCACCTACGGCACCAACGGCCTCTCAGACGAAGATTATGACATGAACCGGTGGTGGGCAACCTCGGCCCTCAATCGTGCTCAGGTCCTGACGCTGGACTATATTTACAACCTGCCGTTTTTCAAGAATTCCACCAGCCGCTTCCTGCGGCAGGCGGTGGGAGGATGGGCGGTCAGCGGCATCACCACTTTCTTTACGGGTGAGCCGCTTGAGACCATCACGTGCGGCGCTCTCGGCTATCAGAGTGGCATCGGCACCACTATGCAGTGCAATACAGTGGGAAAGCTCAAGATCGATAAGGGCACTTACGACGACCCGACCTTCGGGCCCATGAAGACTTGGTTTAACTCGGCGGTATTGCAGCAGCCCCAACTGAGCCAGTATTATGCCAACGGCCAGTCGGGAATGTTCGGATACGAAGGGCGCGACGACCTTACGGGTCCCGGCCGCAACAACTGGGACTTGGCTTTGCACAAGGAGTTCAACCTCCCCTGGTTCGGGGCTGAACACTCCACGCTCCAGTTCCGCGTGGAAACGTTCAATACTTTCAACCATCCGCAATGGAGCTCGGTTAGCGCCTTTTGTGGCAACGCTCCGAATGCTGATGGCAGCCCGGCTTTCGGCCGTTCCTGCGGCGGCAGTACCTTCAACCCAGGGGATGGGGAAGTTAATGGTACCTGGGCACCCAGAAATATCCAACTGGGAATGAAGTTCCTGTTCTAGGTTGGCTAGACTTGTTTGATCGCACCTCGGCCCTGGCTGCTCCTTCCAGAGTAGCCAGGGCTGTTTTTTTTCAGACTTGTCCACGTCAGGATTGCCGTGGCTCAAATCGGACACGTTTCTGCCTGGTTCACCAAAGGGGGAGAATATCATGAGCCGCAGGTGAAACTCCCGGACGGGAGTAGGAGAAGTAGGGGCGGCTCGCGAACCGCCCCTACGCAGGCTGGAGCAGACACCCGTCGTTTGGTGTCTGCGATCTCCCTAAAGGACTTCGTCGGTTGAACTCAACGCACCCGATCCATGCGGAGAATGGACGCGTCCTGTCCATAGTAGAACCTCCAGCTTGACCATGGCCAGTCCCCTGGGGAAGTAACCAAGCCGCGCGTCACAGGGTTGTTGTGCATGTAATCCAATTTCTGCTGGAACTTGTTTTCGGACAAAACATTGAAGGGGCAAAAGCGGCGCTGCCAGAGGCGGTAACGCGATTCATCGTGAACCGTGGAAGGCAGCCGCAGCCGGGTGAGCGTTTTCTGACACCATGGATACTGAAGGTTTTCCCGGAGCGTTCGCATAATCCGCTTGGCCGATTTCTCCTTGAGCCCCTTCATAATCAGCGGAGTGGTTTCGGCGGGCTCGGGCCTGATCAGCACATGAAAATGTTCGGGCATCAGAACCCAGCCGACGAGGAGGAAAAGTAATTCCTGCCGCACGCCTCGAGTTCGTAGCGCGGACCTGCGGTTTCAGGTCCGCGGCCCTTCCGGACAAACCAGCGGCGGAAGCGGTCGGAACGGAAAAGCGGCGTGCGGCGATAGGTGCTGGTGGTGATGAATTGGAGTTCGCCGGGACAGTAAACGCGGTGGTAAAAAGGGCGTGGCGCGGAAGAGTGCACTCCCAATGGCGTGGGGCCGGGAGAGAAGTCCCTTCGGGATCGCAGACACCAAACGGCGGGCGTCTGCGCCAGCCTGCGTCAAAGTCGTGTCGATGTGGAGCTTGCTCCCGCTTTCCGGGCGGGCGGCTTGCCGCCCGGCCAGAGCGCGCCAGCGAGCAGGCGCGCCGAAAGCGGCAGCGAGCTGCCGCACTCCATAATTCCGCACGATCGCCACGATCCTGCTATCTTACAGTTGCGGGACTTTGACGAACCGCTGGAACTTGGTAGCGCAAAGGTACGCGTCTTTTGCGTTCCTCCGCGGCTTTTCAGGGTTTGACGTTTGCAAACCTGGCCGATCGCCACACTCGGCACATTCGATCTCGGGCCTATTCATCATTCGGAAGAGCCGCGGAGGAAGGTGGACCGCGCCTGCCTCCGCGCTACCCGCTACCCGCTCCTAATCGGAGGGCAAATCAATGCGACTTGCGTGCCCTGGGTCAAACGGTCTGCCAGCTTCGCAGACACCAAACGGCGGGTGTCTACGCCAGCCTGCGTCAAAGTCGTGCCGATATGGACTGCGGGAGCTTGCTCCCGCTTCTCGAGTTTCTGCATTTACTGAGGTTTCCCCCGAACCGCGCCCAAGGACATCCCACCGTGCGCCAGAGAAGCGCTAAGGCTTATCGTCAAGTGGCCGCAGGTTGCGGAGAACGGTTTTCGACCAATCCATCGCCGGAAGGCACGCCTTCAGCGCTTCCCGTCTGCCGGCTTGAACATTGGCCTTATCGCGAGGATAGTGGGGGGTGCAAAAGAATTTTGCGAAATGGGCATGGATTGTTGTAATCCGCGGGTGAATCTTGCGCTACACTTTTGAGTGGGACCCAATCAAAGCCAAGGAGAACCGGAGAAAACACAGGCTTAGCTTTGATCAGGCAACTGAGATCATGCTGGACCCGCTGGCTGTTTCCATCCCTGACGAGGAGCACAGCGAAGATGAGGAACGGTGGGTAAGCATTGGGAGGGATCGACACGGAAGCGTCCTGGTTCTTATCCACACGTTTTCAGAGGTCGGGGCGGAAGAGTGTAGAATCCGCATCATCTCGGCGCGGAAGGCAAACAAGCGAGAAACCCGGCAGTATGAGGAAAACCAGCCATGAAGAAAGAGTATGACTTCTCTAAGGGCGAGCGCGGTAAGTTCTACCGTCCCGACGCTGAACTCCGCATCCCCATTTACCTGGAGCCGGACGTCGCCAAGGTGTTCCGAAGCTCCGCGGCGGTGAGTCAGGCTCTCCGTTCACTGCTGCGAATATCCGCCACTACCCGGCGCCTGACAAAGCCGTCGAGTGGGCGGGGCGCCAGCAGGTAGCCGCAGCGGGTAGCGCATCAGAGGTTGTTCCGACTTTTGGAACTACTCTTTGGCTTTTGTCTTTTCACAATATCTTCACAATACTATTTTGCAATTTACGAACTGCTCGAAATTGGTAACGCGGAGGTACGCATTTTTTGCGTTCCTCCGCGGCTTTTCAGGGTTTGACGTTTGCAAACCTGGCCCCTCGCCACACTCGGCACAATTCAATCTCGGGCCTATTTATCATTCGGAAGGGCCGCGGAGGAAGGTGAACTGCGCCTGCCTCCGCGTTACCCACTTGTGACCCACACCTTCTCGCCGCACGGCAACGTTGTCATGGGCGGTGCTGTGGATGCGGCAGTCGGGAACCGGGATAAGCGGCTCTGAACAGGTGTGCTCTTTTGCACAGACGGGTAAATACCCAAAGTGCTACGGTGAACCTGGGCTTAGGCGCAACTCCGTGGGTGGTGGGTTATGCACCGTACCCTTCCAACCGGTCTACCGGCCGGAAGGTGGCGATGGTCACCTCAATACCAGCCAATAACGAATGACCTTCGCAAGGGCACGGGCTCGGCGGCGAAAATTGGACGCCCATCGTCTAACTATCTCGAAGGCGCAATCTCGGCTCTGGGAGGAGAATATGATTTCATCTGCGGAGGGGTTGAGAATACTGGACAATTGGAAAACCCAGAAGACGCCATTGTGGCTTGCCGTTCCTAACTTGGATGAACTGGAGGGGCCAGAAGTAAGGATCGTGGACGTTTCAACGGAACCGGCAGGAGTCGTTTTTGACCTCGGAGGGGGTGGCGAATTAGAACCCCTGGACCTCAAAGAAGCCGAGTTTGACAAGGCCGACAGTGACGCAGCCCCGTTTCCCGAGACTGTAACAAAACGCTTTGGTTTTTTCCTGAACTTATCATTGCCGGACGGAAGAGAGTTTGTACTCGCTCAGCGTGTCCAATGAAGTTCCGGGGTTGACAATGGCGCACGGCCCTCGGGGTCGGAGCGGGTAGGGCAGAGGTTGTTCCGACTTTTGGAACTACTCTTTGGCTTTTATCTTTTCACAACATCTTCACAACGCTATTTGCAATTGACGAACCGCTCGAAATCGGTAGCGCGGAGGTACGCGTCTTCTGCGTTCCTCCGCGGCTTTTCAGGGTTTGACGTTTGCAGCCCTGGCCGATCGCCATACTCGGCACATTCAATCTCGGGCCTATTCATCATTCGGAAGAGCCGCGGAGGAAGGTGAACTGCGCCTGCCTCCGCGCTACCCGCTTTGACGTACACCTGGTCAGATTCCGTGCTTCTTGGCGTAATGGCGGAACGATCGGTAGGACATTTTCAGAAGGTCGGCGGCATGGGTCCGCACGCCTCCGGCGGCCTGAAGGGCAGCTTGCACATACTGCTTTTCCACCTGCGACACTTGGGCTTCAAAGTTAATGCCTTCGGGGGGAATCTGGATCTCCTGCTGTCCGCTCGCCGAGATTCCCCTGATGGAGCTGGGAAAATTGGCCAGCTTGATGACGCCGTCGCGTCCATCGCTCACCGCCACGGCATGTTCGATGGCATTCTCGAGCTCGCGGACATTCCCGGCCCAATTCCAGCGGCGCACCGCGTCCAAAGCCTGTGGATCGAAATCACTCAAGGGCTTTCCCATCTGCAAGGCGAATTTATGCAGAAAGTGCCGCGCTAAAGGTTCGAGATCGCTGGGGCGTTCCCGCAAGGGAGGAACGTGAATGGGAATGACGCTGACACGGTAAAAGAAATCTTCGCGGAACTGGCCGCTCGCCACCATCTTCTTCAGGTCGCGGTTCGTGGAAGCAATCAAGCGCACATCGACGGATACGTCCATGGCGCCGCCCAAGGGCCGCACGCTTCTTTCCTGAAGCACCCGCAGCAATTTGACTTGCATGCTCAGGCTGGTTTCGCCGATTTCGTCCAGAAACAGCGTGCCGCCGTGGGCCGATTCAATAATTCCCTTGCGATTGGATTCGGCGCCGGTAAACGATCCCTTGAGATAGCCAAACAGTTCGCTTTCGAGCAGGGTTTCCGGAAAAGCGCCGCAGTTGATCGAAATGAACGGCTTTTCCCGGCGCAGGCTGGCTTCGTGGATGGCGCGGGCCACCAACTCCTTGCCGGTACCGCTCTCGCCGGTAATCAGCACCGTGCTGGTGGTGGGCGCCACCGTGCGCACCATTTCCAGAATGGATTCTATCGCGTGGCTATGCCCCACGATGTTGTGCGCGGCGAAAACCCGCAAAAGTTCGCGGCGCAAGCGCAGATTCTCCTCGCGCAGAGCCATTTCCTCGAGCGCCCGATCTACCGTTATGCTCAGTTCTTCCACCAGGGCTTCGGTCTTGACAACATAGCGGTAAGCTCCCAGGTTGAGGGCTTGGATGGCCGAGGTCATGGTGGGGACGGCGGTAATGAGGATGAAACCGGCGGGGTTGTGGGTCTCGTGCGCGTAACGCAGCAAATCGATTCCCGTCAAGTCAGGCATACGAATATCCGAGACAATCAGGTCGTAGACTTGCGATTCGATTTTCTTCTTACCGGCTTGGCCGCTCGAGACCGTTTCCACCAAGTGGCCCTTTTTGCGAAAGGCGATTTCCAGAACCTGGCATAGGGATCTTTCGTCGTCAATAATCAGCAGTCGCGCCATTCCATCGTCCTCATCGCAGAAGTTCAGCGGGAATCGGTAAATGCCCGAGTCGTTCCGGCCTTCGTGGGCATCGACGTGGGAACTTCGCGGGGCAAATCTATCACGAATCGCGCCCCATTTCCCGCTTGGGAGTATACCTGGATGGACCCTTCATGCGCCCGGATGATCTGGTAGACCAATGCCAAACCCAAGCCCGTCCCCTCGCTAAAACCCGATTGAAACGGCTCGAACACCTTTTCCAACTGTACGTCGGTAAAGCCGATGCCGCTGTCCGCCAGCACCACGCGCACCCTCTTGCCCGCCTCTTCCACTTGGGCCGTCAGCGTTCCCCCCTTCGGCATGGCTTTCAGGGCGTTGTCGCCAATATTCCAGAAAACCTGCCGTAGCTTATCGGCGTCCGCCAACATCGTCACGCCGCGGCGGGGGAACTTGCGTTCGATGTGAGTATCCGGAGTGAAAAGGGGGTGATGTTCGAGCAGGACCAGAGTTTCTTCCAGCAGCGTGACCACATCCACGCGCTGAAATTCAAACCGTTGATCGCGCGAGTAAAGCAGAAAATCGGACACCAGTTTGTTCAGGCGCTCGGACTCGCGGCTCACAATCGTAATCAAGTTCGCCTGATCCTCGTCCAATTGACTGATCGACTGCAACAGCTTCACCGACCCCGCAATCGAGGCCAAAGGATTGCGAATTTCGTGGGCGATGCCCGCCGACATGCGGCCCAGCGTCGCCATGCGGTCCTTGGTCCGGTACTCCGCTTCCAGCCGTTTCTCCTCGGTAAGATCCTGGAAGTTGTAAACGTAGCCCACCACCCCTGCCGCCGGCACCATCAACGGCGAAGAGGACACGCCGAGAATGCGTTGTCCCCGCCGCGGGTGGAGATAGTTGATTTCCTGGCGGGCCGGGGGAGAAGCCGCGCCCGCACGGGAGTCAACATCAACGGCTAAACCGCGAAAGACCACGCTAATGGGCCCACCGCGCAATTCGTCCATCTGGTGGCCCAAGATCTCCGCCCCGGCAGGATTCAGCTCGGTGATGGCTCCTTTCAGGTCGGTGCTCAGGAGCCCTTCGCGCATGCTCTGGATGATGTTTTCATTTTTCGCTTGCAGGCTCGCCACCTGCCCGCTCTTGTCCCGCAGCTCGCGCCCGGCTTTGCGCAGGCTTTCCGCCAGATAACTGGAAAGGTAGGCCACAGCGAAAAATCCGAAAAAGCTCGCGCCAATTTTCACCTGAAGGGCTTTCATCAGATCGGGCGTCAAAAGCGAGGTCGTCGCAAAATACTGCAACGGTGGGAATTTCGCCTGGAGCACGGGGAACATGCTGGGCAGATAAACGAGCTCGATCATCGCTCCCATGAAAACGAAGCTGACGCCGGCTACCAGAAACGCCCGCCCCCGCGTCAGGAGGACACTTGCCAGCATGATTGCGACAAGGTAGAGCGAGAAATAATTGCTCTCCAGGTCGCCCGTCACATGAACGATGCCGGTGATGACAACGATATCCGAGAAGATCTGGAGGTACGCCTGCAAAAGGTAATCGCGGCTCAGTTGATTGTAGATCAGAAAGAACAGGTTCAGGATAAGCCACAGAATGACAGCAACGGCCAGATAGCGGATGGACGTAGTATTGCCGGGATCGGTCAACTGATGAATGGAATAGTCGATGGCAAAGACAAACAGAATGATGACAAAGCGGATCTTGACGACCCAGGGGAGCCAATCCTTGATTTCGTCCGTAAAATTCATAAGAGCAGGCGCAGAGAAGAAAGGTGCCAGGTGTCAGGGGCTAGGTGTCAGGGGCGTGCTGTGACACGCCAAATTCCGCGCGCTTCCTCACTCGGTGCAGAGTGGCTAACACCTGAAACCCTTTACCTGGCACCTGAGACAAGGTGCCAGGTGTCAGGGGCGTGCTGTGACACGCCAGATTCCGCGCGCTTCCTCGCTCGGTGCAGAGTGGCTAACACCTGAAACCCGATACCTGGCACCGGAGACCTGGTTTTACCCCGCCAGTTTTCCAATCAAGCTGAACAGCGGGAGGTACATGGAAATCACCACGCCACCTACGACGACACCCAGTATGAGGATGATCATCGGTTCCATGGCGGTCAACAAATCGCCCACTGCCGCATCCACTTCGTCCTCATAAAAATCCGCTACTTTACCGAGCATCGAATCGAGCGCGCCGGTCTGCTCGCCGACACCGATCATTTGCACGACCATGTTGGGAAAAACACCGGTTTCGCGGAGGGGGTCCACAATCGTCCGGCCGGTCTCGATGGCTCTACGAACGGTCAGGATCGCTTCTTCAATGACCGCGTTGCCGGAGGTACGCGCGGTGATATCCATGGCTTCGAGCATCGGAACACCGCTGGTGATCAGCGTACCGAGGGTGCGGGTAAAACGCGCTACGCCGATCTTTCGCATCAGGCCTCCCAACAGCGGGAGCTTCAGAATTAACCTATCGATCATCATGCGCCCGCTGGGGGTCGCGTAATACCTCTTCAACCCCCACGCACCCGCGACGCCCAGAACAAGCAAAGGCACCGCGAATGTTCCAATCGCGTTGCTGAGCCCGATAACGATGCGGGTGGGCAACGGGAGATCCACCCCCAGGCCGGCAAACAGCGTGGCAAAAATGGGAACCTCTTTCCAGAGCAGCAGAAAGATAACGCCACCCGCAATCAGGACCACGGCAACAGGATAGATCAGCGCCGACTGCACCGCGCGTTTGAGCTTGACCGCTTTCTCAATGTAGCCCGATAGGCGCTGCAAAATGGTGTCCAGAATACCCCCGGTCTCCCCCGCTTCCACCATGTTGCAGTACAGGGAGTCGTAGATCTTCGGATACAGACGCAGGCCGTTGGCCAAGGTGGAACCCGCTTCCACGGAGCCTCGCACCTCCGATAGAGCCTTTGCAAAAGATTTGTTCTCCTGCTGAGTTGCGAGGATCTCAAGACATTGCACCAGGGGCAATCCCGCATCGATCATCACTGAAAACTGCCGGGTGAAAATGGCCAATTCCTTGGGCGAAACCTTCCCCGCCACTTTCGGCCTGGGGATAGCAATCTCTTTGCCTTTTTCCACGATGCGACTGGGACTCAGTTGCTCGCGGCGAAGAATGGCGTCCAGCGCTTCGCGGTTGGCGGCAGTGCGCCTCCCGACCACGGTTTCGCCGTTGCGCCCCGTGGCTCGATATTCATATTCGGGCATGGTTACACCTCAATCCGATGTGCTTCACCTCTGCCACATCCCCCCGCGCGTCCCGGCTCTTCGGCCAGGTGACGAGGGAAACATTTAATGCCTGGCAGGAGCGTAAGGAGTGGGCGGACGTTGAGGGGACCCGCCGGTCGCACCACCACGGTTGATCATATCCTGGAGTTCATCGGGGTTGCCGGAACGCGCCAAAGCCACCTCCAGGGTAATCGTCTTCTGCATATAAGACGCATAAAGCGATTGGTTAAACGTCTGCATTCCGAACTTCTCCTGGCCCGTTTGCATCGAGGAATAAATCTGGTGGATTTTATCCTCACGAATCAAGTTGCGGATGGCGGCGTTCGGGATCAGGATTTCCATGGCCATCACCCGCCCCTTCCCATCCGCCCTTGGCAGCAGCGCCTGGCAGAGGACACCCTCCAGAACCAGGGAAAGTTGGGCGCGAATCTGCGATTGTTGATGCGACGGAAATACATCGATAATCCGGTTGATGGTGGACGAGGCCGAGTTGGTGTGCAGCGTGCCAAACGTTAAATGTCCGGTTTCCGCAATTCGGAGCGCCGATTCAATGGTCTCCAAGTCGCGCATCTCACCGATCAGCACCACGTCGGGATCTTCGCGCAATGCCGCACGCAAGGCATTGGAGAAAGAATGGGTGTCTGAGTGAATTTCCCGCTGGTTCACCAAACATCTCTTGTGGGGGTGAATAAATTCAATCGGATCTTCAATGGTCAGCATGTGCTCGTAACGAGTTTCGTTGATCGAGTCAAGCATGGTGGCCAGGGTGGTGGACTTGCCGCTTCCCGTGGGCCCGGTCACCAGGATGAGCCCTCGGGGCTTTTCGCAAAGCTTGCGCAGCACGGCGGGCAGCTTAAGCTGGTCAAAGGTCTTGATTTCAAAAGGAATGACGCGGAACACACCGGCCGTCGCCCCGCGCTGGTTGAACAGGTTTCCCCGAAAACGCGCGATGTTCTTGACGCCGAAGGAAAAATCGAGTTCCAGGTTCTCTTCAAACCGGTGCTTCTGCGCGTCGGTCAGAATACTGTAGGCCAATTGCTTGGTTTCGGCAGGTCCCAGCGGCGGCATATCCTCCACCGGTTTGAGCTCGCCGTGCACGCGGATGCGCGGCGGGGAGTTGGTGGTGATGTGGAGGTCGGACCCTCCAGCGTCGACCATCCGTTTTAACAATTCGCTCAGAGTCGGTAAAGGCATTCCTTCGCTTCTCCTTCAGGGCGCCAGCCTGACCTCGTTTCCGAGGCGAGCTAGAGCACGGTTTCACGAAAAACTTCTTCCAAAGTCGTCATCCCCGCAGCGCACTTGATGAGGCCGCTGCGCCGTAGGCTGATCATTCCCTGCTCGATGGCCTTCTTGCGCAACTCCAACGCCGAGGCGCCCACGAGAATAAGCTCGCGAAGCTCGTCGGTGATTTCCAGCACTTCGTAAAGGCCCACGCGCCCCTTGTACCCTTTGTCGCTGCACGTGGAGCACCCTGCGCCCTTGTATACCTTCGTGGTCCTGGCCTCTTCCGGCGTGTAGCCGGCGTCCATCAGTAATTGGGGAGAAATATCTTCCGGCGTCTTGCAATCCTGGCAAACTCTTCGCACCAACCGCTGGGCGACGATCATATGAACGGACGTGGCCACCAGAAAGGGCTCAATCCCCATGTTCATCAGGCGCGAAATGGTGGAAGGCGCGTCATTTGTGTGCACGGTCGATAGCACCAAGTGGCCGGTCAGCGCCGCCTTGATGGCGATCTCCGCGGTCTCAAAGTCCCGGATTTCGCCGACCAGAATGATGTTGGGATCCTGCCGCAGGAACGAGCGCAACGCCGCCGCAAAATTCAGCCCGATCTGCTCCTTCATTTGTACCTGGTTGATGCCCGGCAGTTCGAACTCCACCGGGTCTTCCGCGGTAATGATGTTGGTGTCCGGCTTATTGAGCTGGGCGATGGACGAATAGAGGGTGTTGGTTTTTCCGCTACCCGTGGGACCGGTCACCAGCACCATGCCGTAAGGTTTGAAAATCGCTTTGGTGAACTTGTCGAGCGACTCCTGCTCAAACCCCAGCTTGGTCATGTCGAGCCGCAGGTTTTCCTTGTCCAGCAGCCGCATGACGATTTTTTCGCCGTGCAAGGTGGGGAGCACGGAAATACGAAAGTCGAGCTGCTTCTTCTTGCCGTCCTTCATCATTTTGATCATGATACGGCCGTCTTGCGGCAGCCGCTTTTCCGAAATATCCAACTTGGACATGATCTTGACACGGCTGATAATCGCATCGCGCAATTTGAAGGGCGGATTCATCATAATCTGCAGAATGCCGTCAATCCGGTAGCGAATGCGATATTCCTTCTCGTAAGGCTCCATGTGGATATCGCTTGCCCCGCGCTTCACGGCATCGGTCAGGATGTAGTTAACCAGTTTGATAACCGGGGCTTCCTCGGCTGCCTTCTCCAACTGCTCGAGGTTTAGCGTTCCATCCTCTTCCGCTTCCAGTTCCACGCTTTCGGTCTGGCCCTCGTCAATGAAGCTGACGATTTCTTCCAACTCTTTCTTGCGCTCCTGTTCCTCAAACGTGCCGTATTGCTTCTTGATCGCTTCTACAATGGCGGATTCCGAGGCCACGACGGGTTCAATGTTGAACCCCGTCATAAACTTAATGTCGTCCATGGCGAAGACGTTGGTGGGATCCACCATGGCGAGCGTTAAGGACGATCCCACGCGGCTCAGCGGCAATACTTGATACTTGGTCGCTGTGTCCATGGGGATCAGCTTGGTAACGTTGGGATCAACCTCAAAATAGGCAAGATTAATGGAAGGAACGCCGTACTGGCGAGAGAGGACCGCAGTCACCTCATCGTCGTTGAGAAAACCCAGCTTAACCAGGGAGTTGCCTAACCTTCCCCCATTGGTCTTCTGATGGTCAAGCGCCTGCTTGAGCTGATCAGGGGTGATCAGATTCTCTTTGAGAAGAATTTCCCCGAGCTTGCCCGACATTCACCGACCCCCTGCTCTTCGGCACGACCTGGCACGTTCCATAACTCTCTCACGCCGCTTTATGACCTCCACGGCAAGTTGCTGAAAGCCACGTATTTGCTGGCATCCTAAGTAACTCGCGGCAAGTTGTCAAGGCGTTCCCCTCCGACTCTTGCCATACGCGGAGCCTCCGGCGGCAGCCACGGCCGCTGCCCCGGAAACTTGTTGAGGCGCCTGTGACGCAAGTTTACCGCCACCCGACCACAGGCATAGTGCCGATTTTACATCAGTTGCGGAGGTAGCGGGGATTTTCCATTGCCCGCAGAGCCTCGGCACCATAATATTGATCGTCTGGCGGCGCGACGGCCTTTAGTTCCAAAGTCATGGATTATCAACGCTCAAGGACACTTTAGAGTTGCCGGACGGGCGGGCCGTGAGCCCATCTATTCGGTTAGTGTCCAGGTCATCGTCTTGACAACGTTCTGAACGGGTGTATATTTCGACGCAAAGAATCCAATCCATCGGTGTGGAAGGTGTCTATGGGCGGTAAGTGTAATGCTGCCGGCGGTCGCAGACTCCCCTTGGGAGGAAGGGTGGCGGGGTACTATCTTTTCCTGTTGCTATTCACGCTTCCCGCTCTCAGAGCAAATCCGGGGGCCACGGGAGCTAGGGGCCAAGGTTCCACGGACACCGCAGGGCCTTCTCCGCTTACCTATGGCACCCAAAAGGTGGGAACCCAAAGCTCCCCCCAAAGCGTTCACTTCCAGAATACTGGCCTGACCACCCTCGTCTTCACCAAGATCCAAGTGACCCAGAACTTCGCAGAGACCGACAACTGCAAGCCCTCCCTAGCTGTGGGAGCCAACTGCGACGTCAATGTCACCTTCAATCCTATGGCCGTTGGCCCCCTTACCGGAACGCTCACGGTGACCACCAACGCCCCCGGCCCTCCCTATGAGGTCAGTTTGAGCGGTACGGGCGTCCAGACCGCGCCGAACATCACCCCGGCCAACCTGAGTTTCAGCGACCAGGCCGTGCGGACCACCAGCGCTCCCCAGACGGTGACTGTCACAAACACTAGCGCACTAGCTCTGAGCTTCACCGGCCTGTCGGTCTCGAACGGCTTTATCCAAAACAATAATTGCCTGCCGTCCTTGGCCCCGAATGCGTTTTGCACCATCAATGTAAGCTTTCAGCCTGCTTCCTCCGGGGTGCGGAACGGCACGCTGACTCTTACCGACTACGCCGAGAACAGTCCGCAAACGCTCAGCGTGAGCGGAATGGGCGTGGCGCCGGCGGTCACACTTTCGCCGGCCAGCTTGAGCTTTTCCGGGCAATCCGTTTCCACCACTAGCGCCGCTCAGACCGTTACCCTAACCAACTCCGGCAACGCACCGCTTGGCAACCTCACGATCATGGCCAGCGGGGACTTTGGACAGACCAACAATTGCTCCAACTCGGTGGCGGCCAGCAACAGTTGCACCATCAATGTAACTTTCACGCCCACCAGTCCCGGGAATCGAAGCGGAGCGCTCACTGTGACCGACAATGCGGGTAACAGCCCCCAAACGGTCAGCCTGAGCGGCGGCGCAGGTGGAGCCCCCGCGTGGCTCGTGACCTCAAGTCTGGCGTTTTCAGCGCAACCGGTAGGAACGACGTCTCCACAAGTCACGCTCCAGGTTTTCCCTAATCAGGCGCTGAATATCTCGAACATTTCGCTCGGGGGGGCCAATAGCGGAGACTTCCGCTTGAGTCAGAACTGCGTCAACTCGCAGGCTCCGTCGGGAACGTGCCAGATCAGCGTGACCTTCGCCCCTACGGAGACGGGGGAGCGCAGCGCTACCGTTTCCATAAACGACAACGCCGCGAATAGTCCCCAAATGATTACTCTTACGGGCATCGGCGCGGCGAGACACTAGACCGATTGATTAGCCTCCCGTTGCTTCCTCAGCAGCCAAACTTCCGCCACCTGGGTCCCGCGGCCGTTGCCTCCCAGACCTGCCTCGCAGGTCCATTCCAAGGTCAATTCGCCTTTTGCCGTAGCCTCCGGCGGTACGTTGAATTCCAACGGGGCCGGCGGCTGCGGCTTGGCGATCAGCGGATGGATCTCCGCCCCGCCTTCGCACGACAGCCGGATTTTCACGTCCGGCTCGTCGCCCGCATAGACCACTCGCACCCGGTAGCGCGCCTGGGGGTCAAGTAAGGAGTAGTGCAATCGCAGCGGCGCATCGAACAGCGCTTCCGCCCAGCACTTCCACTCGGTGGGCATTTCCGCCGGAAGCGGATAATCGTGGCCGATCAATGCCGACTTCCGCATTTCGGGGTCCTCAGCGCTTCCCAGTCCGCGCACCAGACGCGTCGGACCCGCGATGTCACCCAGCGCGTCATAATAGCCTCCGGGACCGGGATTGGTTCGATTCAGAAGTTCTTCCAGCGCATGGACCTGGTCGAGCGCCGCGGGCAGGGCTAGGATTTTGCGCAGGCGCTGCGTGAGCCACGGACCATTGTTGAGCGGAGCATCCACGGTGTCGAGGTTGCCGCCGCGGTCCACCGACTCCGCTTGGTAACGCTCCACGGCCAACTGCATGCGTATACTTTGGAAGAGCGCTTCCGCCAGTTGCAGAATCCGCGTACGTTCTTCCTGCGCCACAGGCTCGGTAAATGCCTTCGCCAAAATGGATTGCGCCTGCGCGATAACCAGGGTGGGGTCAAAACCGTTCACGGACGCCTCGTCGCCAGGCTCCTCGGTCACGGGCGCGACGGGATGCGACCCCACGGCGTGAATCTCCTCCAGCTTGTCGAGCGCCTGGCTATACAGATCCGTTTCATAAACCAGGCGGCGCCTCACGTAGGCATCGTAGTAAGCGCGGTAAAGCCCTTGCTGGAAGCGCCAATTCAACAGCTCCGCGGGAGACGCGGAGCGCTCCAAAGTCTGAAAACGCACCAGGGTGACGTCTACGTTCTCGTTCGCAAGCAGCGGCCCCTGCCACGCCTTTTCTAAATTCATGAGGCCTTCGGCAAAATCATCGGCGAAGCGTGGGCCGATGAAGAAATGGCCGTAGTCACGCAAAACATCGACGACCTTCGCCTCGGGATCCCACGCGAGTGCACTCCAGATGAATTTGTTGACGTCGTCGTTACATCCCTCCGAATACGTTCCGAAGCCGGCGGAATAGGGCAAATAGCGGCGGGCGATGTTCGCGAACGCTTCCGGCCGCGGGCAGATCGATTCCCTTCCCTCCGTCAGCGCCAGAGCCACGTCCCAATCTGGAACGGGAAACTGGCACTCCATCGTGTGGGTAATGTCGGGATAGAGGCGCATGGGGTACCGCTTCGGTACGAGCTTGCGCAGGGTGGGCAAATCCACACGCGTTTGGGGTCCAAAAACCACGCCCCCCAGCCAAGCGGGTTCGCCCTTCAGGATCTCCAGGAACCCGTCGAGCCACGCCTGGTTGAATGACTGCGGCGACATCCACATTTGGCCCTGGGGATGGTATTGGCGCAGGTTTCGCGTTTGCTTTTCCAGCAGGGCCATCAGATGTTTGGGTTCCGTATGGCCAGGATCGCCGCCGGGCACAAACACAGCATCGACCCGCGGCAGGGCTTTGAAGATTTCTCCCCACGCGGCGAGCTCGCGGCTCACCGTCGCAGGGTCGGAATAGTCGCGCTCCATGGCCGGATACCAGATCCAGACGTCCAATCCGTACTCATCACAGATCCGCGACATCTCGATCATCATTTCCTTGGGCGGAAGCGTGAAATGGGGGCTGTTCGCGTCGTCGTCCGAACGCGGCGGAATCAGCTCGATGAAGTTGCAGCCGAAAAGCGCCAACTCGCGGATGTATTGGTCCCACAGGGCGACCGTCCAGCCGTCGTAGGAATTAGTTTTCGGGCGGTAACCGAGCTGGTGCCCGCGCAGGCGATACTTTGGCGAGGACTTGATTCCCAAATTGCTGTCCACTTCCACCCGAAGCTTGGTCATGCGCAGCGAGCGCAGGAGCTTGCCGACGCCAAACAGCACACCGCGCTCGTCTGCTCCGGCCACGGAAACCCTCGGCGCATCTGCATCCTGAACGACGCGAATTGCGTAGCCTTCGGCCTCCCGCGCCACCGCTGGCCCGGAAATACCCGCCGGCAATTGTCCGTGCAGACGATCGAGAGTGGCGTTCGTCCCCGCCACCACCACCGGCGTCGAGCGCGAAGGCCACGAATGGACGATCGGCAATCGCAACTCCGTCCGCTTCTCCACTTCTTGAGCCATAACCAGCAGGGCCCGTTCCTCCCGCGGCGAGAGTCCCGGTGGGGCTAAAAGCTGCGCCTCGCTGAGATTTAACCACTCTTCACCTGTGGCAGTGCTGTCTTCACCCAAAGTAGGTAAGGGCGCGGATGAACCCAGAGCTTCGCAAGCCGATGGCGTAAGGGAAATTCCCGCCGCTGTGCCCAAGTAACTGCCAGCTTGTTTTAGGAAATGCCTTCGGTCAACCGTCATACGCACTCCTGTCGCTTTGTTATTCAGGACGTGGCTCCCAAGCTGAGCACACGCAGTCGCGTGGCAGATTGTATCGTCAGATTATGGTGAGGCCAAGAGGTCTTGGTAAGAGGATGTCTTGGTAAGGGGAATTCGGTAACAATCCCTCAAGCCCGCGCAACGGGCAAACAGAAGTAACCGCCGAGTTCAAGCTCCGAGCTTCGATTGCTTGACAACCAAGTCCGTTGCCTGCGCCCCTCCATCCGAGTAGAATCACAGACCCATGGCAAACAGATTCCAGCAGGTCCTACGAACCATCGGCAAGGCCGCTGAAGCCAAGCAGTTGACGGAGGCCGAGGTCGAAAAGCTGTTCCAAGAACGGGGATTCTTTGTCGAACTCGGATATCAAGGCATCGGCAAGGATATCCTAGCCCAGCGCGGCCGCGCTCGCAAACGATATGACATGGGCCTGTTGGGGTTTGGCGGGCGAGTCCGCGCTGTTATCGAGTTTAAGCAAGCGGCTGCAGGCTCACTTGAGTCGTTTCGGCGAGAGCTTCTGGAAAAGTATGTGTTGCCGCACCTTGCCGCATCTGGAGTTTTGACGAACGGCGTGGACTTCGTTCTTTACGCGCGCACCAACGGAGATTTTGTCGAGCAGCGCAGCTGCACCTTTAAACTGTCCGAGGCAACCGAGGCGCAAGCCCGCGATGTCGAAGATTGGCTGAAGAAGAAAGTTGTCAACCTCGATTCCCTGGACAGCGTTCTGGACGTACTTAAGTTGAACCGCCAACAGGCTCTGCTGATTTCTGCGCCGGACTCAGAGCCTGCCCAGATCTTTTTCCAGGTCTTTCAATTGCGCCCGGAATCCGCTTTTGGGCGCGTTGTGCAATCCCTCAAGAACCTGCTACCCAGAACCATTGAGTCGTCGCGTTTTACGCGTGGTTCCTATGAATTCTGGCAAAAAACCTTTGCGCGTGATCTAAAGTTCAAGGACGTTCCCGCGAGTTGGCGGCCCTTCCTGGGCAGCAAGGCTTCCACCGAGATAGCCCAATTCTCCTTTGCGCTTGAGACTGCTTACACGATCATATCCCGGCTAATGCTTGCCAAGGCCGCCGACGACCGGCGTTTCCCTGGCGTGCGCTTTGTCCCGCGCATCCAGGAGAGTTTCAGCGAGCTTTCCACGCGAGGAAAGCTAACGGCGGAGAATCATCTGGAGGTTATTAAGAGGACTTTTGAACGCGCCGGACAGACGCTCTTTCATTCCATCTTCTCCCAAGACATCTTCGATTGGTGGCATGAGTGCCCCGTGGCAGATGGCCGCCCACTCTTCCACGCATTGTCTGAGGCGATGCTGGTAACGACGCAATTCGACTTCGCTGACTTGTCCGGTGACTTGTTGGGGGAGCTCTATCAGCACTACTTCCACCGTGACACGCGCAAGGCCCTGGGAGAGTTCTATACTCCGGTGGAAGCCATCGAATTCATCCTGGACGAATGCGGTTATCGAGGTCAACGGGGAGATCGCCTCCTCGACCCCGCCTGTGGTTCCGGCTCATTCCTCGCTGCCGCCCTTCGCCGTTATCTGAAGCAGCAAACCGGGACTGACGCGAAGAAGGTGTTGCTTGACCTGACGGAGGGACTCCGCATTGTAGGCTTTGATATCAACCCTTTCGCGGTCCTCATGGCCCAAGTCAATTATGCGGCGCTGATCTTGCCTCTTTATGCCGAGGCCATCTTTAGCGATCCGGACTTTCGCATTGTGCGGTTGCCGGTCTTTCGAACCGACTCCTTGCGCATCGAGGAGCGCGAAGAGGAAGCCGGGAGGCGGCAAAGGGAAACCCTCCAGGTGAACCTCCACTTTGAGGAGGGAATCCTTAACATTACGATTTATCTCCCCATTAAGGGTGAAAAAAAAGGCTTTGTCAAAATGCCCGTCAAAGTGCCTCGCTACCAGGACGCGCGGCAACTGAATTTGGTCTCAAGCCTGGAAGACTATATTGCCGCATTAAGCCGTGTCTTTCAGGTTGTGCGGGATCGGCGCCACACGTTGAAAACGCTATTGCAGACGCGCTTCGCCGAGCGGGCGGAGAAACTGCACGCCTATCTCGTGCCAACACTCAAGGCGCTTGAGGCCACTGTTGTTGAACTCAAGGGCAAATATGATGATGGACGGTTTCTGAAGACTATCGAGGATTTGGTACTGGCCGTTTCGCTCAAGCACGATCTCCAATATGACTTCGTAGTTGGTAATCCCCCTTACGTCCGAATTCAGAAGATACCCGAGCACGTCAAGGAGTATTGGGCAGGCAAGTACGAGTGGACGGAACACAACTACGACCTCTACATTCCTTTTTTGGAACGAGCCGTGCATTCGGCAGATCGCGAGGGTTGGCTGGGAGAGGGCGGGCGGCTGGGCTTTATCCTCTCTGACCGCTTCCTCAACGTGGACTATGGTGCCAAGCTCCGCGAACACATGCCCGATTCGCTTCGCCTTAGGAGCTGTCAGGAAATAACCAGAACAAGTTGAAGTAGTTTTGTTTTATACTGGTGGTGATTAACCATCGTGACATTGAGCGCCGCTTCCGTTCTCTGGTACCCTTCCTGGACGAGCGGATGCGCCGTCTTGTGGCGGCTTCGGAGAGTAAGGTGATCGGATATGGGGGCGTCTCGGTGGTGGCGCGGG
>JBKQVI010000256.1:0-4210 GCA_052139985.1 Terriglobia bacterium
TCTGCAACATCGCTCGCATCTGCTCCCGGCTTGGGATTCCTGGAGTATCCGGCTTGGCCTCGATGTCGAATTTGTCCGTGCCCATCCAATCCTGCGCTCCAACGATTTGCTTGTCCTGCACATCGTATGCAAATCCGATGAGAGCGGTGAGCGTGGTGTTGAATGTAATGAATCGGCCGCCGCGCCATAGAAATGCCCGGCCGGGACGATCGGGCTGGCTCGGCTTGATAGTCGCAACCTCAAATGAAGGCTTGGCATCGGCCGCCATCGGCTTGGGTGCCTCGGGAATCGGCCACGCCGTATCGGCGTTGGCGCGCTCCAGAGTCATAGCGATCGGCGTCGTGTCTTCCATCCAGGTTCCCGCAATCGACTTGCCGTCATCGGACATCTTGCCTTCATAGCTGCGCGGAACCATCGCGCTTGTAAACTTCAGCACACCATCCTGGAAGCTGATGGTCGCTAACGGAACCGCCTGACTGCCCTGGTCGATGCTGTACCACACAGCCTTCAAGGCGCCCGCGTCCGTCCTCGAAATCTTGAACACCAGCCGCAGGTCGATCTGTGGATGTTGGTCCGTCTTGGGAATGTGCAGTGTCCCTTGCCAGGTGCCGACAATGTCCGTTGCCGAAGCCGGCGTCGATGGCGGTACCGCCAGCCCACGGGACTGCCCTGCCGCCGACTGCCCGTCTGGTCGCGCGTCCGCCTGCGCGTTCACGCGAGTTCCGCCGGTCGCAAACAGCAGCAACAACACCGCGACGGCTGCGACCCAGGCGAAGCCTGGTAACGCCCTGCCGCAAAAGTAAGATCTGTTCATTTCCCGAACTGTCCTCATTGCCAAGAGTCCTTTCCTGTGCCCACTCCAACCCAAATGGGCCTGCCACTCCGCGAACGTTCTCCCCGTCTTCTTGTTCCCTCGTTCTCTCAGTCCCTGCCGGCGCCCGGGCGGGCGATGCTCGCCCGCTGGGGTGGCTTGATCGCTGCCTCGATCAGTTCGCGCCCGGTTTCTCCACGTGGTCGATTACCATCACGTCGTCCGGCGCTTTGGTGGCCTCGATCTTCAATCCCAGTTGCTCCTGGATCGCCGTATAAAGATTCGGTGGCGCGTCTGCCGCGTCACTCGCCGGTGGAACATGGAAGCCCGATCCGCCGAACTGTGCGAACTGCGAATCGTCCGGTGTCCACTTCAGGCGGATATCGTAGCGGCCCTTGATTTCGGTTAGATTGACCACCGGCCGATCGGTCACCCCCGACTGAAACCACATAGCAAAGTCAGACATGGACAGGTTTCTTCCCACCGCCGTCACACCCTGGCTGCCGCCGACCCCTCCAAATCCCATCCCCGATGGGTCATTCGGCGCGGCCGTGGTCGGCGTCAGCTTCGGGCCGCCAGGCGCCACCGTAATCACATACACCGCAAGCTCGCGCTTTTCGTTGTGGAACTTGAGTTGGAACCGGTCGGCAAGCAAGTTCTGCAACAGACTCGCCATCTGCTTCTGATTCGGGACGCCCGGCACATCGGGCGTACCTTCGACGTCAAAGAGGTCTTTGCCCGCCCAATCTGGCGCGTCCGCAATCTGCTTGGTGTGCAGCCCGTAACCGAGAGCAATCATGTCGTCCAGATTCGCGCCCCGGAACAGGAAGTGATGCCCATCGAAACCGATATTCTTGCCGGGTCTGCCCGGCGGGCTCGGCTTCACAGTCACCACGTCGAATACCGGTTTCGCGTCGGCCGCCATCGGCTTCGGCGCCTCGGGAATCGGCCACGCGGCATCGGGCGCCGTGCGCGCAAGGGAAACCGCCATCGGATTCGGGCCGCCGGCGGCAAACTTCGCGTCGATCGTCTTTCCGTCGGCGCTCAGCGGGCCTTCAATGGTGACCATCGGCGTCGTGAACTTCACGTCCCCGCCTTGCTCGGTCACCGTGTTGAACTTCAGCGGCGGACCTCCGCGATCGGCGTTAAAAAGAGAAGCCGCGTAGTTCCCACTCGAATCCTTCGTCACGTGAATGACGATGCGCTGACCTTTCGTCGCACCGGGCGGCATCAGCGTCCCCTGCCAAATCCCCTCAAGGTCCGTCGGCGAAACTGGCGGAGATGGCGGTGCCTCCAGCCCACGGGATTGTCCTGCCGCCGATTGCCCGTCTGCTCGTGCGTCCGCCTGCGCGCGCGCGCGAATCCCGCAGGACGCAAGCAGCAAAATCAACGTTCCCGCTGCGAGACCCGTCACCCAACACGACGTAATCCCGCTAGACCGCATGTTGCGGCCCTCAACTCTCGTTTTCATTGTGAAGATTTCCTTCCTGCTCCGGCCGGGGCAATTACAAAGCTCACCAACCGCTGATTTTCCGATCTTGAGAAGGATACATCGGTAACACGGATGTACGTCCTCTTAGTTGCAAAGGTTCCGCGCCTTTTGTCCGAAGATGGATGCGCCGCTCCCCTTGCGGCGTTAATTCGCAGTCGGTTGCTCCGCATGGTCGATCACCAGCACCTCAATGGGGCCTTTTTTCGGCTCGAGCTTCAGCCCCAGTTGCTGCTTCAACGCCTCGCGAAACGCCGCGCCGAACGAGTCCACATCGCCCGGTTGACCGGTATCTTCAGGCGTCCATTCGATCGAGAAGTCGAATCCGCCTTCGAGGCCCGTCTCGTCAATCAGCGGCCGCGGCAGCGTAGCCAGCCCAGTCTGCGTCGGCATCGATTCCGCCAGCATCGCCATCGTCACATTGCGCCCGCCAAAGCGTCTCCGCTCCGGCGAGTTCGTGGGCAAATGCGCAATCATGCCGCAGGGAATCGGCAGCGCAGAAAGCGGCGCCGTGGTCCGGGTTCCTCCCGCTCCCGTGCCCGAATTCTTGTCCGAACTCTCGGGAAACGCGGTCTTCGCGCAATCATCGCTCGCCGCATGAGGTTCGAGTTGCGGTCCCAGCTTTCCCGGCGTAGCCTCTACCAGCGCGAACACCGGCGCCTCGCGCCTCTCCCAATGCACGGCCAGCTTGAAGCGCTCGGCCAGCAGGCTTTGCATCATCAGCCGCATCTGATCCTTGGTCGCCTGCCCCGCTGCGCGCGCCTCAATATCGTAGTGGTCACTCCTCACCCAATCGGGCGTGTGCAGGTCCAGCCCGTTGTAGTAGTCAAAGCGCAGCGCCAGTTCCTCGGTCCCGTTCAGCTTGTACGCAAAGACGATGTAGCGCAGCAGCGTCTGGTACCTGGCAGAAAACAGCGTTCCGTTCGGACCCAGTACGTCGTCTTTGTTCATCACCCAAAACGCATTCCCACCATCAAGCGAGAAATTGCTGTACGGCCGCCCTTCCCCCGTCTCCTGCCGCACCGACGCCACATCGAACTCCTGCGTGCTGCCCGCAACTTTCTGCCAATCCGGCACGGCGCTCTGCGCATGCAGCGGCGCGGTGCAACCCGGCGCAATCAGCGTCGCAGCCACCAGCAAAGCCACACCCAGCAAATTCCTTCCACCGCATTTCACGCAATCGATGTACGTAGACAACCTCGCATTGTGGCGCAGCTCAACGCCAAGGAAAGAAGAACACGGAAGCTTATCCAACTTAGACACCCATAATCGAAGTTTTGTTCCCGGAACCCGCCCTCCCCGCAATAAGAATGTCAATTGACTGCGTGCAATTCTAATTTGGTGTCGGCTCCGCCACATGATCGACCACGATCACATCGAGCGGCGCCTTTGCGACACCATCTTCAATCCGAGTTGCTCCCGGAGAGCCGTAAAGAGCGAAGGGCCGTCTGACGAACTCGCTCCAGCATCCGCACTGCCGATGGATGTCAACGCAGAGCAAGGCCCGGCGCCTGGCGACCCTGAAAGTTGAAAATGGAATTTCCCCGTGAGGCCGGTACGGTCAACGACAGGACGGTAGACTGTGGATTCGAGGATTCCTGAATGCCCTCAGCCCGCTTTAGCGGGCGTCAGAAGGTAGCCCCAGTCGTCAGACTTGGGTTTGCGGATGTTTCATCGCCCATAGCGCGCCTCAGCGGGCGACAGAACATCGCGCTCGTAAGGCCGAAAAAAACCTCCCTCCACTTGCAGATCATTACGCCCTCCCGGCGCACAATCAATACAAGCACCGGAGAAAGCAAGCATGGCAAACGAAATGAAACCCGTTGACGCCGTCGCAGTGTCCGGCATGTCCCCGGTCGGTACCCCACCCCCCTCCTCCCCTCCCCCCACCCCCTATCCCCTAATCCCGT
>JBKQVI010000257.1:0-11848 GCA_052139985.1 Terriglobia bacterium
TTTCCTACGGGTAGGAAATTACGGGCCGGAATTGTAAAATCTTTTCCTACCGGCAGGAAATTGGGCGATTTTCCTGTTGACAACGTATCTTGCCTCTGGGCTAGGCTTAGAGGGTGAGCGGCGCGCCGCTAGTCGATACTGATTTTGGCTGTAGCCCCGGCCTCCGGCCGGCACCCCCCCGCCAAGCCGGCAAGATGTCGGCGGTACGGGTCGTAACGCCGGCTTCCAGCCGGCACTGAGCCGCCCGGATGGCGGCGGTACATTTTCGTACGCTACCCCTCGGCCGGTGGCGGGTGACCACCCCGGCTTCAGGGCTCCGGCCCTCCTGAATCGGGAGGGGAGCGGTTGTTTGGCCCGCCCGGATGGGCGGCCTTCACCCTCGAAAGGCGCTTGCTATCCCACGATGTGTATGAAAAGACAAGTACTTAGAGGAAATTTGTGGAACCTCCAGGAAATTGTATGTGGCTGATTATAAATCACTTACCGCATCGGCTGGGTGTCGGCCAAGGGAAAAAAGGGGAATAAAAAATAAGGGATAGTCCCACGATGTTGATGAAAACAAACGAAGAGAGAAGTGACATATTGACTAATGCCACGATGTTGATGAAAACAAAAGGCTTATTTTTTATACCCCACGATATGTATGAAAGGAAAGGCGGTTAGCTCAAACCGCAGGGGAGAATGGAGATGGGGGCGCGCCCAAGACCGCCTGGGCTTTGTTTCGCCGGGCAGCTTAAAATGTGGAAACTCCCGGCACGGACAGGGTGCCTGTGGCAAAACTTGTGGCATGGCCATCCTGGCCATGACCTCACACGGCAAGACGTCGTGCCAGGTCCAAGGGATCCCCGGCTCTCACTTTTATGTCGCGCACCCGCGTCGTTCCCTGGAATTGACTTCTCTCAGTCGCTCGGCTACGCTGGATTTCTGGGCAGACCTTGTAGAATCGCAGCGGCAACTCACGCGGGCAATAGAGTTTCTGAAAGAATCATGAAGAGGGTTTATTTCGACAACAACGCCACCACTCCTCTCGCGCCGGAAGTGTTCGAGGTGATGCGGCCGTACATGCTGGAAGATTATGGCAATGCTTCGTCGATTCACTGGTTCGGGCAGCGCGCCAAAGCGGGTGTGGAGAGAGCGCGCGAGCAGGTGGCGCGATTGCTCAACGCGCGGTCTAGCGAAGTTGTCTTCACCAGCGGCGGGACGGAGTCTGACAACGCAGCGATTCTCGGCATCGTGGAGGCGGCACGCGGCGAGCGGAAGCATGTTGTGACCACGGCTATCGAGCACCCTGCTGTGCTCTCGACCGCGAAGGCATTGGAGAGGCGCGGCGTGACTGTGACTTACGTGCGCGTGGGTGCGAGTGGAGTCATCGACCCGGCAGACGTGGCCGGCGCGCTTCGCCCCGAGACCGTACTGATCAGTGTAATGCACGCCAACAACGAGCTCGGCACCATCCAGCCGATCGAGGAAATCGGCCGCATAGCACGTGAACGCGACATCTACTTTCACACTGACGCGGTGCAGTCGATCGGCAAAATCCCCGTGGACGTGGAACGGATTAGCGTCGATTTGCTGGCCCTTTCCGCACATAAACTGAATGGCCCGAAAGGTGTTGGAGCGCTCTACGTTCGCAAGGGCACGATTCTCCGTCCACTTCTCCACGGCGGGCATCACGAGCGCGATCGGCGTCCGGGCACTGAAAACGTGGCGGGGATCGTCGGCTTGGGCGCAGCGGCGGAAATTGCGCGGATGCACCTGGCGGAGGAGTACGACCGCGTTGCCGCTCTGCGCGACCGACTGGAGGCCGGGATTCTTGCCAGCATCCCGTTTGTTGCCGTGAATGGTGACCCTACACACAGGGTGCCCACCACGACTAACCTGACTTTCGATTACCTTGAGGGCGAGGGTTTCGTGATCGCCATGGACCTGCGCGGCATCGCTTGCTCGACGGGCTCCGCATGCTCGTCCGGGTCGCTCGAACCTTCGCACGTGCTCTCGGCCATCGGGCTCAGGCCTGAACAGGCGCGCGCCAGCATCCGCTTCAGCCTGGGCCGCTTCAATACGGACGAGGATATCGACGCCGCGCTCCGAATCCTACCCGGAGTGGTGGAACAACTGCGCGTCGTGTCACCGCATTACAAAACGGGGTTAGGGGTTAGGGATTAGGGATTAGGGGTTAGGGGTTAGGGAACGACGGTTCGCGTTTCAGGACTCGAATCTTGGCGTTCAAACGGCAGACCTGTAATTCCGGATCGCGAATCCCTGATCCCGTTTTTCAGATGTCCATTGCCATCGCCATGAGTGGCGGAGTCGATAGTTCGACGGCTGCTGCTCTGCTGGCGGAAAACAATTCGGCGAACTCTTCCGGCGCCTCGATAGAAGTGGTGGGGCTGACCATGCAACTTTGGAACCAGCGCCGCCTGCCGCAATTGCTGGGCGAGGAGGCGGGCGATGGAGGTCAGGCCAGCGGGCGCTGCTGCTCGCTCGACGACGTGTATGACGCGCGCGCTGTGGCCAGCTTCCTCAACATTCCTTACTACGTTATCAATCTGGAAAAGCAGTTTGAGGCCACGGTGGTGCGGCCGTTCGTGGAAGGTTACCTGGCCGGCGAGACGCCCATTCCGTGCAGCCTTTGCAACACCGAAATCAAGTTCGCGCAATTCCTCACCACGGCGCGGCAGATCGGCGCCGACCGCATCGCCACCGGCCATTACGCTCGCATCCGGCGCGATGAGAAGACCGGCCGATATCAACTTCTGCGCGGGATCGATCATTCGAAAGATCAGGCCTACTTCCTATTCGGATTGACGCAGGAGCAGTTGGCTCACTCCGAGTTCCCTCTGGGGGAGATGACCAAGCAGGAGGTGCGCGCCATCGCTCGCGCCCGTCACCTGCCCGTGGCGGAGAAGCCGGACAGCCAGGAAATTTGCTTTGTGCCCACAGGAAGCTATCGCCAATTCATTGACGCTTACCTGACCGAGCAGCAGCGCCAACCGGAATCGGCGGCGGGCGAAGTGGTCTCGACCGACGGACGTGTTCTGGGCGAACACACGGGCGTCCAGAACTTCACCGTGGGCCAACGTAAAGGATTGGGCATGGCGGTGGGCTCGCCGCTTTACGTCATCGCGCTCGACCCGGCGAAGAATCAAGTGGTGGTGGGGAAGGACCGCGACCTTTTCCGCAGCCGCTTCCAGGTGCGCGAAGTGAATTGGATTAGGCCGCTCAAGGCAGGCGACGCCGTGGATGCGCACGTCAAGATTCGCCATAACCATCCCGGCGCCGCCGCTCGCGTGGAAGCCATTGGCGAAGCTGGAGCTTTGGTCGAGTTTCTGGAGCCGCAGCGCGCCATTACGCCGGGACAGGCAGCCGTGTTCTATGATGGTGATGAGGTGGTGGGCGGAGGCTGGATATTGCAGTTGGAGTGAGCAATCCACCTGCTCCGGGCCCCTTCAACTCCCCAAGGGTTGGGCCCGCTAGAGCCGGCCCGGCCCGGGAGGCGTGATTTCGAACTCACCTCGCAACGCTCCGTCAGTGCAGGAGATCTAGGATAAGCTGCATGCGGAATCCTGCGCGCTGGTCCTCACCATATAGAGGGAGGTCGACCGTTAGGACAGTGGGACTAAAACGTGCCTGCCTTTTCGCGATTTCGAGCAGGCTCACATCGACTAGTTGATCTCGCAGACGACCGAAGCGCTGGTGGTCTTCATTCCGAATGAGCCAATGAACTTGCTGCATTAGTCGTAAGCTTCACGGCTGCGCTACACCTGCTCCGCGTAATCGGCGGAGGAAATCAGGCAATCTGTTTCAGCACCTGCCGCACATCGACGGGGCTATTCGACTCGGTGCCGTGCGGCATTACAGGCCCGATGGCCACTGCCTGTGCGTGGCCTTCCCACCAGACCAGGAACGATGACTGCTCCGCGCCCGGCAGGCGCTGCTGGTTAATCCAAGTTAGGTAGGCGCCCATATCGGCGTCGATCAGCGAACCTTCGGGATCGAGCGTTGGCGATTGCTCGGGAGACGCGATCAGCTCACCCATCGGACGCTGCCGCTGGCGGGGAGTAAAGCGTGCGAGAAGCGTTACGGGTTGAGCACGCCGCAACGCCTCACGCGCCGCCCATTGGACAAAGCTGGTGCTGAAGATCTGCGTTCCAGAGCCCTCTGCCAACAAGCTTACCTGGAAGTGATTCAATACCGCCTGATCCCCTACCCCGCTCAGGCCGATTTCTTCGGGACGCAACTCCGCCATCCGGTCGTGGAGCAACTCCGGCCCTCCCGACCCGGACTTGATCACCTTGTCCATTCTCTTCAGGATGGCGGCGCGCGCAGGCTCGAGCGCATGATAAGAGATCGTGGTCAGCTCGGCGGAGGAAACGGGCGCCGGCGCCGCGCCATCAATGTACCAGTGGCCAAATGGAACCGGGTGCGCAGTCGCTCGAGTGGCCAGAACATTCAGGAGGTCCCGCAATCCGTTTTCCGGTTTAATCGCGCTGAAATAGACCCCTTCCTTGCGGAGCTTGCGGAATAGGGGATAGGGGCTTGCGGCCACTCCCTGCCCGATCACCACAATTCCCAATCGCGGAATCGGCGGTGGTTCCGGGTTTCGAGTAGCGTCAACACGGTGGCCGTAGTCTAATGCCGCCGTGCGAAAAGCGTCAATTTGATGGGATGTCCACAGGTAGGACGCCAGCCGATCGGAAAATTGAATGGGCGCATTCACCCAATCCAAACCCTCGAAATCAGGAGAGAGGCGCACCTGCGCAAAGCCCGCCATCGCCGCTTGCCGCTGCTCGGACGACAGCGAATTAAGGTAAGCAAGCTGATGGGTAACGTCCTTGCGTTCAGCCGGGAATTTCCAGTCATAAACAATAAGTTCACGCAGTAGGAGCGCCACAAAACTCGGGGGCAGTTGCCTTAGCAAGTCAATGTAGCCGGCGGCCAATTGCCTCGCCTCGGGAGGGTAGTTCTGGAATTGTTCCGGCTTGAGGTCAGACGGGTTCATGCTTACACCACTTCCGCAAGAGGCTTGCCTTGCGCCAAGCGCGTCGAAAAACCGAGCAGCGAACCCAATGTCGGAACCAGATCGACCGACTCCACCGGCCGGTCCACCACAACGTTTTGGCGAACGTCCGGTCCCATCACCAGCATCCAGGTGGTTCGCGACAGGGCATCGCCGGTGCGATGATGTTGAAAGCCATTGCCGCCGGCGTCCGTGTCCGAATCCCGGCCAAAATCCGGGAGGATGAACATGGTGGTCTTGCCGGCATATTCAGGGTCGGCCTGGATCGCCTTCCAGATCTCCGCGCAAAGGCGGTCAGACCGCTGGATTCCTTCAAGGTAGAGCGAGAAGGCGCCGGAGTGGGCGATGTCAATATCGTGCAGTGTGATCCAAAGCAGGCTCGGCGCGAACTGGCGCATGAGCTGCCGCGCGACATAAACGGAGAGTTCGTCGGGACTCGCCAGATTGCGTGCGTGCGCGACGAAATCCGCGACCGATAGCTTCAGGATCTCATCGAGCTGCTGCAGTTCGATCTCACTGCCACTCAACTCCGGCGTGTACAGGGGGGTCTCATAGTTGTCGCGGAGAAGGTGCTCGTATGAAGCACCTTCGCCGGAGGAGAGCGCCGCGGTCAGCAATCGCTTGGGTAGAATTACGCCCGCGCCCAGTCCGGGGCCGTAGGAGCGGTTGGAACTTTCACCGATGCGGTTGAATCCATTGCTGGGAGCCACCACCCAGGCATCGTTTGCACGGCGCTTCAGGTCCTTGCGAAAGTACTCAAACACCGTTGGATTCTCGGGAGGCACAGCGGCGAAGTTGTTGAATCGCTCGTAGACGCCCGTGGCCAGGCTCGCCGTCGCCACGTAATGGCCAAGGATGCCCCGATTCACAACCTGCGTGAAGAAGCTTGCCTGGGGAAGCAGGTCCTTCAAGAGGTGGGGAATGTTCTCCTGCCCTCCCGGCATGAAGGTCTCTTCGTCACGAGCGCCGCCCCCGAAAGTGACGACCACCACTTTGCGGCGTCGCTGCACCGCCCCCAGTCCTAATTGCGGGTAGGACAAGAGAGCGCACGCGGCGGTCGCGCCCGTGGCCGCGCGAAGGAATTCACGGCGGCTCCAGGAGACCGCGCGTGAAATCTCACTTCCGGTGCTAGCCGTTGGTATGTCGCGACGACGAATGAGTCACCCCTTCTTGCGAGAGTTGCTCTCCCCGCCTGCCGGTGGGTGCCGTCCCAATTTCGGGCATGTCGCTGGGCTTCGGCCCGGTGGGCGCCGTCCTAAAGGGCGGCGCTACTTCTCGGTCTGCGCCAAGAGTGGCGCATGCCCGGAGAAAGAAAAACAGAATAGCCCTGTAGCTCTTAGCCCCGTCAAATCTTAGCACGCGATAGGGGCGCATGCGCGACAATTTGTCTGCCGCTTGTATTCCCATCTGATAACAGGCTTCGACCGTCGCACGTGGCAGGCGTCTTAGCTCGGCGGGTGTGCAGGGGCCTGCACCGAGAAGAGCAGCTTTTCCATGGGGAACGGTGGTGTCTGGTCGGCCGTGGGATGGGCCTGCTTGATGCTCAGTATTTCCTTCAGTTCGGCGACGGATTTCTCTTTATCGCCCATGGCTCGATAGACTCCCGCCAGGGTTTCATGCGCTTCCGTCATTTCCGGCCACATCCGCACGGCAGCGTTAAGGTGCTCGAGCGCCGCGGGATAATCCTTTCGCAGGGAGTCGATCTTCCCCGCCAAGGACTGTACGTAAACGTCGTCCGGGCTCATTTTTAGCGCCTTCGAAATGGCTTGATGAGCTTCTTCCACTCTCTCGGGGTTGCTGTTCACAATGACCAATGCCAGGTAGTAATTGGCGGTGCCATCGTCGGCGCCCAAGGCGATAGCGTTTTTGAGCACCGGCTCGGCCTCCGCTGAGCGCAAACGGATGGCGAGCGTGATGCCTTGAATCATGTAGGGCAGGGACCATTCGGGCCAGCGCGACTCGATGTGCGCCAGAACACGCATGGTGCTATCGTGGTCGCGCACCAACTCGTAAGCCATCGCCTGGAGCAGTTGCAGTTCGGGTACATCCGGGATGGCCTTGTTGGCCTGTTCGAGAAACCCGATAGCCCGCTTATACTGCTCATGTTTGATCAGGAAGAGCGCACCTTGGTAATAGAGATCCGGCCGGGTAGGAGCGCTGGCAAATCCGCGATTCAGGGCATCGGCAGCTTCTTCGGGCCTGTTCATCGCGTCGAGTATCTGGGCCCGTAGCAGGAAATAGTCTCCCCGGCGATCTGCCACGGGAGTTTCGTCCAAAGCCTTCAGCCCGGCATCGGGTCCGGCGGAATTGAAGACCGCGGTGGCAAGGTCCAATCGCACCCCCGCTGCCGCAGGATTTGCGGACACGGCAGGTTCCAGAAACTCCCGCGACGCAGCGTATTGCCCATCGTCGAGGAGCGCTTTTCCGCAGGCCGCAAGGATATCCGGGTCGGACGTCAGCTTCCTGGCGGCGCGAAAGGCTTCTAACGCCTCGTCCGGCTTCCCTTGCTGGAGATAACTCTTGCCCAATTGCAGGCGCAGCTTGGGATCATCCGGCCGGATGCTAATGTTCCTCTGGAGGTTCTCCATGTACTTGGCGTGCTGCTTCTCGGGCGGGAGGTTAAGGTAATCGAACAGCCCCTGGTTGGGGCGAGGCCCCTCCGCCGGAGCGAAGGTTCGAAAATCTGCCAGGACCTTCGCGGCATCTTCCTTCCTCCCCATGCGGGTGAGGACGTGGGAATAGTGGGTGAGAACCTTAGGGTCTTTGGGCGCGAGCTTGGCGGCCCGCGCGAGCGCCTCTGCCGCCTCCGGGTATCGCTCCAATCGCGTGTAGTCCTGTCCGAGGACGTCAAGCGCGCGGAAGTTGTCGGGCTCCTTTGCTAACACGAGTTTCGCGTCCGCAATGGAGTCGTCGGTGCTGCCCTTTTCGTAATAGAGAACGGCGCGAGCGAAGCGGGCGGCGTTGAAATTGGGATCGATGGCCAGCGTCTGGTTGAGGCGCCGAAGCGCTTCTTCGGGAGCGCGCACCGTCTCACCAATGGCCAGTTCGTAAAGTCCACGCGGATCCTTGGGATGTTTCTGGGCGTACCATTGGAGGTCCGCGAGGCCGTCATTAAGGCTCTTGGAACGGATCAGGCAGAACCCACGCTCACGCCGGGCGACGTCATCGCCAGGCTTCAACTTCAGATATTCGTCGATGGCCGTAGCCGCATCGCCGTAAAAGCCTATATCCTGGCTCGCCTGGGATAGAGCAAAGAGAATCTCTGGGCGCTGGGGCGCCGCCTTGTGGGCTTGCATCAGCGGCATAATCGCGTCGTCCGCGTGCCCGGTTTGGATGTAGATGCTTGCCACGTTGAAGAGGCTGTCGGCATCGTTCGGACGCTGCTGGAGGGCAACCCGATAGACTTCCATGGCGCGGGTCGTATGCCCGGCATGTTGGGCGGCGAGACCCAGGTTGTAAAGGACGTCGAAATTGGTGGGGTCGGCATCCAGAGCGCGGGTAAAAGCGGCCTCGGCATCGGAATAACGATGCCATTCGGCATAGGTCATGCCAATGGAAAAGGTCACGCTCGGCTCCTTGCCCGCTTTGCTTTCAACGTCCCCGAGCAGAGACTCGGCGGCCTTATCCTGACCGGTTAATTTCAGCGCCTGGGCGCGCAGGATCTCAATCGGAGGCGAAGCCCGGTTTTCCGCGGGCAGGCGGTCGAGATACTTAAGGGCGACCGCACCTTGCTTGGCGGCGACGCTGAGCTGAGCCAGTTGCAGATTGGCATTCGGGTGGCGAGGATCCACCGCAACCACCTTCAAAAACGCCGCGCGCGCCTGGTCGGTCTTGCCCTGCGCTAAGTAGTGATTGCCGAGGTTGTTCAGAATCCCGGGCGAGCCTGGAGCCACCGCGAGGGCCTGCCGATAAGTGGACTCGGCCTCATCGTAACGTTGCTGGGCATCCAGGATTACGCCCAATAAACTCAGGGCGGCGGGATCGCGGGGCGCTTTTCCGAGAGCGGCACGCGCCGTCCGCTCGGCCTCCGGAATATTCCCCTGCTGGAATTCCGCCGCGATCTGGTGCAGCACGCTCGGAGGGACTTGGTCCCGCGGCGATTGTGCTGTCCCCGGAGAGACGAAGAGAAAGGACGCGATGGAAAGGATCAAGAAGCGACGCATGGTGCTGGCCAACTGCGAGGGCGACCGGGAAGCAAAGCCAATCTTACCCCACATCCAGTAGATTTGGGAAGGCGCATCTGCCAAGGTGGTGCACGACATAAAAGTGAAAGCCGGGACGCACGCGGCACGGGCATCCGACGGTGTGAAAAATTGCCATCTCCACCACTGAGGCACTGAGACACGGAGAAAAATGCCCTCTCTTTTCTACCCCTCTGCGCCTCAGTGGCTCAGTGGTGAAACGCTGTTCGACGATTTCTTTACACCTTCTCCTGCCCGTGTTAAATCATGGCCAGAATGGCCATGCCACGAAAGGTCGCATGGGCGTCCCGCCATGCCGGGAGTCTCGACATTTTGACCCGTCCTGGGAAACCCAGCCCGAGAGGTCTTGGGTGCACCCCACGATCTCCGTTTTCCACCTGCGGTTTGCGCTAACCCCTTTTCCTTTCATACACATCGTGGGTATAGAAGAAGTCGCGGTAGGGATACCGGTTACCCGGTACCCCCCGCACGGATCCGTACGTGCGCTCATTAGCGCATACGGCTCTTAACTCGGATGTTGGGCGGCGAACCGCACGGAGGGCCAGGGATGCAGCACGCGCGGCACGGGCAGCCAACGGACAGCGAGCCGGTGCAGGCGCTCCCAGTTGAGTCCATGGCGTTGGCTGCGTTGCCGCAGTTGGGTTCGCCACAGACGGGTCAACCGTGCCCGAAAGGTGAGCAAGCTGTCGAGGTTTCCCGGTACCGCATAGTAGTTGAAGTAGCCTTGCACGACCGACCGGAGCCACTTTCCCGTGCGCGCGATCGCCTCGTGCCGTCGCTGCCGGAGTTGCTGCTTGAGTTCCTGCAGCTTCTTCCGCAGACGCTGGCCGATCGTCTGGCGCTTCACGGTAAAGTACCCCTTCCGGTTCTTCCCGCTGATGTGCGTGAAGCCCAGAAAGTCGAACGTCTCCGGCTTACCTTCTCCGCGTCGTTTCCGGTTCAGCTCGGCGTACCGCCCGAACTCGATCCGGCGCGTTTTATCGGGATGCAGTTCCAGTCCAAACTTCCCCAGCCGTTCCCGGAGGTCTTCCCGAAAGCGGTCGGCTTCGGTCTGGGATTGGAATCCGAGGACCGTATCGTCGGCATAGCGCACGACGACCACGTCTCCCCGCGCGTGTTTCTTGCGCCACGCGTGCACCCAGAGGTCGAAGACGTAGTGGAGATAGATATTCGCCAGCAGCGGTGAGATCACCGCCCCTTGCGGCGTACCCTTCTCCGTCTTCGACCATTCGCCTTCCTCCATCACCCCGGCCTTCAGCCATTTCTGGATCAGCCGGAGTATCCGGCGGTCGGCGACGCGATGCTGCACGAACTTGAGCATCCACCCGTGGGAAATCGAATCGAAAAATCCCCGAATGTCCGCATCAAGAATGTAGTTCACGTGCTTCTGGGTGAGCGCCGCCGTGAGCGCGTCCAGCGCTTGATGCTGGCTGCGTCCCGGTCGAAACCCATACGAAAAGCCCAGAAAGTCTTCCTCGTAGATCGCGTTGAGGATGGTGACCACGGCCTGTTGGACGATCTTGTCCTCCAGCGCCGCAATCCCCAACGGACGTTGCCGTCCGTCGTCCTTCCGGATGTATACCCTTCGCGAGGGATGCGCTCGAAAGGCTCCCCGGTGGACCCGGCCGTGCAGATCGATCAGCCGACCTTCCAGCCCGGTTTGATACTCCTGCCACGTCACGCCGTCTATCCCCGGTGCCGCTTTTCGCTTCAGCGCGTAAAAGCTCTCCCGCAGCAGATCAACCGTTAAATGGTGGAGCAGAGCCGTGAACCTCATCTTCTGGTGTTGCTTTGCGGCTTTCCGCACACCCGCCAACCCCTGGGACACGCGTACTTCGCTCTGTGTCGGTTGCGTGCGGGGCGGGCGGGTGTTCTCCTGGTTCAAGGGCCTTCCCTCCACATTCTCCGCCAACGCTCTTCCGTTGTTGTTCGAATGGCTCATCGGTACTATGCCCCGGTGTGACTCCTCCTCAACGTGCATGCGGGCCGTCTGGCCTCAGCCTTCGCCCGCCGGTCCCCACTTCGCGGGACATCGGGGAGGTCTCCCGGTTCTCGTGCAGAAAGTGTCTAGGCGTGTCTGGGGTCTTAGACTACGCAGGGCTGCCCCAAGGCTCGCGCTATCGCCTCGGGTCATGTGGCCTTCCGCCGAAGTTAGGACGTCGGCACCCTGATTGGCAATTTTCGGAGCTCCATACCCAGCCCACCTATCCCCCTGTTTACGCTTCACGGCATGCCTCACGGCATACAGCGCAAAACTCGGGGCCGAGTGGTTCGCTACTCCTTTCTCGTGAGGATCTTTCATCCTCTGCTTCCTGCCGGTTTATCCCGGCGCACAACTCCCTTTGCTTTCATACATATCGTGGGATAGAAAAAATAAGCCGTTTGTTTTCATCAATATCGTGGCATTAGTCAATATGTCACTTCTTTCTTCCTTTGTTTTCATCAACATCGTGGGACTATCCGTTATTTTTTATTCCCCTTTTTCCCTTGGCCGATACCCAGCAGGTGCGCTAAGTTATTTACCCTCAGCCACATACAATTTCCTGGAAGTTCCACGAATCTCCTCTAAGTACTCGTATTTTCATGCACATCGTGGGATAGCCGGTGCCTTTTGAGTGTGAAGGCC
>JBKQVI010000258.1:0-18075 GCA_052139985.1 Terriglobia bacterium
AACTTGTTCGTTTTCATCAACATATTGGGAGCACTTTTTTTGCCCCTTTGTTTTCAATCAACTATTGGGAGCAACCTTCATTTTTAACATCTTTTTGATGGTTTCGAGAGCACGCTCGCGAGGTGGGGAAATTTTCGTAGGTGCCGTGCCGCACCAAACCTTCATCGCGAATATAGCCTATACTCATTGGCTCGTTTTGTCAAGAGACAAACTGTCCTGTTTACGGACAACACGGCAACGGCGCTCTACCGCCTGCTCCTGCCTTGCCTATAAAGGAAGGGTCGGATGGTCGGGTCGTGAATCAGGGAGACCTGTTCGCGTGGAGCCGAAGGGGTGGCCGCTGGGAAGAGCCCGAGCACTGCCTGGACGGAGCGAGCAGGAGTCAGAGCGTCCATAAGATTGAGGAAGGGCCGTAACGGGTTCGGAGCGAAGGGACGCACGAAGACTGTTTTCCTCTTGTAAGCTCGTGTTCCCCTCAGATTATGCATCCGCGTGAATTAAGGAACGGTAATCACCACTTTTCCCACCTGCGCATTCGATTCGAGATATTTGTAGGCCTCCACGGTCTGCGCGAGCGGAAATGTCTTCGCGACCTTCGGGTGGAACCGTCCATCCGCCAACCGGTCGTAAACATACTTCTTCGCCACTCGCAGCTTCTCCGCATTGCGCGTGATCTCCATCAAGGAATAGCCACGAATGCTGAGTCCCTTGCCCAGTGCCGCAAATAGCGGGAAGGGTGTGGGTTGCATCGAAAGCAAACCATACTGAAAGATAATCCCGCCTATTGCCGCAGCCGCGGCGAGCTTTTCGAGAAATGGCCCGCCGACCGGATCGAAGATCACGCGCGCACCGTTGCCGCCGGTGATCTCCTTCACACGCGCCACCAGGTCCTCTTCCTCCGTGGCGATAACGTGGTCCGCACCGAGAGACAGCAACTCAGGTTTCTTGTGGTTCTTGCGCGTCGTCGCAATGGAAATAGCGCCCTCAGCCTTTGCTATCTCGGTCGCAGCAATCCCCACACTGCTCGACGCGGCCGGGATTACTACGAAATCGCCCTTTGCCAAATGCGCAATCGCAATCAACGCCCCATACGCCGTCAGATACTGCATCCAGACCGCTGCGCCTTCTACCGGGGACAGCTTCGCGGGATACTCACCCAGAGCTGCTGCCGGAGCAATGACCTCTTCGCCCAGCATGGCATAGTCGTTCATCGAGAAGGCTGGAATGGTCGCCACCCGTTTGCCGATCCAGCTCTTGTCGACGTCCGGGCCCACCGCTTCCACCACGCCCGCCGCCTCATAGCCAACACCCGCGGGCAGCTTCGGCGATTCGAGGTACTGGCCATGGATGAACATCGATTCCGCCCGGTTCAAGCCTGCCGCCTGCACCTTTAACCGCACCTCGCCCTTGCCTGGCTGCTTTGCCGCCTCCTCTTCAATCCTCAAAACCTCGGGTCCGCCGAACTCATGAAAACGAACCATCTTTGGCATATGTCTCCCCCCAAGCGATTAGATTACGATCGGTCACGAAGGATTCAGCCAAAGTGTAGGAGTGCCACAGACTTTGCGGTCGGCGCTTGACATGCAAGTTGGGCAGGCCGTATACTCCTAAGCGTCTTAGGTGAAGAGAACCGAAGATTGGAACTGTCTTGCAGCCGCGATGGGCGCGGCCCTAAAGGCGGGATCGGAGGAAGTATGAAGCTCTTATCATCCGTTCGAACGTTTCTGGCGTTCGTGTTCCGTCGGTCCCGCGTCGAAGGCGAGATGGAAGAAGAGCTTCGCGCTCATCTGCAAATTCGCGCCGACGATCTGGAGCGGCAGGGCTTCTCGCGCGCGGAAGCCGCGCGGCAGGCACGCGTCGAATTCGGCGGTTACGAGCGCTACAAGGAGGAGTGTCGAGAGGCTCTGGGATCGCGGTTAGTAGGGGAGCTGCTTGGAGACATCCGATATGGTCTGCGCCAGTTACGCCGTAATTCCGGGTTTGCCACCGTTGCCGTACTGGCCTTGGCGCTGGGAATAGGAGCCAATGCAGCGATCTTCACCGTAGTTGATGCGGTAATGCTCAAGTCTCTTCCCGTCGCAAATCCGAGCCAGCTCTGGCGGCTGGGCAACGGAAGCGACTGCTGCGGGCTTAATGGGTTCCCCGACAGCAACAGTTGGGATATCTATTCCTACCGCCTCTATGTGCAGCTTCGGGATCATACGCCGGAATTCAACGAGATGACCGCCTTTTCGGCCGGCCTACCCACCCTGAGTGTCCAGCGCCGCGGCGCCCCCGGTCCGGCCGAGGCTTACGTGGGTGAGTTTGTCTCCGGGAATTACTTCACCACGTTCGGTATCGGCGCATTTGCGGGGCGGACCATCTTACCTACTGATGACATACCCGGCGCACCCCCCGTGGTGGTGATGAGTTACCGAGCCTGGCGGCAGCGTTTCGGAAGCGACCCTTCGGTGATTGGCGCTACTCTCATCATGAACACTATTCCCTACGTGGTGTCGGGCATCGCACCACCGGAATTTTTCGGTGATACTTTGCGCAGTGATCCGCCGGACTTCTGGCTGCCGCTAGCGACCGAGCCGGCCCTTGATGGACAGAATTCCTTCTTGAATCAAGCCGATGAGAATTGGCTTTACATCATCGGGCGCCTGAAGCCGGGCATGCAAGCTCGCCAGTTGGGGCTTCGGCTCACGCTTGAACTCCGGGGGTGGCTCAGCGCCGACGGCAATGCTCCAGCGCCTAACCGTGGGGACATCGCCAAGCAGTTGATAGATCTCGCGCCTGCCGGAGGAGGCGTGGCCCTGCTTCGAAGTAATTACTGGGCGGGTTTGCGGGTGCTGATAACGATTGCCGGGCTCGTATTGCTGGTTGCTTGCGCCAATATCGCCAACCTCATGCTGGCGCGTGGCGCGGCCAACCGTGGTGAAACCGCTCTCCGGGTGGCGCTGGGCGCTCCGCGGTCGCGCCTAATTCGGAAGACGCTCACCGAAAGCGTGCTCCTGGCGTTGCTCGGCGGAACGGCTGGGCTTTGCGTCGCGTATGCCGGCACGCATGCCATTTTGCTGCTCGCCTTCCGGGGAGCTCACTACATTCCCATCGATCCTCGCCCCTCTGCGTCCGTGCTTGGTTTCGCTTTGCTGCTTTCGCTGGCGACCGGAATTGTGTTTGGTGTCGGGCCGGCATGGATCACTTCACGCTCCGACCCCGCCGACGCCCTCCGCGGCGGCCGTTCCACGGGCAATCTCGCTTCACTGCCACGCCAATCCCTGGTAGTGCTTCAGTTGGCTCTTTCGGTCGTTTTACTGACAGGCACCGGCTTGCTGACGGTGAGTCTGCGGAATCTTCAAAACCAGAGGTTCGGCTTTCAAACCGAAGGCCGCCTGATGGTGAAAGTATATCCCCTTCTCGCCGGCTACAGCCCAGACCGGCTCTACGGATTGTATCAGCAGCTCGAACGGCGTCTTCCTGAAATTCCCGATGTTAGGAGCGCCAGTTTTTCCCTGTACAGCCCCATGGAGAACAATAACTGGGGATCTGGTATTCACATCGAAGGCCATCCTCCGGATGAGCGCGCCGGTGCCTCCTGGCTGCGTATCAGCCCGCATTACTTCGACACCATTGGCACCCGCCTCCTGCGCGGACGCACGATCGACGATGAGGACACACCCACATCCCGCCGCGTAGCTGTGATCAGCCGAAGCTTTGCTCAGAAATTCTTTCCGAAAGAGGACCCTATTGGCAAGCATTTTGGTATCGGCGATGCCAGCCACAGCGGAGACCTTGAAATAGTTGGAATGGTTGAGGACGCCAAATACCTTAACGCCCGCGAGCCCGCCCGGGAGACCTTTTTCCTGCCATTCCTGCAAACCGTGAGGTACAAGAGGCCGAGTGCTGACTCCGCAATGCTCCGTTCCAACTACCTCGGTGACATTGAACTGCGCGTCGGCGGCAACCCGGATAACTTTGAGCCTGCGGTGCGCCGAACGCTGGCCGACATTGATCCGAATCTTACCGTGCTGGGTATGAGCAGCTTTGGGGAGCAACTGGCGCTGAACTTCAACCAGGACCGGCTCATCGCGCGGCTCACTGAGCTGTTCGGCCTGCTCGCTTTGCTCCTGGCCTGCGTCGGCATCTACGGCGTGACCGCATACAACGTGGCGCGACGAACGAACGAATTCGGCGTCCGGATGGCCCTTGGCGCCAGCCGAAAGAACGTGCTCGCTTTGGTTTTGCAGGGGACGCTGATGCAAGTCGGGTTGGGCTTGGCCATCGGCATTCCGCTCGCGCTCGCCTGCGGACGTCTACTCGCGGCCGAGTTATACGGCGTCACGAGCCACGATCCCACGATGCTTTGCGTGGCCGCCATAATTCTCGCGGCCTGCGCGTTCGTCGCCGGACTCATCCCCGCGCGTAGCGCGACGAGGGTCGATCCGATGGTGGCGTTGCGATATGAGTAACTGTTAGGGTACAGCGCAGAGTCGGAGATCGGAAAAGCTATGAAGCTCTTCTCACCAGTTCGGGCGTTTCTGGCGTTCGTGTTCCATCGGTCCCGGATCGAAGGCGAGATGGAAGAAGAGCTTCGCGCGCATTTGCAAATCCGCGCCGACGATCTGGAACGTCAGGGGCTTTCGCGGTTGGAGGCGGAACGGCAGGCGCGGCTCGAATTCGGCGGTTACGAGCGTTACAAGGAGGAGTGCCGAGAGGCTCTCGGCTCACGCTTGCTGGGAGAACTCATGGCAGACCTCCGCTACGGTTTGCGCCAGTTGAGCCGTAACCGTGGTTTCACGGCCGTCGCCATCGTAACGCTCGCTCTTGGTATCGGTGCGAACACCGCGATCTTCAGTGTGGTGAACCGCGTATTGATTCGTCCCTTACCCTTCGAGGATCCCAGCCATTTAGTGATGCTATGGCAGAGGGTACCTCATTTCGGTACGAATGCGTTCACAACGCCCGACTTCCTGACTTGGCAGAAGCAGATGCTCGTATCTATTGCCGCTACAGCGGAAGAGGGTTTCAATGTCGGCGCGGGGAGCAGGCCCGAGCATGTTCCGGGGAGCTTGGTTTCGGGAGACTTTTTTTCGCTCCTCGGCGTTAAGCCAACGGTGGGCCGGACATTTCTTCCCGATGAAGATCAGCCTGACGGTAGACGAGTCGTTATTCTAAGTTACGGTTTTTGGCAGAGGGATTTTGGCAGCGATCCAGGTGTTGTGGGCAAGCCGTTGCTTCTGAACGGCGAGCCGTTCACCGTGATCGGAGTTATGCCGCGGAGCTTTCGGAATGACTTGCAGCCCGGCGCAGAGCTTTGGATACCTCTTGAAAGCGACCCCAATTTCACCACCACCCGCCAAAGCCGTGGCGTCCACTGGCTGCTGGTCATCGGCCGCCTCAAACCCGGCATGAACCTCAACCAAGCGCGGGCAGCGATAGCGACGGCCGGCGAAAATCTTGGCAAGGCTTACCCGCAGACCGATGCTCGCCTGGGCGTGGATCTGATTCCACTCGCCGATTATGTCGTCGGATCAATTCGGCCGGCACTGCTCGTCCTTTTTGCAGCCGTCGGCTTCGTTTTGCTTATCGCGTGTGCCAACATCGCCAATATGCTTCTGGCGCGAGCGGCCGCTCGGGCAAGAGAGCTTGCCGTGAGAATCGCCCTGGGCGCCCGGCGCACGCGCGTGTTCCGGCAGCTACTGACCGAAAGTGTTCTTGTAGCGTTACTAGGCGGAGTCTTTGGATTATTCATCGCCTATTGGAGTCTGGACCTCTTGAGGACTGTGAATCCAGGGAATATTCCTTACCTGAGCGAGATTGGAATCGATCCTAAGGTGCTTGGGTTTACGCTGGCCCTTTGCATGGGGACCGGAATTCTCTTCGGGGTTGTTCCGGCTTACCACGCTTCCAGAACGGATCTCTACGAAACTCTAAAGGAGGGCAGGCTCTCGTCGTCTTCGGGCGCGGGCCGGAGGAAGTTCCGCCACTTGCTCGTAGTTTCGGAAATTGCCTTGGCCCTTATGCTGCTGGTAACGGCTGGTCTGATGATCAGAAGCTTCCGTTTTCTTCAGGAAACTCCGTTAGGCTTTAATCCCCATCACCTTCTCACGATGCAGGTTACATTCGATCAGCCTGGACATTCGGAGCGAGAAACGGTCTCTTTCTACGGACAAGTGCTCGATCGGGTCAAGTCCTTACCGGGAGTTGACTCCGCGGCTATCGCTCGGGACCTGCCGTTGGTTGGCGCGAATCCCTCGTCTCCATTCAACCTAGCCAGTCACCCTGCGGCGTCCCCGGAAACGCGGCCAATCGCCAGGTATCGTGCGATCAGCTCCGGTTACTTTCACACCTTGGACATGCCTCTACTCAAAGGGAGAGACTTTACCGACCAGGATAACCAGAGTTCATCCGGGGTGGTTATCGTCAACCAAGCGATGGCCAGCGAGTTCTGGCCCCGACAGAACCCGATTGGCGAACAGATAGAACCCGAGCTTGGAGCCAAGGGGTGGTGCACGATCATCGGGATAGTTGGCAATGACAGAAAAGGCGGCGCGGAGTTCCCAATCTATCCGACGATGTATTACCCGTATCTTCAGGTTCCCACCAAGGATATTCGCCTCATCGAGGGTTCTATGCGCGTGGTGATTCGAAGCCCACTATCTCCAGAGGCTTCGATCGCAGCGGTAAAGCAGGCGGTTGCGGCAGTCAACAAAGAGACGCCCATTTACGACGTCCGGACGATGGATGAAATCGTCTCCGATTCAATGTCGGCGCCGACGTTGGACGTGCTTCTATTCGGGGCCTTTGGTTTAGTTGCTTTATCGATGGCGCTCGCGGGGATTTACGCCGTCATGTCGTATTCGGTCGCCCAGCGGACGCGCGAGATCGGCATCCGCATGGCGCTGGGCGCCAACAAGAGCGACGTGCTTCAGCTCGTGGTGGGCCAAGGAATGATTCTCGCCGCGGTGGGTGCGAGTATTGGAATACTTGGGTCACTGGGTGTGACGCGCTTTATGTCCAGCTTGCTGTATGGCGTCAAGCCCACCGACGCGTTAACCTTCGTGACCACTTCGCTGTTACTTGCAGGCGTGGCGATGCTGGCCTGCTACATCCCCGCGCGCCGGGCGACGACGGTCGACCCTATGGTGGCGCTGCGGTACGAGTAGGCGTCGATCAACGGGAAGCGTTTCATGACCCCGCCCCCCCCACCCGCGCTCGCGCAGACCGCGAGCTTATGCAGTCTGTGGCCACAGCCTGCTGAATCGCAATGAATTGTCTATCCCTTCAGGTATGCGTATCCCGATCGCGGCCGGGCGATGTCTGCTCAGGGGAAGTGCTGGTTGCCAGATGCCGTCAATTAGGTTGAAGCCAGGGATAACCGGGAACAACGCATGGAGTGGGGGCGGCTTACGACGGTCCCAAAAGCCCACGCCGCGCTTACCGGCGGGTGGCGTTGAGTACGGAATAATTGTGCGCGACCACAAAGCCGTACCCGCAGTTTATGGCGACCAATGCGACGGTCGCAGCTCGGGGATGGGTCTTGTGGAGTCTGTCCAACGTGAAAAGCAGGCCAGCCGTGCTCCCCGTTTTGAAGCCGATGAGCGCTGGGGTCGACGATGCAAAGGGGCTGAGCAGGGGATTTCCCTCCCGGCCTTTGCCTGTGTGAAGCGCCTCGAGCGTTGAACGAGCATCAAGGGCTTGCAGAGCGATCTGCGTGGCGTAGAGCCCGATCAAGAAGGGAGTGCGCCGCGCGCGTTCGGGCCTGGACTCGGGTTCCGGACTTGTCGTGAAGGGGGCGTATTCCACAGGTCCTGCTGCCGCGCTGGGGCGACTTGGGAACAATGGGGCCAATCCTGGCCGCGTACCGGCGAGGCCGGAAACAGGGTTCGACGATACTGCTGTAATGCCTGACCTGTTCACCCGCTCCAGGCCGTCCGGAACGTCCTGGGATCTTAAGGCGCCGGGCTGGGCGGAAATCGCCAGAGCGGTAAAGGCTAACAGTAGTATCCACTTCGTGCTGGCGGCAAGTGTTTCTTTGGGGGCTCGATTTGCTTTTAACATCTTACTCTCCTTGAAGCTGTCGGTTCGGATATTCGCCGTTGATGGGCGGGCCCTGGGGATAGTGGGAACGGTTGGGCCGTGCGAGCGGGCTGATAAGTCTCAGATCCCGAAGTGAAGTTTCAGTTATTCAGTGGTTTGTCCGGTCGGGGACAGGGCTGCGCCATTCTCACTGAGGTGAGCGGCCTCGCCGGAAAAACCATTTGTATCGCCTCAGTGTCTTCCGTTCTCAGCACACTACATTGCATGGGGGTGGCCATTCCCAAGGGGCCACAGATAGTTGTCCGCAACCTGCAATAGATTCTTATTCATAGAATGGAAACATCTAGAGGAGTATTTCCTAGTTAGTTTCCGCCGAACCGTCCGCGTGGGCAAAGATGTGCCAAAACACAGCAGATGGGATTTACGGCCCAGTACCAAGGTACTAATTTGGGGTGACGCACGGGTACTAGCCGCGGTTGGTACGATGGTACTGTCGTACCATTTACGCGGTCCGCAGCTCGGAGCGATACTTGTGAGTAACGATGGCCGCCCCTAGCGCGAGCGCGGACCATGCGGGTGGCACGCGTGTGCGAGCGGTCTCTGCCGTGCGGGTCTCGACGAGTGCGCGCCAGTTCATAAGAGGATAATAGTATATAGCGACGTAAATAGATGGGATAATATCCTGAGAAGGGCCGCTTCGGCGTCGAGTGTGTGATTCCGCCGCGTGGTAGTACCGTCGAGCTATTGCCAGCGCCCGGGGACTCATTAGAATGAGCCTACCCAGAACGCGGGATGGGCCGTGCGCGTGGCGTTGCGCCCGCCCAGATTGGGCAGACGAGATAGCAAGGCAGTTCTGGCACTTTCCTTGAGGCGAGGAGGTAAACCCGAATGAAGTACTGTCTCGATTGTGGCTTTGTGGGGGACCCGAAACAGAATACTCCGGGCACATGCTCACTGGAGTTGAAGCTATGGCTCTTCTTTGTCATTCCGGGGATTATCTATTCCGTCTGGAGAAGGCTGGCTCGTTATCGGGGATGCGCGAAGTGTGGGAACCGGCACCTCGTAGCGACGGACTCTCCCATCGCGCAGGACGCCCTCCGCAGACTGTCGCCAAGGTCGGTTGTGAAGCCGTGGTTCTGTACGGCGTGTGGAGAGCCGATCTTTAGTGGCCGTAGTTACTGCGAAGGGTGCGAAAGCCGTGCGAGCAGAGCAAGCGAGGCAGTGACACTTGTTCGGGTTTGAGCGCTTTCTGCTCCCACAAAAGACCATAAAGCGTTTATATTGTCTCTACGGAATCTGTCGAGCGGCGGGGAGTGGGTAATTACACGTAGAGCCGGCTTGCGCCGCCATTCGGCGAATTCGGCTTGCCGCGACAACGTCAAAGCGACTCGCGAACGATCGGTGTCCCGCGAACTATGAATTACGCAGCGCATGGAGAAAAGAAGCCGGCACTCGGGCCCCAGCGCATCAAGGTGGCTGTGGCCCAGGCAGCTCCCGTTGTTTTCAATCGGAAGCGCACCTTGGAGAAGGTTCGCGCTCTGGCGCGCGATGCCGCACGCGAGGGCGCACAGTTGGTGCTGTTTCCGGAGGCATTCGTCTCCGGCTACCCAAGGGGACTGGATTTCGGGGCGGTCGTGGGTGCGCGGTCGGACAAAGGCCGCGAAGACTTCCGCCGCTATTGGGAAAGCAGCGTGGATGTCCCCGGGCCTGCCGTCGATGATCTCGCTCGGGTAGCTCGAATCAACCGCATTCATCTGGTTATCGGTGTTGTGGAACGCGACGGCGGCACGCTCTACTGCACCATATTGTTCTTCGCTCCAGACGGCAGCTTTCTCGGCAAGCACCGCAAGGTGATGCCGACGGGATCGGAACGTCTGGTCTGGGGCTTTGGCGATGGTTCCACCCTGCCGGTGTTTGAGACCCCCTTGGGAAAATTGGGCGCGGTGATCTGCTGGGAAAACTACCTTCCGTTGATGCGAGCGGCGATGTACGCGAAGGGTATCGAGATTTACTGCGCGCCCACCGCCGACGCGCGCGATTCCTGGAGCGTTTCCATGCGGCACATTGCTATCGAGGGACGCTGCTTCGTTCTCTCGTGCAATCAATTCAACCGGCGTCGCGACTTCCCGGATGATTACGAAGCCGTCTATGGCAGCGATCCCGAGGCGGTCGTCACGCGCGGCGGCAGTTGCATCGTCGATCCGTTCGGTAATTTTCTTGCCGGCCCTAACTTCGACGGCGAAACGACTTTGCTCGCCGAAATCGATCGCGGGCAAATCATCCGCGGCAAGTTCGATTTGGATGTCGTCGGCCATTACGCGCGTCCAGACATCTTCCAGCTCCACGTAGACGAACGACCTAAACGCTCCGTGACCACTCACACAGGCGAGCCCAAGAAACCTGCGCGCTGAGCTGGCCATCAGGCTGCTTGCCATCGGGTGGATTAGCGGGCCGCCACGTTCCGGCGGGACCGGCCTTACGTGCCAGCTCACGCGCATTGCAGGGCATTGGGACAATAGGATTATGCCTTCAACAAGCAATTCTGATGTAAAGCGGTTCAATCGGTGGGCGGCAACTTACGATCAATCGGTCATGCAAAGATGGTATTTTGGGCCCGTTCACTCCCAAATGCTTGACCTCCTAGGGCAAGAAGTCAAGGATCCGCCGCGTTGCATTGTTGATGTTGGTTGCGGAACCGGTCGCTTATTGCGGGCCGCATCGGTCCGTTGGCCAGGGGCGCAGTTATTTGGCGCCGATCCAGCGGAACAGATGGTTTCAGAGGCCCATCGGCTTAATCCCAACGTTACTTTTAAGCTTGCGCCGGCGGAGTTGCTTCCTTTTCCTGACCAAACGGCCGACGTGGTTTTCACCAGCTTATCGTTTCACCATTGGGCCAACCAAACGGAGGGTCTGCAGGAGATTGCCCGAGTGCTTCGTCCCGGAGGATGGTTCTGCCTCGCCGACCATGTAATGTCGCTCGCGAAACTATTTGGTGAGAAGGTCAAGAGCCGCAATCAGATCCGATCGCTAATAAGCCGTGTCGGCCTCTCCGTTCGGCAGCAGCAAAGGTTACGAATGCGATTCGTTCTGATCACCCTGGCTCAAAAATAGCTGTCCCGTCCTTCGCGGCACTTTTGATACAGCGGGTTTCTAAGGGCGTGAAGTCACGGCTAAGACAGAACTGATTGTGCTACCCGCCACGCGGCTGCGAGTCGTTGGCGTCAGCCATGCGGGGCGCGGGAGGCTTCTCTGCCACCGGCTGCTTCCGGAAGTCTTCCTCGTCGATCATCCAGCGTCTGAGGCGCAGGATGTCGGCGGCGCGCGCCACGCCAACTGGTTTTGTGGCGCCATGGCCCTCGACCACCACGATGTTCTCGACGTCGTGGGTCACCATGTCGCGAGTCACATCGTCTATGGTCTCGCCCACCCGCGCGACGACGTAATCCTGCCGCATAATGTCACGCACCTTCGGATTGCTCTCGAAACCCTTCAGAAGGTCGTGGGCCGAAACGATGCCAGCCAAGCTCCCTTCCGCGTTGACAACAGGTATGACGCCCGTCGGCTCGGATGAAACCTCCGGAGCAATTGCCTGTACATTGTCATCGGCATTGATCACCGTGTGGTTCGTGCGCATGGCCTTGTCAATACGCCAGCGCATGAGCATCGGAACGGTATAGTCCTGACGCACGATCAGGCCGCGCTTGATGAGTTTGCCGGTCATGATGGATTCGGCGCTGAAGAGGCGCACGAAGCCGTCGGATACCATGCAGCAGACCATCAGCGGCAGCAGCGCGTTGGGATTGCGGCTGAGTTCAAAGAGGAAAATGATGGACGTGAAGGGAGCGCGCGCGATGCCGCCAAACACTGCCGCCATGGCCACGAGAGCGTAAAAGGCGGGGTCGCTCACGAAGTGCGGTAAGAAGTGATGCCACACCTGTGCGTACACGGCTCCTACGCCGCCGCCCACAATTAACGAGGGAGCGAAAACGCCGCCCGTCGTTCCCGATCCCAGCGAGAGAACCAGCGCCGCGAACTTGGCGGCCGAGATCCCCAGCAACGCGTGCGTGCCCAGCCGGTCGTTCAGCATGTCGCGAATGGTGTCGTATCCAGTCCCAAAAACTTGCGGGTAGAAGTACCCAATCAGACCCAGCAGTAATCCTCCTGTAACTGGCGCCCAAATCGCCACGGGCTTAAGCGGAAACCGATCAAAGGCATCTTCCAGAAAAAAGAGCGCCCGGATCATGGCCAGAGCGATCACGCCCATGAGGATTCCCATTAAGGCAAATAGCCAGAGTTCCTGCATGCTGACGAGCGAAAAAGCCGGGGTAGGGAAGAGCGGCGCCCAGCCGCGGAAGTGAACGGCCACGGCCGTGGCGACCGCCGAGGAGATCGTCACCGGGATGAAGGAGCGCGCGCGAAATTCGAAGAGTAAAAGTTCGATGGCCACCAGGATTCCCGCCAGCGGTGCGACAAAGGTGGCGGCCATTCCGGCGGCAGCTCCGGAAGCCAACAATACGCGCCGCTGGTAGGGCGTCAGGCGGGTTAGCTGCGCGAAAATCGAACCGAAGGCCGCTCCGGTTTGAATGATCGGGCCTTCCGCGCCGAACGGTCCACCGGTGCCGATAGCGAAGGCGGTGGCCAGGGGCTTAAGAATGCCCACCCGCATGCGAACCTTGCCCTCGCCGATCAGCACCGCCTCCATCGCTTCCGGAATGCCGTGGCCCTTCAGGGTGGGTTCCCAATAGTGAATCATGATGCCCACCAGCAGCGCGCCGATCGGCGGGATCAGGATTACCCATACGCCCAGATGGTTATGGACGGGGAAGGTCATGGTGAATGACCACTTCCCATAGAAGAAAATGTTGGTAAACAGATAAATCAGCTCCAGCAAGCCCTGCGCTACCAAACCGCCGATGAAACCTACGAGAAGCGCGAAAGCGGAGGTGGTTAGAATGCTGGGGTCCAGAGCCTTGCCAAACTCCTTAAACCAACGGGACCTTAGTGATTTTCGATGGGTGATTGGCGATTGATTCATGCAGCAGTAGCCTTCAGCGGAGGTAGCGCGGACCTGTTCCGTAGGTCCGCGGCTTTCCCGTACCCTTCGAGGGCGAGCCGCGCACCTACGGAACAGGTCCGCGCTACTTCTGCTTGTCGCTTGTCACTCGTTACCGCTTTTCAAGTGCCCTGAGCAGCGGGAATATCGCGCGGCCGGGACTGCGGGGATTTCATGATTTCGAATTGGAGCGCCCGGAGCTCGGTGATATTCATTCGCGAAATCTTGTCGAGAATCGTATCGCCGCGGCGCGTCAGGTGAACCTTCACGAAGCGGCGATCCTTTGCGCCTTGGGCTTTGCGCACTAGCCCCCGTTCGACGGCGCGCTGAACCAGTCCCACCACGGCGTTGTGGCGTGCCTGCAGGAACTCGGCGAGTTCAGAGATCGTCGCCCAGCCGCGGCCCGTGTATCCCGCCACTCCCAGTAGAAGCTGGTGCTGCTGGGGAGTGATGCCGCACGTGCGCGACACTCGTTCGCTGAATCGCAGGAAACGCCGCAGCCGGTAGCGAAACCAGGCCAAACGCCGCATCGCTTCAAGCCGGGATGCACTGGGCGCCTTGTCGGGTGTGGGGCATTTCATGTCCATAATTATATCACAGTGTGATTTAAAGTCTGAAGGCGCTCGCGCCGGGGTTTTGTCCGAATTTTAAATGTCGCGCCGGCTGCCAGCCGGCATTGAGCCGCCAAAATGGCGGCGCTACGTCCTCAATGCATCAATGCGGCGCCGTCAACGCTTCTTGAGCGTCACGCGGATTCCCTTCAGCGGGCGGAGCGTGAGTGATGGGGCAGTAGCCACGCGGTGCCCGGGGACCAGTTGGAGTTGAAACTTCTGCACGATGGTGGCAAGTACCAGCGGAACTTCCGCCTGGGCGAACGTATTGCCGATGCACAGGCGTGGCCCGGCCCCGAAAGGAAAATAGGCGCAGCGGGGCAGGCTCTTGGCGAAGCCGTTCTCCCACCGTTCGGGGAGGAATTCCTCGGGACGATCGAAAAAGCGCGGGTCGCGATGCACCGACCACTGAAACATGGCAAGGGTGGCTCCCCTGGGGACGGGATATCCGCCGATTTCGCAATCGTTCACCGCCTCGCGCACCACGCCGTACGCGGGAGGATAAAGCCGCAGAGATTCCTTGAACACCATTTCCAGGAAGGGCAGTCGCGCCAAGTCTTGAAAAGTGGGCACGCGGCCTTCCAGAACGCTATCGATTTCCGCCTGGAGCTTTGCCTCGGCGCCGGGATTTTTCGCCAGCAGGTAGAACGTCCACGCCAGCGCCAGGGCCGTGGTTTCGTGCCCGGTGAAGAAGAGCGTCATCATCTCGTCGCGCACCTGGCGCTCTGCCATTCCCGCTCCATTTCCGTCGTTCGCGCGCAACAGGACGGAAAGCACATCGGGCGCTTGGCCATCGCCATGGGCGCGCTTGCGGCGAATCACCCCTAAAACGATTTGGTCCAGGCGCTTGATGGCCCGCCGGTAGCGCAGGTTGTCGGGCGTGGGCACCCACTCGGGGATCAGGTATAGGCCGAAGCGTTGGTCATATTGTTCGAAAAAGGCGCCAAAAGCTTCGCCGGCTTGTTCGGCTTCGGAGCTGAGTTCCTCACCGAAAAGTACTTTGGCGACGATCTCCATGGTCAGGCGCGTCATGTCCTGGTGCACGTCGCGCTCCTCGCCATCCTGCCAGGTGGCCAGCATGCGTGCGGTGGATTCGGCCATGGTCCGCGTGTAGGAGAGGACGTGGTCGTGGTGAAACGCCGGCTGAAGCGCACGCCTTTGCCGCTGCCACAGGCTGCTTTCGCTGGTCAGCAGACCCTCGCCAAAAAGCGCCCGGCTTTCGCGCAGGAACACCGATTTGATGAAGTTGCTGCTTTTGGTCACCAGGACGGTTTCAATGTCGCGCGGGTGGCTGAGGATGTAAACGGGATGATTCACGACCCGGAGGTAGACGACATCGCCGTATTCGCGGACCTGCCGCGTGAGGAAATCCAATTCGTCTTTTTGGATCTCCAGCAACGAGCCTACCAGAAAGCGCCCCTTGGGCCCCGGCGGCACGGGGGAAAGCCTCATGTAGTCCTCCGATTGCGATGTGGTCCTGTGGAAGAATAGGATTTTAACATGCGGTTCAGGGTTTTGCCTGAAACGGCACGGGTTGCGTTTGTAGGGAAGAGCCGCGCCCGCCCGTTGGCGGAAGACAATTCGACCCAGAGACTTTGAATCTCGAATCTCTGGCGGCGTTGCATCGGCATGGGCACCTTCTAGGCATGCGGTCCCTGATCCCTTTATCTGTGACACCCGACACCTGGCGCCTGACACCTGCTTTAATCCATCTGTTTTCATTAACATCGCTAGAGGCGCTCATTAACCCGTGCGTTTTCATCAACATCGCGAGAGACTGCAACCCGTCTTGGTCACGATGAATGTATGCGGCGACCTGAATCACACCTCAAGGCATGCCCTGAAGAGGTTCGCGCCACCGCGCATCCGTTCTCTTGCGTAATTCCCATGTGTCTCGTCGAAAATTGCAAGCCGCGTGCCGTGGATCCTATCCGTCGCCCCAGTGTTTTCAATCACATCTCCGGATCAACCTTCATTTTTGACCATCTTTACCGATCAGCGCCGTGTTCCCAACGTTGATCGACGTGCGAATAAGCCGCGCAACCTGGCAAGAGTTAAAGCTCCAATTCCCGGCATGAGAGCCGCTAAATCCTGAATCCTAAATCCTGCATTCAGGCCCCCCGCCTGTCGCCCCTAGCCTTCACGCCTCTCCCTGCGGGGCTATTCCACCCGGAAACGGCTCTCCACATAATAGACTAGCGCTTTGACGCCCAGAGTTGAGGGTGATGCCTGCGAATTCGTCTAAGGAAGGAAGATTATGTCTGATGTTTCTTCCCGAAATCCTACGGGTAGGAAACGGCAGCGCGGGATCGCCAATTTCCGAGCCGGTCGTAGGGGCGGTTCGGGAACCGCCCACAAGCTCGTAAGGTGATGGACGAGCGATCGTGGCCCGTGGCGCGAGAAGCAGTGCGAAAAGACAATCTCGCGCCGAGACGCCAGGGCGCAAATAGTTACGGGCAACAACTGCAGCGAGCGGAGGTGGATACCGACGAATGGGAGATGCGGTCTGCGCTAACTTGCCTTTTCTACTCGTCTTCGGGTGACTCGTTCGGCTCTGTCTGCTCTTCTTCTGACGCTTGGACCACCGCTTGACTACTGTAACGGTTCAGGAAATCTTCTATAACCTTCTGCTCCCGAGGCTGAATACCGTAAAGGCTGTATACCAAATCGTTCAGCGCATCCTCTTCGGAAGCAATCTGGTCCTCCAGCTTGCGGAGCCGTTGGCGGGATTGACCCAGGAGGGTGAGCAACTTCTTACAGCCTTCGGGTTTGACGGGTAGGCGCCAGTTCAGGACTTCTTCAAGGGGGAGTGTCTTGCGATGGCGGTTGCGCAACGCTGCGGCCAAGACTTCGGCGTGCTCCCGATGCTCAAAATCAAAGGGGCGCTGCGAATTGTACTGCACGGAGAATCCGTAAAGGCCCGGTTCGATGGAGATGGCGTCAGGTTCGATCGTGAGTTGTGCGGACGACGGGTGACCTGTGGAGAGATGCTCGACGGTATCCAGTTCAAATCGCACGAGGTCACCGGCAAAACTACCGGGAAAGGATACCAGTTTGGAACGGAGTCTTAGCCATTCTTCCGACGCTAGGGTTACCCTCTCTGCCAAAGACCCGAGTTGCTTTGTGTCCTTTGCTTTTGTGTCAAGGAGGGCTTCACGGATGGGGAGACCCTTTAGGAACTGGTCAGCATAGGAATAAAACCGGCCACCATATACTGAACTGGTCTCCTTGACAATGAAGTCCGCGACTCGTGAATTGAGGAAAGCCTGCAAGGCGCGCAGATTGCCCACTTGGGCGCCGGGGGCAATGCCATATACGCCTCCCCCTTTGCCGCCTGCTTGGAACACAAAACGTCCCGCTTCGTCAAAAGCAAATGAGTTTCGTCTCGACAAGAGTTGCAAGACCAGCTTTGGACGGAAGTAAAAGTCGAGACCTCGAGGATACGCGGCCCCATACCAGAGGTGGCCCTCCGGCTCGTCTTCGTCATAGCGGTGGTCTTCACGTGCCCGGAGTTTGCTCTCGTGGTCACAGAGATAGTCCCAGGCTTTCGGAAATCGGTCTTCGATATTTTCGACTTTCTGCGGCTCCATGAACTCGAATTTATCAAGATTCTCCGCGCATGGCATCAGATTCCAATCCTTTATGGTCTCGCCGTCGAGGGTTTGTTTCCTGGCATAGTGGTCGTAAGGAAACAGCACCCATGATCGTTTCCAGTCGATGACCCAGCGCCCAACATCTTTGCCGAAAAGGAAAGGTCGAAGCGCGCCCTTTTCGATTTCGATTGGCTCCTCACCGCAGCCGCAGTTTTCGTTTTCGTGACGCGGGCGCAACTTGAGTGTCTGGCCCAAGTCCTCGACCTCATCAAAAACGAGATGCTTGTCAGCGCTGGTCTGATAGCCTGCAAAACCGCCGCTGGCTGAAGCAGTCAATTCAATTAGTGGCTTGCCGGGTGCTTCTCTAAGACTCTCGAACACCCGGTGCTCATCGGCGGGCATAAGCCACCAGCCATCGCCGGTCAAGCTTGCGCGGGGGTAGGAGAACACCTCGACAGCAGCGCCGCGCTCGGTCTTTCCGCTATCAACCTTTTTGCGCAGGGTGTTAAACTCCGACAGAAGCTCCCCAAACTCTATGTCGCTCGTGAAGACCCGCACCCCAAGGAATTCGCCTCCTCTTCCCTTGGCGTGTCTTTGGCCCACGAGAATGGCGGGATAATTCATCGCACCAGCAAACACGCGGGTATCACGAAAATCACAGAGCAAACTAAGGGGCTGTCAGGAAATAACCGTGTCAACTTCTGGGCAATAGACTATAGTTCCAGTCACCATGAAACTTGTCTCTCCTGAGCTGCAGTTCGGCCATCTGTTGGTCGGAGACCTTCAAGCCCGC
>JBKQVI010000259.1:0-16230 GCA_052139985.1 Terriglobia bacterium
GGCTCGCTCAGCTTCCGTTGACGAATGACGAAGCTCGCGTGCCTTATCAATCTGTCCCGCCGTGCGTGCGCGGGAGCGCGTTTTCCGGTAAGGATGTGGAGAACTCACGGTCTCGACCCCCTCACCCCCACGACAAGCAAGGCGTGGGGCCCCCTTCCCGCCCCGGCTGATGAGAACGCCGGATGCGAGCCACCCTCTCCCCAAAGGGGCGAGGGAAGAGGTTGTCGTTGGGGGGGGTCGAAATGTAGAAACTCCAGCGAAAGGCGGAGCTTTTCCGCACAGCAAGCGGCGAAGTCGCAGGTCACGGGTCAATGGCCGAACCGTAATTTGGACAGGAGCGGTCAGAGGCCGCCGCTGCAGCAAACTGAGACACTGCCACAGGTTGACAAGAAACGGGGCGGGCGACCCATCCCGTTACTCTATTGCCGGGATAAATCGCTCGCCCCTGAAGGTCAGGCTAAAAATCGACCCAAGGCTAAAGATCTAGAAACTGAGCCTCAAACCGAACTGGATCAGGCGCGGCAGGTTGTACTGCGAACTGACCACGCCAAAGGTGCCGCTGCCTAAACTCGTGTTAGGCGATGCGAACTGCGGGTGATTAAAGAAATTGAAAAACTCGGCACGGAACTCGAGACCCAGCCTGTCATCCGGGCCGAACGTGGTTTTCTTGAAGGCCGCAAAGTCCATGTTCTTTTCCGCATCCTGGCGCAGTTCCGGCTCAGTGCGGGAATCGTTACCCCGAGTGTAAGTCGTTGTGTTACTGAACACCGAGGTAGTGAACCATTCGTCGAGCCGGGAGGTCTTGGATCCGGAGGTGTACGACTCATGGCCAGTGCGCGTCGGCTGCGTGCCACCAGATTCAGAGATTCCGGCGTTGCCCAGAGCGTTGCTGCCACCGCTGATGTTCAGCGGGAAGCCGCTCTGGAGGGTGATGATGCCATCGATACCCCAGCCTCCGACGATCTTATTGGCAACCGGGGATAGGCCGCTGGCGAACTTCTTGCCCTTACCAACGGGCAAATCCAACACGTAGCCGAGGACAAAGCGCTGGGGAACATCAAACCCATCCTGGCTTCTCTCCTGGTGAAGGTTATAAGCGTTAAGATCACCCCAAGAGGGTGCGGCGTCTCCCAGCCAGTTGATTTCATTGTTGGTATCGCTGATGAGTTTGGAAACCGTGTAGCTGGCCATGAGCGTCCCGCCGTGGGAGAAGCGTTTGTCAACTTTAACTTGCAGGGAGTGGTAGATGGAATCGCGGTCGTCGGGTTCGGCCAGGGAGACATCGGTGAACTGGGGATAAGGCAGCAACATCTGTGCCGTGCTTACCGTCGAACCGAGCAAATTCTCCGCCACGATCCCCTGGAACGGATTGGCAACGTTGGTCTTAAGGTTCATGGCAGGAGAGACACCCACGACGCCATAGCCGGCAGGGCCGGCGGTGCCATCCGCTGCCGGCATATCTTGCGGCGGCAACTGATCGACGTCCTGGTTGTGCATGGGCAAGTGCGTCCCTTTCGACCCTGCATAGGCTACGTCGATGAGGGTGCCATCGGGGAGCTCGCGCTGGATGTCGAAGTTCCACTCTTGTGAGTAAGAGGGGGGATTGCTGCGCCAATCCGCACTGGGCCCGTTGGCATCCGTGTTGATGAAGGCCTGGTTGCGCCCCGGGGGCTGAGTAACCCCGTTGGGTAAGGGGTTGCTGAAGTTATTGATGGGGGTGACGTCGGCGTTTGCCACGCTGGTCAGCCAGGGCGTGGTGTAAGAATTAATGAACAGGTTGTGGGGAGCGGTATTCCAGGCGATATCGTTAGGCAGGTAGAAGATCCCATACCCGCTCCTGATGACCGTCCTGTCGTTTAGCCGATAGGCGAGGCCGATGCGGGGGTTGAACTCGGTCGTGGGCAGATTCGCTTCGGAGCGAGCCGGATTTCCCGTGCTATCCACCAGCGCGAAAGCCCCGGTTAAATTGCTAAGAGACGCGCCCGTCACGGGGTTGGTCACACCCGCCAGTGCGCCGTTCAAGGGACTGGCAGCATTCGGGTACCAATCTAAAATCCGGTTGAAGCGCTCCGTCCAATTCCCCTGCAAATCGTAGCGAAGTCCCAAATTCAGAGTCAGCCGATGGGTGGCTTGCAATGTATCGCTGATGTACATGGCGTTATAGAAGATTTGGTTGGCCATTTGAGATGGCGTTACCAGCGTACCGCTGTTGCTGCTATTGGAACCCCAACCGAGCTCGAGGGAAGCCATACCATTCCCCGTGGTAATCCCGGAAGCTAACGGATTCGCCGCCGTCATGGCGCGGTCGAACTGCCACACGCCGGTGGGTTGATTGGTTTGGTAATAGTTGTTGCGCAGGAGGCGGAATTCATACCCCATCTTCAGGGTGTTGCGCCCCTTGATTTTGGTGAGGCTGGGGGTGAAGCTCCAAGTGTCGTCACCGGCGCCAATTTCGCTTCCGGATCCAGCGGAGCAAAAACCACCACCATACAAGTCGTCGCCCGAGTTGTTCGATACGCAGGGCACCGGGATGGGAGTCGAGTTGAATTGGTAGGTGGCCCATGCCCCGCCGAGCGAGGACATATTATACCCAGCGGTGAGCGGAGTGCGCACGTAATCGTATCGTGTGTAGCCCAGGTGCAAGTCCAGGATCGTGGTGGGCGAGAAGGTATACGTGTCGCCCAAAGCGATTTGTTTGGTATGGATGTTTTCCGTGCAGCGGTCAGTGCAGATATCTTTGAAGGGGCTGTCCGGGAGGTTGAGCAGCTTGTAATACGTGAATCGAGCAAACAGCCTCTGCTTTTGACTCAGATCGTAATCGACCCGCTCGTTGGCTTGGTCGGTGTCGCCACCGGTGCCATAAGACTTTACGAAGTTGTTGGTGGCATTAGAGTTCGTAGGTGCTTGGAAGAGACCCAACATGACTGTGGAGGCCGTGGGAAAATTAGCCGGAGTAAGTTGGCTGCCACCACTGGCGGTGGGGCCAATTTGCGTTCGGCAGGTCCCGCCGGTAGGGGTGCAGGCTGCATTTCCGCCAAGGCCGCTGGTAGTTGGGTCATAAATGGGCGTCGCAAAGGTACCCTGGAGCATCGCAGTCGTGGGGACGGTCGAGGTGAGGACTGCGGACGAGCGCACGCGGTAGCCCTCGTAGCTCGAGAAGAAGAATAGTTTGTCGGTGATAACTTTACCGCCGACGTCAGCGCCAAACTGGTTCTGGGTCCAGGGACCCACAGCGTTGTTGCCCGTTCCTCCCGCCGCGTTGAGGAAATAGTTGTTGGCGTCAAGAACCTTGTTGCGGAGGAATTCCCAGCCCGCGCCGTGCCAGGAGTTGGAGCCCGTCTTGGTCGTCATGTTGACAACCCCGCCGGCAAACCGGCCAAAATCGGGTCCCATGGAGTTCGTCTGCACTTTGAATTCCTGGATGGCATCTTGCGTCGGAATCAGAGTGATGACGTTCAGGTAGGAGCCATTGGTGGGAACGCCATCCACAAAGATCGCGTTCTGTCCGGCTTGGCTTCCACCGATTTGAAAGTCGCTGGACGCAAAGGGGTTCGCGCCGACGGGGTTGCTCATCGAGGAGTTGCCTCCCGATGGCGGGCCCTGCGGCTGGATTCCCGGCGAGAGCTGTACCAAGGAGATAACGTTGCGTCCGTTCAAGGGCATTTCGGTCACCGTGCGCGATTCCACCACTTGCCCCAAGTCGGAACTCTGAGGCTGGAGCAAAGGAGTTTGCGCAGTGACTTCGATGGTCTGGGTGACGGCGCCGACCTCCATCGGGAGGTCGACTCGGAACGCGCTTCCGACCTCCATAATAATGCCGTCACGTTTGAAGTGCTTGAATCCGGATTTTTCGGCCTCGATCCGATAAGTGCCCGGCAGAATGTTGACGAACGTGTAGCCGCCCGAAGCCTCGGATGGCATCGTGTGCTTTTCGCCGGTTCCCGTGTTGGTCAGGGTGACGGCTGCACCAGGAATGGCCCCGCCGCTCGCGTCCAAAACGGTCCCAGCTATGGACCCGTACACCGTCTGGGCCTGGCCCGTTCGAGGCCAAAGCGCCAGAAGCGTGACCAATGCTACGGCCACGAACATTAGCTTTCTGAAATTTGCCATTGAGCTCTCCTATTCAGCGATGTAGTTCAATCATCGACTTTTAAGATGGGGTCCGAAAACCACACGCACCCACCAGCTACGCGCATAGCAGTATGGCCAAGCCGAGGCAGGTGTCGGGCTCAATGCCGCATCATGCCTGCCGCTTAGCGTGTCCTGGGTGTCCGTGTTCTCCGGACTCTTGCTAAGAAAGACCCGAGAGTGACGATGACTGATTGGCCAGTCAACAAGTAGTATTACCAGTGCGAGAGAAACGTCATAGGAGCGTGCATTCTTACAGTGTTTGTTCCTACCAATGGCTTCACGTCGAAGATCAACAAGCAGGTCCTTTGCTTGCTGCCGTCCCCGAAGACACAGCATGCATCCTCCCGGCAAGCGAAGACCCGACGCGAATTAAGAAGCGCTCTCGGCCAGCCCCGTGCTACGGCCAGCGGATCGCGAAAGGTAGCTGTTGCCCGGCGTCCTGGGACGCACGCCGGTCGGCTACAAGGACAATCGAGAACGAGATGGAAAAGGGGAAGCCGAGGACAGAGAACCACGGACTCGCAGACAGACCCCTACGGGCCTACCCGCCTCGCCCCCACACACCATGACGTTCGCCGGGACTTTTACCAGATTACTAACCCGTAACACAACGTTAATGCTGTTAACCTTCCTCGAATACCGGTTACGCGACTAATTAGCCTATTTATCAGCGATGTACGTCCCGTTCCGAGAATGTTACAGCGGGGCTTCCGAAAAAACTAAACTGATGGTAAACTCACGCCAGTTAGTCGGCCTTGGCAGTGGGGGGGGCTGATGACAGTTCCGAACCACCAGCAGAGAGACGAGCTCGAGCACGTACTGGCCTCCGGTATCTTTGCCAAGGCCCCCCGACAAGGAAAACTGCTCAAGTACATTTGTGAGGAATACTTCCACGGCAGGACCGGCCAGATCAAGGAGTACACTCTCGCCACCGAAGTCTTGGGACGGACCGCGGATTTTGACCCGAATCGGGACGCCATCGTGCGCGTGGAAATCCACCGCCTGCGCAAGAAACTAAAAGAGTATTACGAAGGCGAGGGGGTGGCGCGCCAGATCGAGATTGTGATCGACTCCGGGCAATACGTGCCCCGGTTTGTGCCGCGCGGAAAAACCCCTCCCCTCGAGACTGAGGCGAATTCGGAAAGTAGCCGCTCCCGGGCAGAGCGTAACCTTGAATCCTCTCGATCTCCAGCGTCACCACCTTCAATGTGGTCCGGGTTTCGCCCTTGGCAGATGTCCGTGGGAATACTGGTTCTCGCGGCTGTGGCGATTGGACTTATCCTGAAGTTCGGCGCGCGACTCGAGACTCCGGTGAAGGCATCGCCCGCGTCCGCCACCGCAATTCCGGCGGCCTCAACGGGCATGCCCGGATCGCTCGAATCCGTGCGCATTCTGTGCGGCTATCCCCGCGACAAGTACATTGACCGCGGGGGGAATGTTTGGATGGGGGACCGGTACTATTCTGGGGGCGATGCCTCCGTTCAGACACTGCAATTCCTGCCACGGGCTCCGGATGTGGCGATGTTCCAAAGCTTTCGTTTTGGAGATTTCTCTTACGACATCCCCCTCCGGCCGGGCAACTACGAACTGCACCTGTACTTTTTGGAGACCCATTATGGACCGGGCAGCCTCAGCGGGGGAGGCGAGACCAGCCGCATGTTCGATGTGGCGCTGAACGGCCAAACCCTCCTTAAACTCTTTGACATCATCAAAGACGCTGGGGGAAACGACATTGCGGACGAGCGCGTTTTCAATAACGTAACTCCGGCGCCTGACGGTCAGTTGCATCTGAAGTTCAAAAGACTGCTCGACTCGCCGCTCCTGAACGCGCTCGCGATCCTGCCGGCGCCTACCGGAAAAATCAATCCCATCCGCATCCTGGCTCAAAACAATTCTTACACCGACCGGGAGGGCAACATCTGGAGTCCGGACAGGTACTTCCGGGGGGGCCAGTTGGCGTTGCATCTTAGCCGCGCCCCGGTTAGCGGAACTCCCGATCCCGGGATCTACACCAGCGAGCGCTATGGTAATTTCAGCTACGCGATTCCCGTTCCGCCCGGCGAGTACAAGGTTACCCTGCGATTGGCGGAGACTTATTGGGGGTTACAAAACACCTATCCCAATTTGCCGGACCAAGACGGCCGGCCGGTGGGCGGGGTGCAGAGCCGGGTGTTTGACGTCTATTGCAACGGTACGACCTTGCTGAAGAATTTCGACATCTCCAAGGAAGCCGGCGGTCCGTTGCGAGCCGCGGACAAGACTTTTCACCATCTCCAGCCCGATGCACAAGGCAAACTCATCCTGAGCTTTGTCCCCGTCCGGGATTATGCCGTGGTAAACGCCATCGAAGTGGAAGGCGAGGCGCAGTAGCCAAGACTGACGTCATTCCTTGCTCTTCCTCGCCGTAGGAAACCTACATCAGCTCAGCGTTCCCTTTACCCAGATTTCCTTTCTCCCGGCGGCCGGCGCAGGCACAGTGTCGCCCCGGATGGGGACGCCATCAACCTGCAACTCGACGTGGTTGCCCTCGCCTGCCCGCTCGATAGTAATGTGGTAGGCCACGCCGCGAAAGATGCGCGTCGCTTTAAATCCGCCCCAGCTCTTCGGGATGACGGGGGCAATTTGGAGCCCGTCATACGAAGTGCGGATGCCCAGAATCCATTGTGTGATGGCGTAGTAGTTCCAGGCCGCCGTCCCGGTTAGCCAGGAATTCTTGGCCTCACCGTGCGTCGGCGCGTCGCGTCCGGCGATCATCTGTGCGTAGACGTAAGGCTCGCACCGGTGCACATCGCTGATCGGCTCTCGCGCCGACGGATTGATGCGCGTGTAATAATCATGCGCCCGATCGCCGTTTCCCACACGCGCCTCGGCAATCATGACCCAGGGATTATTATGGCAAAAGATGCCGGCGTTTTCCTTGTACCCCGGCGGATAAGACGAAATCTCTCCCAGTTCAAGATAGTACTTCGAATACGCAGGCTGCTGAAGGATGATGCCGTGTTGGGTGGCCAGGTACTGGGCAACCGATTCGAGGCACTTCACGGCCATGCCATCGTCTAATCCGACGCCCGCCAGCACACAGAAGCCCTGCGTTTCGATGAAGATCTTTCCCTCGCTGCACTCCTTCGAGCCGACCTTCCGGCCGAAGTCGTCGTAGGCGCGCAGAAACCACTCGCCGTCCCAACCGTGTTGGCGGATGGCGCCCTCCATCTTCGCTACTTGGACTCGGTACGACTTAGCTTCCTCGGCGAGGCCGCGACGTTCGGCAATGTCGGCCAGTTCCCTGCCCGCGAGTACGAAGAGTCCCGCGATAAACACCGACTCGGCGACTTTGCCCTCCTTGTTGGTGGTCGTCTGGAATGACTGACCCGGGGTGTCGGAGAAGCAGTTCAAATTCAGGCAATCGTTCCAGTCCGCGCGGCCAATCAACGGCAATCCGTGAGGCCCCAGGCGGTCCAGGGTGTACTGGAAGCTGCGTTGAAGGTGCTCAAACAGCGGCTGCTCGGAACCCGGCTGGTTATCGTAAGGGACGGGTTCGTCCAAAAGGCTCCAGTCGCCGGTCTCCTTCAAGTAAGCCGCTACGCCCACGATCAGCCAGTGCGGATCGTCGTTGAAATTGCCGCCCACATCGTTGTTGCCGCGCTTCGTGAGCGGCTGATACTGATGATACGCGCCCCCGGTAGGCAACTGCGTCGCGGCGAGATCCAGGATGCGTTCTCGCGCCCGCGACGGAACCATCTGCACGAAACCCAACAGGTCTTGATTAGAATCGCGGAAGCCCAGGCCCCGCCCGATCCCCGACTCGTAAAACGAGGCAGAACGTGACATGTTGAAGGTCGCCATGCACTGGTAAGCGTTCCAGATGTTCACCATCCGATTGGTGTGCGCATCCGGAGTTTCCACCTGGAGGATGCCGAGCAAACTCTTCCAATACTGGCGCAAGTTCTCGAACGCGGCATCGACGTGGGCGGAATCCCGGTACTTGGCGATGATGGGTTTCACCGTTCGCTTGTTGACGATCTGCGAGTCAGGCGGATCGAACTTTTGGTCGCGGGGGTTCTCGTGGTAACCCAGAACGAAAATGATCTGCCGGGCTTCGCCGGGCGCGAGTTCGGCCTTCACCTGGTGGGCGCCAATCGGAGCCCAGCCGTGCGCCACCGAGTTGGTCAACTGTCCGCGCTCGACCGCCAGAGGCTTGTCCCAGCTTCGGTACGGCCCCACCAATGCCTCCCGCTGCGTGTCGAACGAGTCCACCTGCTCCGAGCAGGCGAAATAGGCGAAGTGATCGCGCCGCTCACGGTATTCCGTCTTGTGGTAAATGACCCCCTCCTCAATTTCCACCTGGCCGATGCTGAAGTTGCGCTGAAAATTCGTGGCATCGTCCTGCGCATCCCACAAGCAAAACTCCACGGTGGCGAAGATGGAGAGCGCCGCCCGGTGCGATCGCTGGTTTGTGATGGTGAGTTGCCAGATTTCAAGATTTTCATCCAACGGAACAAAGTAATTCGTCTGCGCTGCAATGCCCTTGTATCGAGAACCGATAACGGTGTAACCCATGCCGTGACGGCAGGTGTAGTCCTCCAGATCGTCCCGCGTCGGCTGCCAGGAAGGCGACCAGAATTCGCCCGATTCATCGTCCCGGAGATAGATATACCGCCCGCCAAAATCGTGTGGGACATTATTGTAGCGGTAGCGCGTGATGCGCCGCAGCCGGGCGTCGCGGTAGAACGAGTAGCCGCCCGCGGTGTTCGAGATAATCCCGAAGTAAGCCTGGCATCCCAAGTAGTTGATCCACGGCAAGGGTGTATCAGGACGGGTAATAACATACTCTAGATTCTCATCATCGAAATGACCGAATCTCATATTTTGGCTCCCGAGAAGTAGTCGTCAGCGGACACTAATGTTTGCGGGGCTTTCTCGTGGCGCCTTGCCGGGGCGACGCCGCCGGTCTTCTGACGAAAGGCGGCGCAATTATACTCGCATGGCGCAACAGAACAGACGTTTTCTCACTTTCCGCAATATCAGTAAGTTTGTCCCCGCCGTGCAGCGTGACGATACCCGTTGCAAAGCCCGCAAGAAAGCGCGACACTCATCCGCCTGAGCTTCCCGCATCGCGGCGAAGTTGAAATCGTAGATGTGCAGCTTTCCTTGGTGATTCGATGGTTCAAGCGCGCCATGTTAGAACTCTGCTGAAATCCCTGATCTTTCTTCCTATCATCCTTGTCTCAGTCGCGGCGGCAATCTGCGGGGAGACGCCTAGTACCAGCATCAAAGTCGACCAAGTGGGTTATCTCCTGAGTGGACGGAAAATTGTAATGGTCAGCGCTCCGGCCGCGACCTTTGTAGTTAAGCGCGCGAGCGACAATGCCACCATATTTAAAGGCAAATTGAGCCCCGCCGCCCCGGATACCAACTCCGGCGACACTCTCCAAGCGGCGGACTTCTCCAGCCTTCGCGAAACCGGCAAGTATTATCTCGAAGTCCCCGGCATCGGCCGAAGTTGGACGTTTTCCGCCGGGGAAGACGTGTTTTCGCGCACGTTTTATCTCGCCGCGCGCGCATTTTACGGCCAGCGCTGCGGGACGGCCGTTGATCTTGGTCCCGAGTTTCCGGGCTATACCCATGCCGCGTGCCACCTCCACGGAAATTTCCATACGTCCGCAGGCAAAGAGGGTCCGCGTGCAAATGTCGGAGGGTGGCATGACGCCGGCGACTACGGTCGTTACGTGGTGAATTCGGGGATCACGGTGGGAACGCTGCTCTGGGCCTGGGAGCTATTCGGCCGGAAACTTACCAGCATCAAGTTGAACATCCCCGAAACCGGGAACGGGACGCCAGACCTCCTCAACGAAGTCCGTTGGAATCTTGAGTGGATGCTCAAGATGCAAGATGACGATGGCGGTGCCTGGCACAAACAAACCAGCGACCACTTTCCCGATTTCGTGATGCCGGAAGAGGATCGGATGTCAAGTTTGGTGATCGGCACGGGCAGTGCGCCTTATAAGAGTACGTGCGCGACCGCAGATTTGGCTGCCGTCGCCGCCATCGCTGCTCGGGTCTATACACCGTACGACCGGGAATTCGCCGCGAAAAATCTCCGGGCGGCCCGTAAGGCCTGGACCTGGACCGAGCGTTATCCCAACGTGACGTTCAAGAACCCACCGGGAATCTCCACCGGTGACTATGGCGATACGGAATGCGGAGATGAACGGCTGTGGGCTGCTGCCGAACTGTGGCGAACCACGGGTGATCCCGCCTACAACCGTTATTTTCTCACCAACTATGCGCAATATTTACCGGATCTACGCGCTCCCCATGCCGCGTCCTGGCAGGAGGTGGCGTCCATGGGTCTGTGGGCCTACGCGCTGGCTGCTCGTCCCGACGGTGACGCGCGCGCTCGCGCCGCAATTCGGCAGGGTGCGACCACCGCGGCCCACGAGATTGTGGACCGCACGCGCCGCGACCCCTACCGAGTCAGCTTGGTCGCAACCGACTACGTCTGGGGTTCGAACGGCTTGGCCGCCAACTACGGGGTGCAATTGCTGGTGACCAATGCTCTTTCGCCCGATCCTGCCTTCGTGGAAATCGCTCAGGACAACCTTCATTACCTGCTCGGACGTAACACCTTTTCACTCTCGTGGGTGACGCAGGTGGGCGCCCATCCGTACCGTCATCCGCATCACCGGCCGAGCGGCGCCGATAGGAATTCTGAACCTTGGCCAGGGCTGCTCTCCGGCGGTCCCAACGCGGGCAGGCAGGACGATATTCTCAAAGCTCTGCCTCCGGGGTTGCCACCAGCCCGAGTCTACAGCGACAGCCAGGAGTCCTACGCCAGCAACGAGGTCTGTATTAACTGGCAGGCGATGTTGGTCTTCCTTTTAGCCGGTGTACTAAGGTGAGTTTCGAATCGACGCTTTCGCCCCCAAGGTTAGCGATCGGGATTACGGGATGCCGCGGGAGCTGGTCGATACGACCGAAAGAGTGGCGGCCCTCAAGGCATGAGGTGATTAATGCATCTTCACGGGATTGATATCGCCATCATTCTGGCCTTTCTGGCTAGTTCAGTGGTGGTGGGATACTGGGTTTCTCACCGCGCTTCTCGCGACATCAGGGCCTACTTCTTGGGCGGTAACACGATGCCCTGGTACTTCCTGGGCATTTCCAACGCCTCCGGAATGTTCGACATCAGTGGCACCATGCTGCTGGTCTACTGGATGTTTATCTACGGCCTGAAGAGCGTCTGGATTCCGTGGCTGTGGCCGACCTTCAACCAGGTCTTCCTGATGATCTACCTATCGGCGTGGTTGCGCCGTTCCAATGTGATGACCGGCGCCGAGTGGATCAAGACGCGGTTCGGCACGGGCCGCGGCGCGCAACTGGCCCACCTGATCGTCGTAGTCTATGCGTTCGTCAGCATCATTGGATTCTTCAGCTATGGATTTAAGGGGATCGGAAAGTTTGCCGCCACGTTCCTGCCCTGGCACCTGTCTCCCAACCAATACGCCACCATTTTGATTGCCATCACGGCCATTTACGTTATCAAGGGCGGCATGTTCAGCGTGGTCATCACGGAGGTTATCCAGTTCTGCATTCTCTCCATTGCCTCGTTCGCCGTCGGCATTATTGCCATGCGCAAAGTAGCCCCCGGTACGCTTCAGCATGTTGTCCCCTCGGGCTGGGACCAGATCTTTTTCGGTTGGCATCTGAACCTCAATTGGTCCAACCTCATCGCCTCGGCGAATGCCAAGATCGTGGACGACGGCTACGGAATCTTCGGGTTTTTCGTTATGATGCTGTTGTTCAAGGGAGTGCTGATCAGCATGGCCGGCCCGGCGCCGAACTATGATATGCAGCGGGTTCTCTCTGCCAAAAATCCCCGCGAGGCGAGCTTGATGAGCAGTTGGGTGAACGTGGTGCTCACCCTTCCGCGCTACTTCCTGATCACGGGTTTGACCGTCCTGGCCCTGGTTTTCTTCAGCGATCAGATTCGAGGAATGGGAACCAACATGGATTTCGAGTTGGTGCTTCCGTATGCTCTGGGACGGTTTGTTCCGGTCGGCCTGCTGGGATTCCTGATCGCCGGATTGCTCGCGGCTTTCATGTCCAACTTCGCCGCCACGGTGAACGCCGCGCCGCCATACTTTGTGAACGACATTTACAAACGCTTCATCAACCCCAATGCCAGCCCACGGACATACGTCCGCTTGAGCTATTTGAGTTCGTTCGTAGTCGTGCTGGTGGGCGGGGCGATCGGTTGGTATGTCGCATCGGTAAATTCCGTGGTCCTCTGGATTGTCTCCGGACTGTGGGGCGGGTACACGGCTTCCAACGTCCTGAAGTGGTACTGGTGGCGGTTCAACGGCTACGGTTACTTCTGGGGAATGGTCACGGGCATTTCCGGCTCGTTAATCCTGCCATCGATTCTCCCCCAGGTTCCTCTCGTCAAGGAACTTCTCCTGGCGCATTCGGTAAACTTAGACGTGTCGGTGGTGTTCCCGCTGGTCTTCGCCATCGCTTTGGCGGGGTGTCTTGCGGGGACCTTGCTGACCAAGCCGGAGGATGACGAGGTTTTGAAGGACTTCTATCGCCGTGTGCGTCCGTGGGGATTCTGGGGTCCCATTCTTGCCCAGGTCCGCGCTGAAGACCCCGGTTTCGAGCGCAACAAAGACTTCTGGCGGGACATGTTCAACGTGGCGGTAGGCATCGTGTGGCAAGTCAGTCTGGTCGCTCTTCCCTGCTACGTTGTGATTCAGAAATTCAATTCTGTCCTGATCGCCGTAGCGATTATCGCCTTGACATCCATTGTGCTGAAGTTCACCTGGTATGACCACCTGAGGGAACTCGAATCTGTCGAGCTGTCGAATGCACAAAGGGATGCCGCTTGACTGGTAGCAGTAAGTGTAGCAGACCTGCTTTGTAGGTCCGCGGCTTTTACTCGCCAGTAAGGGACGAACCGCGGACCTACGGAACAGGTCCGCGCTACCTCGCTCATTTGGGTGCAGAGCTTCAGACCGTGGGAGTAGTTGCGTGCAGAACTTCCGCCAACGAGTCGAGACTGAACTGAGATCAAATATCCTGCCGTTCTGGCTGAAGCACGCAGTGGATGAGCAATATGGCGGCTTCCGAGGGCAGATGTCGAATGACCTGACCATCGATCCGCTCGCGCCCAAAGGGCTCATCTTGAATGCCCGCATTCTGTGGACATTCTCCAAGGCTTTCAGCGTGTATCGCGAAGAGGCCTACCTGCAAATGGCGCGCCGGGCTTACGACTACATTACGCGGCATTTCTGGGACACCGAGTCGAGCGGCGTCTTCTGGATGGTGGATTATCTCGGTCGGCCGGTGGAAACGAAGAAGCGCATTTATGGCCAGGCGTTTACCGTTTACTCGCTAGTGGAATACCACGGCGCCACGGGCGACGAGGACGCTTTCGCCAAAGCGCTCCAGATTTATGAGGCTATTGAGTCCGCCAGCTACGATGCCCTCCACCGCGGTCACTTCGAAACCTACGAGCGCGATTGGACGCTCGCCGACGATCAGCGCCTGAGCGAGGTAGACATGGACGCAAAGAAGTCCATGAACACGCACCTCCACCTACTCGAGGCCTACGCCAATCTGCTGCGCTGCCAGGACAACCCGAGGTTGCGCAGCCGCCTGAAGGAACTCATCCAGGTTTTCCTTGAGCACATCATCGACCGCGAGAGTCATCATTTCCGCACGTTCTTTGACGACGAGTGGCATTCACAGTCCGATCATATTTCCTTTGGTCATGACATCGAAGGAACATGGCTATTGTGTGGGGCGGCCGAAGTCCTTGGCGACGAAAGTATTCTCCAGGCCGTTCGGGAAGAAGCCCTGTTGATGGCCCAGGCAGTGCTCGACCAGGCGGTCGATTCTGACGGCGGGCTTCTCTACGAGGCCGATGCGAGCGGGATTATCGACACCGACAAGCACTGGTGGCCGCAAGCGGAAGCGGTGGTGGGATTTCTGAACGCCTATCAGCTTTCGGGCCGGAGGGAATTCTACGTCGCTGCCGGCAGGACCTGGAAGTTCATCGAGAAGTGCATCGTGGATCGCCAATACGGCGAATGGTTTTGGAAGGTCTCGCGAGAGGGCGTTCCGAGCCAGGACAAATTCAAAGTGGATCCCTGGAAGTGCCCATACCACAACAGCCGGACGTGCTTCGAAGTTATGGCCCGGCTGGACAACCTCGGACGACTCCACGGCTCGCCCGCGTAGATCAATATTCCGGCAATGGGAGAATCGAAATGGAACGTGCTGAATTCAAGAAACGGCTTCGGGAGATCGAGAAGCGCCACCATAAACTGGTGACTCGCAAGAATCGTCGAGTTTCCACGGACAACGGCGTATTCGATCGCTACGCATATCCCGTGCTCACTGCCGAACACACCCCGCTGTTCTGGCGCTACGACTTCGATCCGAAGACGAATCCCTACCTCATGGAACGTCTGGGAATCAATTCCACGTACAACGCCGGCGCCGTCGAGTTCAAAGGCAAGATCGTGGTGGTAGCCCGCGTGGAAGGTGTTGACCGCAAATCGTTCCTGGCCGTTGCCGAAAGCCCCAACGGCATCGACAATTTCCGGTTTTGGGATTACCCCATCCTGATGCCGGAGACCCGCGACCCCGATGTCAACGTCTACGACGTTCGCATAGTACGGCACGAAGACGGATGGATCTACGGCCTCTTCTGCACCGAGCGCAAAGATCGGAAAGCCCCCAGTTGGGACACTTCCTCGGCCGTGGCGCAGTGCGGCATCGCGCGAACCAAGGACTTGAAGAATTGGGAGCGGCTTCCCGACTTAAGAACCAAGTCGCCGCAGCAGCGCAACGTGGTGCTCCATCCCGAGTTTATCAACGGCAAATACGCATTCTACACTCGGCCTCAGGACGAATTCATTCAGGCCGGCAAGGGTGGAGGCATCGGCTGGGGCCTTGCCACCAGCATAGAAAATGCAGTGATTGACGAGGAGATCATCATCGATAACCGTGAGTATCACACGATCAAAGAGGTGAAGAACGGCCTCGGCCCAGCGCCCATCAAAACTGCGCAAGGTTGGCTTCATCTCGCGCATGGAGTACGAAACACCGCGGCCGGATTGCGTTATGTGCTGTACCTTTTCCTCTGCGAACTCAACCGCCCGCAGGTAGTCACTCACCGGCCGGGCGGTTACTTCCTGGCCCCAGAGGAAGAGGAACGGGTCGGCGATGTGTCGAACGTGGTGTTCAGTAACGGGTGGGCGGCGCGCCGGGATGGTCAGGTATTCATTTACTACGGCTCTTCCGACACGCGCTTGCACGTGGCCACCAGCACGGTGGAAAGGCTTCTCGATTATGTTTTGCACACGCCAGAAGACCCTCTGCGCAGCCACGCGTGTGTGAAGCAGCGTTACGCTTTGATCGAGAAGAACCTCAAGCTGATGGGCCCCATTCGCGAGGGTGAAACCAAACCGCCGGTCCGACGCTCCCGCAAATGATTGTTCCCGACGCCTAATTAGGGCGGATGAAGGACTGGATGCGAGCTTGCTTTGCGCTGGAGGGGATGAAAACTGGCGGAGAGGCAGGGATTCGAACCCTGGGTACAGCTTTTGACCGTACAACGGTTTAGCAAACCGCCGCCTTAAGCCACTCGGCCACCTCTCCGCGACGTCGTTTTAATAACCTATCCCTACATGCCATCCGCTGTCAACGTTTTCGCCGATTAGCTTGTTATGGAGGCAGCGGCACGACGCCCTCTACCCCGGAACAACCGCCAGCAACTACACGCTGACGGTAACCGACGCAGCTTCAAGGAATTCTACCTTGAGACGCGTTGTGACCGTACGCGAAACATGAATTAATTGGAACGCGGGGATGGACTAATAGGACGTGTGCGTAAGCCGCTAGCGTAACAACTGGGCGTTTCTGCGGTGGGGTCGTGAGGCGGGAGTTGAGGCGGGGGTGTGCAGGCGGAAAGGTACGGGCAACAGGCTGAACCGGAATTTGCAACCGATGTTCACCTCTAAGTTTTTGAGATAACTTGTGTTGCCTTGTGGGGTTAAGTGCGATTTTGGCCCTAAGTATGTAGACATGCATAGT
>JBKQVI010000260.1:0-25212 GCA_052139985.1 Terriglobia bacterium
AGCCCTGGCACGTGGCAGAACCAGGCTTCCAGCGCTTGTGAGTGCTGCGCGCCCAGTTGGTGGCCGGCGCCCCCGGGGCCGCGAACCACTAAGGGGATATTGAACTGCCCGCCCGACATGTAGAGCATCTTGGCGGCGCTGTTCACAATTTGGTCGAGGGCCAGCATGGAGAAATTGAACGTCATCATCTCCACAATCGGCCGCAGCCCTGACATGGCGGCGCCGACACCAAGCCCAGTAAAGCCCAACTCGGTGATGGGAGTGTCAAGCACGCGCATGGGTCCAAATTCCTCCAACATGCCCTTGCTGACTTTGTAGGCGCCGTTATAGAAGCCTACTTCCTCGCCCATCAGGACGATGTTCTCGTCGCGGTGCATTTCCTCGCTCATGGCTTGGTTGAGGGCTTCACGATAGGTCAATATGGACATTAAACGCTCCGAAGATTGTCGATTCTTGATTGCCGATTGAGACCGATTGACGGTTCCTGCCGACCAGACCGCCCCAATCCCGGCCTAGTCAATCGGCAATCGTCAATCCGCATACACATCTGTATAAAGTTCCTGGGCGTCCGGTTGCGGGCTGCGCTCCGCAAATGCCACGGCTTCTTCCACCGTGTCGCGAACCTTCTGCTCAAGTTCGTCGATGAAGGCTTGGTCCACGATGCCGTTTGCCTCCAGGGCTCCGCTGAACTGTTTGATGGGATCGTGCCGGCGCTGCTCTTCCACTTCTACCTTGGTGCGGTAATGGCCGTGCGAGGGGTCTGACATTGAATGGCCCATGAAGCGATAGGTACGCGCTTCGATGAGCGTGGGGGCGCTATTCTTGCGCGCGCGGTCCACCGCCTCTTTCAGGGTCTCGCGCACTGCCAGTACATCCATGCCATCCACCCAGGTACGTGCCATGTTGTAGGCACAAGCTTTCTGCGACAGCTCATAGAGCGAAGAAGCGCGTTCAATGGGCGTCCCCATGCCGAAGCGATTGTTCTCACAAATGAAGATGACGGGAAGCTTCCACAGCGCGGCGAGGTTCAAGGATTCATGGAAGGAACCGATGTTCACAGCCGCTTCTCCGAAAAAGCAGAGCGTTACGCGAGGCTGCTTCAGATATTTCGAGGCGAAAGCCGTGCCGGCCGCCAACGGAATCTGTCCTCCGACAATCCCGTGGCCACCCATAAAGCTGCGCCGCTTGTCGAACAAGTGCATCGACCCGCCCTTGCCTTTGGAGACGCCGCTTTGTTTGCCGCAAAGCTCCGCCATCACCTCGCCGGGGTCCATGCCGCGCACCAGGGCATGACCGTGCTCACGGTAGGACGTAAAGGTGTAGTCATCGGGTTGTGTGGCGGAAAGAGCCCCCACGGCCACCGCTTCCTGCCCGATATAGAGGTGGCAGAACCCCCCGATTTTCCCCAATGTATAAAGTTCTGCGGATTTTTCCTCAAAACGGCGGACCAGGATCATCTGTTCCAGCATGGTTTTGAGCAATGCGGGGTCTTCCAACCGCGCGCGCTCCTCCATGGTGCCTACCGCCGGGCGGCCCGTCCCGCACAGGAGCTCGGTGAAGTTTGCCGATTCCATTGCGGTGTTGGACGATTTCATTGCTACCCTCCTGAGTCGTACCCCTAAAGACGTCTCGTCTCGCACAAGACACTTGCCCGCCGGGAAAAAGCGCGGCCTAGAATTCCAAAAACTTTGAATCTATCTCTTCTCAATCTTAATCAGTTTTTCAAATTTCCGAAACCCCAAAAGATAGGGCGGCGATCTCCCGCGAATTTCTTACGGCGACGATAAAGAATCTGCAAAGATCGTGCCATCCGTTCATGGGTTCATTCGTTGGTCGGATGATCCGGCGCCGGTATGACTAAGTCATGAAGCCATCGATATCATCGTGGATTTTCGATTGCTGCTCTTGCATCCTCGAATTTCCGTTTTCTTTATTATCATAAACATCGCGAGAGAATAGGAGATCTTACGTCCTTTTGGGTCCGGCGTTTCCCTCCCCCAAATGTAGCCTGTCGACCGTAACCGCGCATCCCCTTGGCGGAGACTTTCCCAACAGACACAGGGGGCCTTGGGTTTTTGAGGGGAACGGGAGTCAAATCGGGCGCGCGTCATGGCAGGAACTTTCAAAATCGCGGCGGCGAACCTTCACTGATAGGCTACGCTATTCTTACCATCTTGTCAAGAGACAAGCTGTCCGGGAGTGTTACTTCACTCCCAGCACTTCTCGGCGCCCGGAACGCATCAGAAAAGTTTTGATGTCGCTTGCCGGAAACAGTCGTTCCATTTCGCGATTGGTCACGGCGGGGTAGGGAAACGGTTTCTGCGTGGTGTCGCTTGATCCAAGGACGGTGAGGCTTTCGAACCACCAACTGGTCTCGGCGCCGGTTGTGGCTTGTGGCTCGCGCAGAATGCTAAACAGCACGCCACCAGGCTGAAGGTAGGTATGGAAGCGCTCAAGTAACGGGGGCAGTGCCTCGTGCGGGAGGAGGTCCAGCAGTCCCCAGCAGCAGATGGCGGAAAGTGATTCTGGCGGAATCGGTGGGATCAGGGCCAGGAATTCATCGATCACGAAGACAGGTGTCTTGCCTTGGTGCGACCAGAAGGCTGCATGGCCTCTTTGCAGCGGGGTTACGAGGTCCGAAAGGTAAAGCTTGGCGCCCCGCAGGAGCAGGACGTTTAAAGTGGATCGCCGAACCGGACCGCACTCAAAGCAGTGAGGATGGCGGACGTGCGAGAGATGTTGCCAGAGCCATTGGAGTCCACGGCTGGCGCCCGCCGACGCGGCAGCCGTCTGGGCCCTCTCTTCCTGGCTTTTGGTCAGAGCCATGTCAAACTGTACGCCCCGGAGTGTCTCTGCTGCTTGTGTGGCTAGGCGGCAAAGGAAAGACTCCATCGAGGTCAATTGCGCTCTTCCCGTCCGTCTAATAACGTCCAGGTTAGGCGCTGGTCTTTAAAAGGCTTGGAGCTTCGGCATCGAGTGATGTCTCTGGTCTGTCGCCGCGCGCGATGTCAATGCTGCCTTTTAAGTAAGCGCCGTCTTCGATCGCCACCGTTGCCGCCACCAGGTTACCCTCCACGTGTCCGGTGCGCCGGATCTCAATGTTTTCACGAGCCGAGAGGTTGCCGGTGACCGACCCCAGGATTACGACCTGGCGCGCACGGATTTCCGCCTTGACACGGCCTTCCGTTCCGATGGTCAGACAATAGTCGTCGAGATTGATGTCTCCTTCAAACTGCCCGTCGATCAACAGGTCCTCGTCTGCGGATAATTGCCCGTGCAGCACCACGGTGCGGCCCAACAGGGTGTGCGGGTGTCCCGCCGCGGACGGATTTGGGGACTTCGGTGTCGGTTCGCTCATAAAAGTTTTTGCTTCCGGAGGCGCCGGCGGAGCCTCCATTGGGCGGACACTGGCAGTTTCCGCCTCCGGCCGAGTTTTCTTCTCCCACCACATAGCAGTGCCAGCCGCGCGCGATTGATCGAAACAATTCTTTCCGCCGCAGGCCACCGTTCAATGGCTCAAATCTTACAACGGCTCTGCACGGAGTTCAATCCTTCTTCTGGAACCTCGACTTGAGGCGGCAGCCTGACCCGCGCCGGACGACCCGCTCGGCAAGCATCCTTTGAAAATCCGGCAAAAGGGAGCTATCCTGTCAAACTGCGGGTTGACATGAAGTTTCCTCGCGGGCGCGAGAGCCTTTACACGAGACAATGCCGGATCTAAACAAGCTCTACGAAAAAGCCGACAAGTACCTCCAGCGCCAGAAGTTCGAAGCTGCCATCGAGACCTATCAGGAAATTCTCCGTTATGAACCCAACGACGAAGAGGCCCTTGTCAACTTGGGCGACCTCAGCATCAAAACAAATCGCACGACTGAGGCGTTGCGCTACCAGGCGCAATTGACGGACTACTACATAAAACGGGGGGACATTGCCAAGGCAATCGCAACCTGCCGCAGAGTCTTTAAGCAAACGCCTCAGGATGCCGCGAGTCTGATGAAGCTGGCTGGCTTGCTGGACAAAAGCCAGAAAAACACCGAGGCGCTCGAAGCTTATCGAGAGGCTCTGGTACACTATCGCCGAGCCGGAATGAGCACGCAGATGCTCCATTGCCTCACCCGCATTGTCAAACTCGACGCCGACAACCTGGAGGAGCACCTGGAACTCGCCGAGCTGTCCGTCCGCTCGCGCCAGCCCAAGGTGGCAATGCCGGCGCTGCTGCGTGCCGCGCATCTCGCCCGTCGCGCCGGAGACGAAACACGTTGGGAAGAGATAATAGACAAAGCTCATACGCTCGATCCGGCCGATGAGGTTGCCTCCGCTGCCGCGACGGAGCTCTTTCTGAAGCGCGGAGAGTACGCTGAAGCTACAAAACTGGTTGAACCGCTGCTGGCGAAGGAGCCCGATAGTCTGGAAGTGCTGGAGTTTGCTTGCAGGGCGTTCCTCGGAATTGGCAATCATGCCCAGGCGCAGCCGCTATGTTGGAAGCTCTATAACGCCAATCCCGACCGCGTGGATCTGGTCCTGAAACTCATGGAGGGCCTGGTCCAGACGGGCGCTGTCCAGCGAGTACTGGAAATCGCGAACGAACTCAAGGACCGCCTTACCCAGCAAGGCAAGCGTGACCAGTTACTAAAGATCATTGAGAAGGTGTACGAAACTGACGAATCGAACCTCGATGTTCTGGAGATCCTCAGCGAACTCTACAACGAAATGAACAAGGAGGACGGACTGCGGCGTTCGCTCTCCCGCTTGTTTAACCTCTACCTGGCCAGCGAGAAATATCAAAAGGCGGCCGACATCCTGGAACGGATTCTGGATGTTGACCCTTATGGTGCAGGCCACTACGATCGTCTGCTCAATCTTGAGGGACACATCGACGCCGTCTGGTACAAGAATATTCTTTCGCGCATGGAACCCCCTTCGTCCGTGCGCGCGTCTCCAGCCATGCGAGCGGCGGCCGCGGCGGAAAAGACCGAATCGTTGGAAGACCTCCTGGTCGAGGGAGAGATGTACCAGCAGTATCAACTCTCCGCGAAACTGGGAGAGACACTGGAAAAGATCGATCGCCTTTTTCCTGGCGCCGACGAGAAGAACCAGAGGGTTCGCGATCTCTACGAAGCTGCGGCATACATCCCCAAATTCAAAGCGCCGGCGCCCGCGGTTGCACCAAACCTCTGGCCCGATACCCCCTCCTCGGGGACCGCGTCATTTCAATCTCTTGACGATTTACGGAAAATCTCGGAAATTACCGCTCACATTCATCGCGAATCAACTCCGCAAGGAGTGCTTCAGGTCGTAGTCAATGAGATTGGCCGTGCGATGAACACCAGTCGCTGCTGGGGAGCGGTTGGGTTGCCAGACCGCCCTCCTCTGCTCACAGCCGAATACTGTTCCCCGATGACTTCGTCCTCCGATTCCGCGGCCGCAACAAAGCTTTTCGCTTCCCTCATGGCGCGGGCTCCTTCGAGTCCGGATGGATGGTCACTCGAGGATGCCGCCCAAGGTCCGGCGCTCAACGTGGTCACGACGGAAGTTCAGAAATTGTCAATTCGCTCCTTACACGTTTTGCCCCTGATTGACAAGGACACGCCCGCCGGGTTGCTGCTTTTGGAACAATGCGATGCGCCGCGCACTTGGTCTCCGGGTGAATGCCTGCTGCTCAAAGCCATCGCTACGCAAGTGGTCATCGCGATCAATAACACCAAGTTGCGGCGGCTTGTGCGTTCCTTGGCCGGCACCGATCCAGAAACCGGCTTGCTTCCTCGAAGCGCCTATCTGGAATGCTTGCTTTCCGAAGCGCGGCGCTCCAAGGATCAATCCCAACCTCTGTCGGTTTGTCTGCTTGAACCGGAAAACCCACGTGCCCTGATGAAATTGCTGGGCGACGCAGGTGTGCAGCGTTTCGTGGTGCAAGTTGGAAAAGCCTTTACACCCACACTGCGCCAGAACGACCTTTCCATTCGATACAGTCCGCTTTCCGTCGTCGTAGTGTTTCCGGATACGGCGTTGCCGCAGGCAGCCCTGGCGGCGGAGAAAGTGCGCCGGGCGCTGGCGCAAGTTCGGGTGAATGGCGCCGGCGCGACCAATTTCTGCGCGGCGGTTTGTGATGTTCCCCTGGGCCCTAACTTTGGCGCGGTGGATGGCGTCACCGAGGTGATCAACCGGCTGGAGGTTTGCCTGGACCGCTCGCACAAAGAAGGCGGGAAACAGCTTCTGATCTCCAAGTTTCCGAGTTGATTTCACCTCCGAGTCCCAGATTCGTGCATCGCATACTGGAAGCGTGGGGACAAACTTATGGCCTATGAAACGCTGCTGTACGACAAGCGAAATGCCATCGGCTACGTTGCGATTAACCGGCCGGAGAAGCTGAATGCCATGAACCGCAAGGTCATGGAGGAATTGTTCGATTGCTTTCAAGCCCTTCAGAGGGATGAAGAAGTCCGCGTGGTGATTCTCACCGGCAGCGGTGAGAAAGCCTTTGTGGCGGGAGCTGACATCAACGAACTGGCTCTCCAAGGCCCTGTGGAGGGGAAGGAAACTGCGCGGTTTGGGCAGCGGGTGTTTGATTTGATCGAAAACCTCGGCAAACCCGTAATCGCGGCAATTAACGGTTTCGCAGTGGGTGGAGGCTGCGAACTTGCCATGGCATGCACCCTGCGCATCGCCGCCGAAACCGCTCGTCTGGGACAGCCGGAAGTTAAGATTGGACTCCTTCCGGGGTATGGCGGATCGCAGCGGCTGCCACGTCTGGTGGGGAAGTGCCGGGCACTCGAGTTGATTTTGACCGGCGAGCCGATCACTGCACCGGAAGCCCATCGCGTGGGGTTGGTGAACCAGGTCGTTCCTGCGCCGGAGTTGCTGGCGGCGGCGGAAAAATTGGCGCGGAAGATTATTGCCAATGCCCCGCTCGCCATAAGGTTTGCACTGGAAGCAGTCAATCACGGAATGGAAATGTCGGCGGCCGAAGGGCAGTTTCTGGAGGCGACCCTCTTTTGGCTGTGCTGTACGACCGCGGATATGAAAGAAGGCACGCGGGCGTTTCTGGAAAAACGGCCTGCTAAGTTTACGGGTCACTAGTCGCCTGCGCCCTTCTCATCGTCCGTAATCCGTGGTCAGTTGTCCGTAGTAGTTCACGTGCGCTAGATTTTGGGAGAAGACCTTGGTCTGGTAGAATCGGCCGTCACTGATGACTGAGAACTGATGACTGCCACGGACAACTGACAACGGACTACTGCCAAAGGACACATGGCTTCAAGACGAAAATCTCGCGAATACGCAATGCAAATGCTCTACCAGTGGGAACTGGGGGGCAACACACCAGAACAGGTTGGCGCCACGTTTTTTGATGAACGGAAAGGCGGCATCGAAGTTGAAAGCTTCGCCCGCGAGCTCTTTCGAGGAGCGGTTAACGACATCGAACATCTTGACCACTTGATTCGAGAGCACGCGGCGAATTGGCGCTTGGAGCGCATGGCGGCCGTCGATCGAAGCGTCCTCAGGGTAGCCGTTTATGAGTTGCTCCATTGCCCGGAAACTCCGCCTCATGCCGTGATCAACGAAGCACTCGAAGTCGCGCGGCGCTTTTCCGGTGAAGGTTCGGTTGAATTCGTCAACGGAATCCTGGACTCCATCCTGAAGACCCTGCCTGCCCGCGAAAGCAAGCCCTGATCCGCCTCCGTTGCTCTACGGCACCAGCTACCGCCGATTGCCTACTGCCTACTTCCTTCTTCCTCGTCCGGAACCCCGAGCTTGGCTAGGCGATACCGCAAGGCGTTTCGCGACAGGCCAAGAAGGCGGGCTGCCTGGCTTTTATTGCCATTGGCGCGGCGCAGCGCTTCGCGAATGATCTCGTCTTCGAATTGTTCCAGGGTCATTCCCGGGGGTGGAAAGGGCGTCGAATCGGTCACATGAGCGTTGGAGGACATCGACGGTGAAACATCCAGGCGGATATCCGCAACGTCCAGTACGGTGCCCGAGGAAAGAGCTACGGCGCGCTCGATGATATTTTCGAGTTCGCGCACATTGCCGGGCCAGTGAAAATCCATCAGAAGTTTTAGCGCAGGTGGAGTGATGCCGGAAAGGGATTTGCCGGACTCGCGCGTAAATCGGTCGATAAAATAGTCGACAAGATACGGAATCTCTTCCTTACGTTCGCGCAGTGGCGGGATGCTGATCGGCACCACGTTCAGCCGGTAGTAAAGGTCCTGGCGAAAGGTTCCTTGCTCGAGCGCCGCGCGCAAGTCCTGATTGGTCGCGGCGAGGACGCGCACGTCGACCTTGAGGGTTTTGGTTCCACCCAGCCTTTCGAATTGACGGTCCTGCAAGACGTGGAGCAGCTTCACCTGAATCGTCCCGGGAACATCGCCAATCTCGTCGAGAAAAATGGTACCCTTGTCAGCCAGCTCGAACCGGCCCGGCTTGGTGTTATTGGCGCCCGTAAATGCACCCTTCTCGTAACCGAATAGTTCGCTCTCGAGCAGGTTTTCCGGAATCGCCGTGCAGTTGACCTTGACGAATGCCTCCGCCGCGCGCCGCGAGTGCTCGTGGATGGCGCGCGCGATCAGATCCTTGCCCACGCCGCTTTCTCCGCCCAGCAGCACCGTGGAATTCGTAGGGGCAACGCGCTCGACCGTCCCCAGCACTTCCTGCATTTTGGGGCTGTAGGCGATAATGTTGCGAAACTGGTAACGTTGGCCCAGCGCTTCACGCAGCGACCGGTTTTCCTCGCGCAGGCGATGGACGTCCAGTTCCTTGCGGAGGATAAGCTTGATTTCCTCCATGCCAAACGGCTTCAGTACGTAATCGCTGGCGCCGGCCTTCATGGCCTCGACCGCCGTCTCGACGGTGCCATACGCCGTCATCAGCACGACGGGCAGCGTGGCGTTGGTGCGTTTCACGGCCTGCAAGAATTCCAGGCCATTCATGCTGGGCAGCTTGAGGTCGGTAACAATCAGATCGATCTTTTCTTGGCGCAGGATGTTCAGACCGGCTTCGGCGTCGGGTGCGGTAAGAACAGTGTAACCTTCCTCGGCAAGGTTCAACTCCAGCAGACGCCGCATTTTTGCTTCGTCTTCAACAATCAGCAGGGTAGGCATAAGGGCAGTTGATAGTGGTCAGTGGCTAGTAGTTAGTTGAGTTGTCAGTGGTGAATTGGCTAACCATCCCCTCCCATCACGATCGGGAGTGGTTAGTGGCCAGCCACTATCCACTAGCCACTGACCACTCACCACTAAGTTCACTGTATCTCCCCCCCATATATCTTCATGATCGTCTCCAGGAACTTCAAGGCATGTTCTTTGGGACGCTGAAACGAATTGCGGCCGATGATGGAGCCAAACCCGCCGCCGTCGCGGATGGCGCGAGCTTCGTCAAAAACCGCATCGTCGCTGTCTTTCTTGGGGCCGCCGGAGAAAATCACAATACGATGGCCGTTGAACGTGGCTTGCACGACGTGCCGGACGCGTTCGGCCAGCGTGGCGCGCGGCACGTTCGCCTTCTCGTAGGCCTTCTTAGCCTCGGCTTGTTCGATGTATTCCGTGGGCAGCTTCACCTTGATCACGTGCGCGCCCAACTCCGCGGCAATGTGAGCTGCGTAAGCCGCCACGTCGAGCGCCGTCTCGCCCTCCTTGGATAGGCTTGAGCCGCGCGGGTAGGACCACACCACCACGGCCAACCCACAGGCCTTGGCTTCTTCCGCGAGCTCGCGGAGTTGTTGGTACATCTCTTGGGCGTGCGCCGAGCCCGGATAGATCGTGAAGCCGATGGCCACACATCCCAGGCGCAGGGCATCAGCCACACTGGCAGTTACGGCGGGAATCGGATCCTTCTCGTCATGCAACAGGTCGTGGTTGTTCGCTTTCAAGATCAGAGGAATCTCACCGGCGTGCCGTGCAGCCGCTGACTCAATGAAACCCAGGGGCGCCGCGTAGGCGTTGCACCCCGCGGCCAGTGCCAACTCAAAGTGATAGTTGGGATCGTACCCGGCCGGGTTCACGGCGAAACTCCGCGCCGGCCCATGTTCAAAGCCTTGGTCCACCGGTAGGATCACGAATCTCCCAGTGCCCGCCAGTCTGCCCGCATTGAGTAATCTCGCCAGGTTGGTTTTGACACCAGGATTGTCACTTTCATACCAACTGAGAATCTCTCGCACCCGGCTGGTGTTGCCGGTTGTGCGCTCACCTGGGGTCCTGATAGTTGTCCCTGCAGCCATGTCTCATACCTCCAAAATTGCTATCGTTAGTGCCTGAGTTCCAATTATGGGTGGGGCTCAAAAGCCGCGCAAGGGAAATGTGACCCGCTCTTGCCACTGAACTAAAATCGAAAGGCCGTTCTTGCTGATCCCCACCTTCATCCCGCCGCTCGTGAAGAATCTCCCTACGCCGACCTTCCCCGCTTGGCTTTACCTCCGCTTGTCGTTCAAGAGGTGCTGCGCTTGTTCTCCTTAAGCCTATTTGTTTTCATCAATATAATGGAGAGGGCTTGGTAACTACTTTATTTTTCAATAACATAATGGAGAGCCCGATATCGGACAATTTTTCTCCATGTGTTTTCAACAACATAATGGAGGTTACCTTCATTTTCTCCCCCCGCGTTTCTCACCGGTCCCATAAGGGAATAATCTTCAACTATTTTATTTTCAACAATATACGGCTATGCGCGTTTTTGCTTTTGAGCTGCTAAACCCTTTTGTTTCTCGCACATAATGGAGCGCCACGACCTTGATGGTGGCGCTGGCCTGCGATTCCGCCCTGAGAGTCCACGGCAGGGCTTTTGACCATTAAGGACATTGTGTCGGTCCATCAATGCGCGCAGACGGGAGTCTTGCATGCTCTGCGTGAGCCAGGTGGCCGCCGCCCGGCACCTAGCCCGCACGGAGTGGGTCTTTTCACCCTGACCCAATCCATCGGTTAGTATGCCAGCAGAACTCATGCCATAGCCTACCAGTAGGTTGACGCCCCGCCGATCGGGCGAAACAACATCTGAAATTCGAGATCCCGTTCAAGACCCAGAGTTCGAGATTGCGATTTCCTTCTCAATCCGGAAGCCAAAATCGCAAATTCAGACCGGTGGCGTTCTGGCTTCGGTAGTGTCCTAATTTGGACGTAGCGCCGCCCTTTAGGGCGGCACATGCCGGGCTCAAGCCCGGCGCTACACTCGAAATTACGACACTACCCTGGCTTCACTTCTTTTGGCCTTTACGGCGCAGCAAAGGTATAATCGCCGCGCAAACTTTGAGAGGAGTGTTTCGCATGCCTAAGGATTCTGGAATCAACCGTAGGGATTTTATTAAGAGTACTGCACGCACTGGCGCCGGGCTCGCGGCTCTGGGGGGGATCAGCTTTTTCGCCAAGCCGGAAAGAATTTTCGGCGCCAACGACCGCGTGCGCGTCGCCGTCATTGGATTGCACGGACAAGGATGGGAGCACGTCCGCGAATATTCCAAGATGTCGGACGTTGAAATAGCTGCTGTCTGCGATGTGGATGAGAACGTCACCCGTCAGCGCCTCGGCGAAATGGAGAAGATGGGGATTAAGAAACCTGCCACGTTCATCGACCTGCGCAAGCTTCTGGAAGATAAATCCATCGACGCCATTTCTATTGCCACGCCTAATTTCTGGCATTCTTTGCAAGCCATCTGGGGCTGCCAGGCCGGCAAAGATGTTTACTGTGAAAAGCCCCTGTGCCACAACGTCTGGGAAGGCCAGCAATTTTTGCGCGCGGTAGAGAAATACGACCGTATCGCGCAGCACGGCACCAATAGCCGGTCCGGCCAAGCCATTATCGAAGGCGTACAAAAGATACGCGACGGACTGGTTGGGGAACTCTATCTCTCGCGCGGACTCTGCTACAAATGGCGCAACACTATCGGCCACGCGCCGGAAGAACCCGTACCCGCGGGCGTCCACTACGACCTTTGGACCGGCCCCGCGCCGCTCAAGCCTTTCACCAAAAACCGCTTCCACTACAACTGGCACTGGGTATGGGACACGGGGAACGGCGACTTCGGCAACCAGGGAATCCATGAACTCGACCTCGCGCGCTGGGGTTTGGGCGTGAAGTATCCCACGAGGGTTGCGGCCATCGGAGCCCACGTAATGTTTGAGGACGATCAGACCACACCCAATGTCCTGAACGTAGCGTATGAATTCACGATGCCGGACGGGAAAAAGCGGCTGCTGGAATTTGAAGTTCGCCACTGGATTGTTAACCACGAAGCGGAAATCGGCACGCCCGCGTTCGGGGGAGGCGACGTGCCCACCGCGGTCGGTAATACCGCGGAGCCGAAACGGAAAGCCGGCCCGCAGAATACGATCGGCAACATTTTTTACGGTTCCAAGGGTTACGTGGCGATGAACGGTTATGACAGCTACAAGTCGTGGATTGGCGAAGAGCAGGAGCCCGGACCCCACGCCAGCGCGGGGGGAAACAACTGGGCCAATTTTATTGAGTGCGTGCGCAGCCGGAAGAAGGAAAACCTGAATGCCCCGATCGAGGAGGGGCTGATGTCCTGCACGCTGCTCCACCTCGGAAACGCTTCATATCGGCTGGGCCGCGCCTTGCAGTTCGATCCGGAGAAAAGGGAAGTGGTCGGCGACGAAGAGGCTTCTCGCCTGCTGCGTGATGGTGACCGAGGTTACCGCCGGCCCTACGTGGTTCCGGAAAAAGTGTAGCTAGCATTTTTAAGCGCGGCTTGGGTGGGATTCAGCCCTGCCGTTATTCGGTCACTGTGACTTCTAACGTGTCTCGCCGTCACTTGACGCGTGCGAAGCTTTGGAGTGCGGCAGCTTGCTGCCGCTTTCCTTCCCCGCAAGCTCGCTTGCGGGAATTTCGACTTATGCTTTGCTGTTCCCAAGAGGCGCGCGTCCCAGCCAGCAAGCTGGCTGGGGCAAAAGCGGCAGCAAGCTGCCGCACTCCAAAGCTTCGCACCGTATGCCAGAAGGGAAGCGCATTTCCGCCCGGTGGCTCGCGCGGGCTGGCGCTAGGGGTTCTTGGCGCCGATCTGCTTCAGCATGGCGTCTGCCCGCGCCCGAACAGCGTTAGCTTCATCCTTCTCACCGAGCGGCTCCAGCACCCCCGCGTATTGTCCGAGCGTACCGGCAAGCTGGCGGCTGGGGCCAAAGTTCTTTTCTTGAATCTTCACAGCCCGCGCATAAAGCGGCAGGGCTTCCTCGTATTTCTTTTCCTGAACGTAGACCTCGGCAAACAGCAGCGACGTATCGGCTACCGCCTTATCGTCAGGCCCCAGCACTCTTTCCTGCATGGCAAGCGCCCGCTCGTATACGGGTTCCATATCGACCAAGCGGCCCTCCTTCTGGTAGAGATTGAGGAGGGGGATGAGATGGCCAAGCCCACTGGCCATGGAGCGATTCCCCTCTGAGGCGCTGAGCTCGCGGACCTCGATAGCCCTCAGGAAGAGGTTCTCAGCCTCGTCGTCTTTTTCGCCGGTAACACAGAGTCGGCCCAGGCCTTCGAGCGCAAAGTACAGGATGGAGTCGTAGCGAAGGCCGCCTTTGTTTTCGGTTGCGGCAATCACCTGCCGATAGCCGTCTTCCGCGGCTACCAGATTCCCGCGGCTTTGGAAGTCGTTCGCCTGGTCCAGAGTGGTTTGGATGGCATTCACGTCTGGGTCGCCTCCCCACCGAATGCCCTCGAAAGCACGATTCTCAAGCTCTTGGGCCTCGCTCTCTTTTCCCTCCTGACGGTAAACGTCGGCCAGCTTGTGGCGTAGCATGACCACCTCTTGCGAATTCCACGGACGGGAGGAGTTATCAATAATCTCGAGTGCGCGCTCGATCAGAGGCTCGCATTCCGCGTAACGCTGCTGCCGCATATAGAGGTCAGAGAGGTTGCCGAGAATGTTGGTTTTTTGATAATCCGAGACGTCCAGATTCTGGTCCATCAGCGCCAGCACTTGCTTAAAGAGCTTTTCGGCCTTGGCTTCCTGGTTGTGCATGGAGCAAAAGAACGCCTGGTTGGCCAGGTCATTGACGACCCGCGCGTTCGTTGGACCCAGTTCCTGCTGATCCGCTGCCAGCGCTTGTTTCCTGAGCTCGGAGGCTTTGGCCTCATCTCCGGTAAGAAAGTAAACGTTGGCCAAGTGATTTAGAGCGAGTCCCAGCCGGCGAGGGTCGGATTGCTTTGCTTCGGCGATGGCGGCAGCGAAGAGTTTCTCCGCCTCCACGTAGTGGCCGTCCCGCACGGCCTGGTCACCGGCGGCGAGGTATTTATCGAAAGCCGTATTCTGTTCGCTGGCGCGAGAGGGTAAGGCGGCGCCTGATGCCAGCGCCAGAAGCAGAATCAGAGTGGCTTCACGGGCAGCCATACTTAATCCGCGGATGGGAGAGTTGCACCTTTTGATGCGACCTCGGAGTAATAGTATGCCCGCCGGAGGTCCTGTGCAACGCAGTTTAATACCAAGGTACAATCAAAGAGACATTAACGCGGGGAGACCTCGAAGAGGTCCAATGTCATTAGCCGTGGGTGAAACCCACGGAAACGATGCCCCCGATAAGTTCACAACCCCGCAGGGGTTGAACTTAGTTTGTCGCCGCAACAAGCGGTTCGACCCCTCCAGGGTCGGTAACCCTTTGGGGTTGGCGTTCCCCTCCGTGGGTTTCACCCACGGCTACTGATAGTTTTCCCCTTCGGGGAACTCGGTTGCGGTCCACGGCCGCGCCTCCTGCCACCATTTGTGCCAATTTGAACGCACCTTCGTCTAAGAGATCTTCTGCACGATCTTGCGGGCCAATTGGGAGATGGCCGCACGCGGCAATTCCTTGAGTTCGAACCAGTGCAGGGAAGAATGACGAACAGAGCGTTGGGTCTCGATAGGGTAGACCTGCCCGTGAATAGAGCGAAAGGTGATCCCGTGGCGAAATTCCGCTAGGGGTTCGCCCACAACGAACGGCGCACGCGTGAGGCGCCGGATCTTGTCGCGCAAGGATTCCAGTGCTTCCTCAGTGGTGCTGCCAAAAGCCGCGGGAAAATTCCAGAGATCGTCCATTAAGCCATCGGCGAGGCCGCGGGCCAGGGCCACGCGCGTTCCACGGCGGAGAACCCCCACCGCGAGACAATGGGATTCTGCCGCCCGGCGAGGGCGGGGAAGCGGGAACGCTTCCGGATCGCCTGTGCGGTATCCGCCGCACCATTTCGCGAGCGGACAAGCAGAGCAATGCGGGCCGTGCGGAAGGCAGATGGTTTGGCCAAGCTCCATCAGGGCTTGGTTGAAGTTTCCCGGTTCCCGCCGCGAAAGGAGCCCGTCAAGTTCCGCTTCCACGGTGCGGCGGAACTGGGGCTGATGTAAGTTCCCCCTCAGGCAACACAACCGCGCCGCGACCCGCGCCACATTTCCATCGAGCACGGCATACGGTTGATTGAAAGCAATGCTTAGGATCGCCTTGGCCGTGTAATCGCCGATGCCCGGGAGCGTGCGGAGGCTGGCATACTCTTCGGGAAGTCTCCCGCCGAAATGTTGCGCCAAGTTCTGCGCGGCTTGATGCAGGTGGCGGGCCCTCCGGTAGTAGCCCAAACCCGACCAGAGTTCCAACACCCGCTCCAGCGGCGCTTGCGCCAGGTGCAAGACGGTTGGGAAGGCTTCGATGAACCGGAGGTAGAAAGGAGTGACCGTCGCGATCTGCGTCTGTTGGAGCATGATTTCCGAAACCCAGACGGCGTAAGGATCGCCCGTCCCTCGCCACGGAAGGACACGCGCGTTGGCGCGAAACCCCGCCAACAATGCACGGCGGATGGCGATGTAATCGAGACGTGAGGTTTCTTCTGGCACTGCGGCTGGAGGCTTTCGTTTCCTGCTGCGGGTTTTAATTGGAGTTTTTGCCGTCACGCCGGTTAGCTGGATGGAAAAACCTTGTTCCTGGGTCCGAAACCTAATTTGGAATGCAGGTTCACATGCAAAGGCGGTCGTGCTCGGTCACTCCGCCCGTAGTCGCGCAGCTTCTATTTGCACCTCTTCGGGAGAAAGCTCCACTATTTTCCCCTGCCGCCATATATGCATTGGCAGACCCTGGCGCGCACGCTCGACTATCACTTTCTCGACGGCGGCTTTGAGCGCCATCTCGGCGCGCTGTTCCAACGGCAACTTGAGAACGTTTGCAGGTGGTTTTGTCATGGTCCTCCGTACTGAGCTATTAGGCCCGCGTAAATCTGTCGATTTATTATACCGGACTTACCCTCTTGCTCAAGCGCAACGATAGCAGGAGTCGTGCCTGAATTGTCGAATAGCATCCAGGAGTCCCCTAGCTGGCGATAGCAGGCAAGGAAATTATGGATGGAGCGATCAAACCGGCGACGAACAGTAGACTCGGGAATATCGTGGCCACCTTGCGCGACCCGCTCTCTAACCCTGCCCGCCGCAAAATCAGCGCTCGGCACCATTAGGAAGAAGAAATGTACCTTGTAGCCGCGTCTTCTAAGGCGGCGAATCAAACCCAAGAAGCTCCGGCCTGAGAGCGTCGTCTCAAAGCCGAAATCCTCACGACGCTTCACGTGGAAGTCGATCTCTTCGAGCATCAGCCGTCCAGCGCGAAACGCGGCTGCCTCCGGAGAAAAGGGCGCCACACCTTGGGCGATCAAATCGGCGTTGATGAAGTTCTTGCAGTCTGTGTAGTACGGCAGGAATTCTCGCGCGAAAGTCGTTTTGCCGGCCCCATTTGGCCCCGCGATGATGTAAAGATTAGGACTCATTGCTTCCAATGGGTCTCCATCGCTTTGAGCGGGAGGGCCGCAGAATGTTGTCCCGTGCCGCCCGGCATCTGAAGAGCTTTTGCATTCACCTCAGTTATTCTACTGTGAAGTCAGCGCTGCGAGTGCCGGAAATGTGGCCTACAGCGTCACGCCCCTTGATTTCAAACCGGTAATCGCCGGGAGGAAGCTGGCTGATGGGCAACTTGAGACCCGTGGGAACCACCGGGTTGCCGGGCTGCGAAAAATCGTTGACCAGAATCGTGTTGGAAGAGAAAACCTCCTTGTTGGTCTTACGGTCGATAATGCTGAATAACACTCCCACCCGCGGGGGCGTTGCGTCCTTCAGGGCCGGATCAAAAACCTCGACGTAAAACACCGGTTGGGAGCTCTTGGCAAAACGATAGCTCGCCGACGGGACCAATTGCATATCCTTGAAAACAAGGGGCGTGCGATCCTCCAGCAGGGCTGCGTCCATGTTCACGCTAAGCTGCGAGACGGGGGCGAACCTTTCACCTAACGCCGGCCCCCCGAGGCAGAGAGTGTCGCCGGTGAAGGGTTCGATGACTAGAGGAACTACATATTTACCGAATTTCTCTCCTCCTGCGCTTAATGCCAGCTTCAGAGTGTACGATCCCGGAGCGATCTCGAAGTTATTCTGGTAATCGAAGGGGCCTTTGGCGAAATCCTTGATTTCTTTCTTCTGGTAATCGAGTTTCACCGTGTCGCTGAATCGCGCGGCGATGGAACCGTTCTCGCGATAGGCGATGCCCAGCACGTGGACGTCAGAATGGAAGTTCCCCTTCTGCTTGTCAAAATCGATGGCAGACGCCGGGATTGACAAGGCCAGGTTTACGCGAGCCACGCCGGGCTCAACGTAGAAATAAGGCGCGCTAAGAGAAACAGGAATATCCCCTGCCTGCGTGCTGGCCACGCGGTCTTCCAGCACCTTACCTTCGGGTTTTCCTTGTAATAAGTCAGGGCTCCTGACGTCGAAATAACCCGTGCGATAGCGTAGCGTAATACCTTGGCGCTCCACGCTTACGCTGATTTTGTGGTAAGAGCCGTCGTGCGCTCGGTTGGGCGAGGAGTACCCGAGATTGTAATACTCATTCATTTCCTTGGAGACTTTTTCCAGGCCTGAAAGGAAATCGTTGGTATTGAAGATTTCAAAGCCGCCGGTGCCTTTGGCCAGGGCATAAAGGACCTGCTGGTTTGTCGATACACTGTCCGGGATACTCGGGATGATTTGACGATTGGGGCAGTTGGGATTCTGAACTCCGCCCAGCGTGTTGACGTTCATGCAGTTAGCATAGGAATTGTTAAAATTGTTAGGGGAGTTTGTACTGCCCCCGCTCCTACTTCCGCTGGTGCTTCCACTACCAGTGCCGCCTTTGGTCCCACCGGTGCTTCCACTGCCGGAACCACTCCCCGAGCCGGTAGTACCCCCGCTGCCGCCTTTGGAGCCTCCGCCCCCGCCACTCGTGCCGCCTCCCGCTCCTGCACCAGCGCCGCCGCCCGTACCTCCGCCTGCACCACCCCGCTGAGGCTCGGGATAGCCAGGGGCCGCCAAAGCCGCCCAAAGTCCCGGCAAGTGGGCGAAGGGCGATTCAGTACCACGCAGTTCCGAACTCGGCGGAAGTCCGAGACGCGATCCCGGCGCAGGATTGGAAATATCCATTCCAGGCACCCCCGTAACTGCCAAGCCGCGGACGTCCACAGGGTACACAGCGATGTTCGCCTTGTTCAGGGCATCGATCGTGGCGGTGAGCTCGGACTGGCGGTCAGGCGTCAAAGGAAACCCCGAGGAAAAAAGGATCAAAGTTTTGCGTCCGGGAACTGCGTGGAGCGCTTTGGCCATCTCGCGCATGGAAAGCAACACGCTGCGCGCGGCGAAATCCGATTCCGTTTGGGCCAAGGACGGAGCTCCCATGGACGCAACTTGCACGCCGCCGTTGGGGTGAACGGACGAGTACTTGACCGTGCTGACGACCTTCTTGAGCAGATCACCGTCGGCCGTAAAGTTTTGCGCAATATTCAAGGTGCCGTTAAAGTCCACCACCGCCATCATGCGATTCGGGGAGGCGGTGCTTTCCACAAACTTCCCCGCGGCCTGGCGCGCCTGAATTTGAAGATTGGCGCCCATCGTAGAATCATCAAAGAAAAGGACCATGTAGCGCTGATGTCCGGGCGCATTCGGTTCAATGTCCGATTCGCGCGAAAAAGACGCGATGGGTTGCTCCGTTCCGTCTTCAGACACATGGAAGTCCTTCTTCTCCAGGTCTTTGATGTAATTCCCCTTTTTGTCGGTGGCGACCACGTCAACCAGAACCAGGTTGGTCTCCGCTTTGATCACGCCTGGCACAGTTTGCACCGCTTGCGCGGAAGGATTGGGTTCACCCGCAGGTGCGGCAGGGGCCACGGCCGATTCCAAACCTAGCCCTCCCAGGGTAATCAGGAGGCCCATCGTCGTTAACAATCGATTGCGGGACATAACGTAAACTCCTAATAGGGGATTTCCACCGTGCGATTAAGGCCTGCGATTTGGCCGCTTTCCGCGTCGCGGACGATTGCGCGCACCAGATAGGTTCCGGGCTTAACGTCAAAGCGCGTCCTGACGACGATGCCCGTTTGTAGGTATTTTTCCAGGGTGCTGTCGTGCATGTGTAATTCCACCGACTTTTGTTGACCGGTCACCACGTGGCCGTCACGATCAAACAACACCGTGACGAACGTCAGAGTGTCGAGGTTGCGATCTGCCTCCTTGCGCAAATGCAAGGGGCGCAGGTCGATGCGCGTCAAGACGGCGATCTGCGCGTCAGTCTCGGTTTTCATAAAGAACTGGGTGTGAACATCGATGGGTAGCTCGTGCGTTTCGTCTTGGGAGTAGACCGCTTCTTGAATTTCTTCCTTCTCTTGCACTGTCGGGTCGCTCGGTTTCTTGGGAGCGTAGTAGCCGCGGCGCGCTTGCACCGCCAAGCCTTTGGACGCGACCAGCTTGACTTGCAGTGGGTGGAACGAGCCGTCGAGCTTCAGGTTTTGCGGAGAGAAGGCCAAAATGTAGTACGTCCCCGGGAGCCCCGCGGTCTTGTTAAATCCGGCATCCAGGTCGTTGCTGTTGTTGAAGAAGATCCCTCCCGTATCGAGGGCGAGGCTACGCATGCCGTCGGTCTGCGCCCGGTCGCTGTCTGTGAGTATCTGCTGCTTCTGTCCCATAATCTGAGGGTTCTGCGTGACGGCAAAATTGCTTTGGCTGGCGTCGTAGACGGTGTCCGTGTAGAGACCGCGGGCGTCGATGGCGTTAAGGATGACGCCTGAACGCAAAGCGCGGTCGGTAATCTCGTTGAGTTCAAATTGCAGGGTTTCGGTCAGGAACCCGCCGGAGACAATCACCATGCTGCGCTGCCCGGGGAAGGCGGTGAGAATGCGAACGATGGATTCAATGCCCCGCAAGGCCGCTCGCGATTGCACTTCGCCTTTCTCCAGTGATTGCATCGCTAAGTTTTGCACCTGATTCTGCGCCAAGGACAGGTTCATCTGCGCCTGCTGCGCCGTCGCCGCCGGAGGGGCATTACAGGTCGTGTATTCATCGATCGCCACGGCGATGGCGGCGGGGTCGCTCTTGTTGACAATAAGGTCCGCTTCGTAGGGCGGAATCCAGGGGCAGGTACGATCCTGCTCGATAATGGGGCGCGGACGAAGGTCGAGAAGCGCTTGACGCAGTTTCGCAAGGTCGTCGGTGAAATCAACCTGCTTTTGCCCGGAAGAGGTAAACAGTGCGATGCGATCCCCCGTCTGCATCGACTTGGTAAGGTAATGATCCGCCGCCGCTCGCGTGCGGGACAGATTTTCAAACGGGGTATTCACATCGTCGAAATAAAGCGCCACGAAGCGACGAGCCGTGGCGACTGCCGGAGACGCTTCATCCACGTCCTCTGGTTCGGCTGTGGTCTTTTCGGCAGGTTTCGCGGGGACGGGCACGCTAGCTTTAAGCGCCGGTTTCTCCATCGAGAAATGCAGAATGGTTTGCAATTTGCCGTGATCGAAAAGACGGAAGTCTTCCTGGCGGAGGTTGTCAACCGGCGCCCCCGTCGCGTCCCGCACTACGACGCGGACCAACACCAGGTTTCGTTCGGTTTGAAGCTTGAAGGTGGGTTCAACATCACGTGAAGTGATTTCTTGCGGATTAGACGTCTGCGCTTGGACCGGGGAGGGAACAAAGGCGGGGATCAAGATCAGGATGACCGCCAACAGCCCGGACGGCAATCGGGGTCTCGGCCCAAACACGAGGGTAAGCGAAGGCAACATAAATCCCGGCCCGGTGTACTCGAACGCAGGTACGTTCCCGCTCACACCATACGACAAACCATCGAATGCAAATCGATACTCACCGGCTTGGACATAGTTTCCGGCTCAGGGGTCGCAATGTCAAGCAGAACCAAGACAGCTTGATGTAGAGGCGGCTTTACGCCGCCATTTGGCGAGGTAAACTCGCCGCTACTTTACCCTTTAGCCTTTAAACTTTACCCTTTAAACGGTACTCGTACAGTTTGATGTAGAGGCGTTTTTACGCCGACATTTGGTCCGTCAGTTGACGGATAAACTCACCGCTACTTTACCCTTTACCCTTTAGCCTTTAAACTTTACCCTTTGATCGGATAACAAACTCTTGCGAACATGAGGATCAATCGTGTCCTATCAAGACTTGCGCGATTTTCTTTCCCGTCTGGAACGCGAGGGCGAGCTGAAGCGCATTTCGGCGGAAGTTGACGTCGATTTGGAAATCACCGAAATCACCGACCGTGTTTCGAAAGCCGGCGGGCCCGCCTTGCTATTTGAAAAGCCTCGCTCCGCCCGCGACGGCGTAAATTACACCATGCCGCTTCTGATTAACACCCTGGGCACGCGGCGGCGGTTGGAGATGGCGCTCGACGTTGCGTCGCTTGACGGAGTAACGCGCCGCATGGAAGACCTGCTGGACATGAAGCCGCCGGAAGGCTTCTTCGACAAGGTGAAGATGCTTCCCAAGCTCTCCGAACTCGGCTCGTTCTTCCCCAAAAACGTGCGTAGCGGACCGGTAAAGGAAGTCATCGAGCGGGAAAATCTATCGCTCGCGCGACTGCCGATCATGAAATGCTGGCCGCTGGATGGCGGGCGCTTCATCACCTTTCCCATGGTGGTTACGCGCAGCCCTAAGAACGGCCGCCGCAACGTGGGTTGTTACCGTATGCAGGTGTATGACGAGCGGACCACGGGAATGCACTGGCAGGTCCACAAGGGCGGCGCCGAACACTTCCGCTGGCTCGAACGCCAGGGAAAAGGCCGCCGCATGGACGTGGCTGTGGCCGTGGGCGCCGACCCTGCCACTATGCTCTCCGGCGTACTGCCTCTGCCGGAAGATTTGGACGAGTTCCTTTTCGCAGGGTTCCTACGTCAACAGCCGGTGGAATTGGTGAAGTGCGAGACGGTTGACCTGGAGGTTCCCGCCCACGCTGAAATTGTGCTGGAAGGTTACGTGGATTTGGATGATATTCGTCCCGAAGGGCCGTTCGGCGACCACACGGGCTACTACTCGCTCGAAGATAAGTTCCCCGCGTTCCACATTACCTGCATTACCCGGCGCCGCGACCCCATCTACGTTTCCACCATCGTCGGCCGTCCGCCCATGGAAGACTATTGGATGGGCTACGCCGTGGAACGCTTGTTCCTGCCCCTGATGCGCAAACAGATGCCGGAAGTGGTGGACATGCACATGCCCGCGGAGGGCGTGTTTCACAACCTGATGATGGTGGCGATTCGCAAGAGCTACCCCGGTCACGCCCGAAAGGTGATGAACGCCATCTGGGGCATGCCCGGCGCCATGTTTACCAAGTGCATCGTGGTCGTGGATCATGACGTGAACGTTCACGACTCGGGCGAAGTTGCCTGGAAGGCCCTGAACCACATTGATCCGGAGCGCGATATTCAGTTCACGCTCGGTCCTGTGGATCAGCTCGAACACGCCTCCCGCCTGCCCAATTTCGGCTCGAAAATGGGAATTGACGCCACCCGCAAATGGCCCACGGAAGGCTTCATCCGCCCCTGGCCGGATGAGATCGTCATGGACCCGGAAGTGAAAAAGAAAGTCGATAACCTTTGGGCAAGCCTGGGACTGAAGGCTCAGGCACCATCATCGCGCCACGATTGAAACAGCGTTGCATTCCATGGCTCATTGATGAACATGCGACTCGCTCTTATTCAGATGAACAGCCGGGCTACCGCTCGTGACGAAGATGTGGATCGTGCCTGCCAGTTCGTTTCCCGCGCGGCAGCGGACGGGGCGAACCTCATCGTCCTTCCTGAGTTCTTTAATTGCGAGTACTTTCCGCAGTTCCGCGATTACCACTTCATGGACTATGCGGAGGCGGACACCGGCCCGACAACGGAACGGATGAGAGCCAGAGCGAAAGAGCTTAAGGTCTGGATCGTTTCCACGATTTTCGAGGTGGAGCGCGCTGGGCTTTACTATGACACCGCCATGCTGATCAACCCAGAAGGGGAAATCGCGGGGAAGTATCGCAAAGTCCATCCCGCCGCGCTGCTGAGCCTGGAGAAGATTTACTTTCGCGGCGGCTCCTCGTTCCCGGTCTTTAAGGTCGGTGAATGGACCGTGGGTATCTCGATCTGTTACGACAACTTGTTTCCAGAGTCGTGCCGTTGCCTGGCAATCCGCGGAGCCGAGCTTATTGTGGCGCCTTATGCCACTCCGATCGACGACCCTTGGGAAAACTTCCTGACGACCCGGGCGCTTGAGAATGGCGTATTTTTGGCGGCCTGCAATCACGTGGGCGGCGAGGGTGAGTGGCGCATGTCAGGGAAGAGTATGATCATCTCTCCCTACGGCAAAATTGCCGCGCAAGCGAGCGGGTCGGAGGAAGAGATTGTCGCCTTGGATATTGCCCGCGAAGACGTATTTGACGCGCGGCGGAAATTCCCGCTTTTCCGTGATCGGAAACCCGAGACGTATTCGGTGATTAGCACACCCGTGGAAGAGTTGCTGGAGTAGCTGAAGGACTCAGCGGCTCCGAATCCTGACGAGCGCCGCTCTCGTAAACCTCCATCCCACTCCGGGCCGCATCATAACGTCGTAATTGACATCAATTCTCATTCTATGGCATCATTTTCTCATGAGAACTACACTATCCTTGCAGGATGATGCAGTGAAGGTGATTCGCGCATACGCCAAGCGTCGCCGGCTCTCCCTGGGGAAGGCCACATCCGAGTTGGTCTGTCGCGGAGTCCACTATCAGGTTGGTACCCGCCGGGTGAACGGATTGCCCGTTTTGGCCGCTCCCGACGACTTTCCCCTGATCACGACCGACCGTGTGCGCGAGCTGTCCGAAGACGAATGAATCGCCAATTACCCGACGTAAATGTGCTCCTGGCGCTGGTGTGGCCACGGCACGCATGCCACGCCGCGGCTCACGCCTGGTTTGCGAGGTCAGGCCATCACGCCTGGGCCACCAATGTGCTGACGCAGCTCGGCGTGTTGCGTCTGCTCACCAATCCCGCCGTAACCCAAGGCGTGGTGACCGCCGTAACAGCACGGGAGGTCTTAACGGAAGCCACCAACCACCCGGGACATGAGTTTTGGCCCTTGGATCGTGGGGCCCTGTCCGGCCTCGATTTGATGGCCGGACGCATCCAAGGCCATCGACAGTGGACGGATGCTCTGTTACTTTCGCAGGCAATGGAGCAGGGCGCCGTTCTTGTTACCTTCGACTCAGGCATAAAGGAATTGGCGGCCGGGACGCTGACCAATCATCTCTTGCTTCTGAAAGGTCCTTAGGGTCGCGTTAATCTCCGCAATCGATAGGTTTGCCACGGAGCGCACCGCGGCCACAGAGAAAGGTGCTTCTATTTGAGTGGTCGGGGATTACGGTTCCGTATTCTGTTGACCTAGAGTTTCTTCTCCGTGCGTTCTCCGTGATCTCTTTACTACTATTCCCAAACTTCTTCGCGGGACGCGAAGAAGTTGTCCTACGGGCTTCCAGCCCGTGGCGTGGAGTTTCTACATTTGCGACGACCGCAAACGTTGTAAAGGGAGACCGAGTTTAGTATGAGTTTCCAGCCCTCGCCCCCTTGGGGGAGAGGCGGGCATCCGGCGTTGTCATCAGCCGGGGACCGCCGGGTGAGGGGGTCAGAGCTGTGAGTACTCCGCATGCCTATCATCATGCCACGCACTCTCGCGCCCACGGCAGGTCGATGGAGAGACCACCGCGTTTCGTGCTACGACAACAAAAAGGGCAGCAGCTTCCCGGCGCCCGGGTTCTTCGGGGGCGCAGTCGTTCGTTCAAAAAGTGGGGAGTCGGGTGGTTGCTACGGGAGGCTTTGGGCTGAGCACGCTCGGTATGGGACCCCCTCACCCGTCCCGCCCCCGCTGGTGAAAGCGCGGGTTGCGGTCCACCCTCTCCCCCAAGGGGGCGAGGGCTGGGATTTTTGCCTTGCGGGTGTTTTGAAATGTAGAAACTCCAG